>NYTV01000015.1 GCA_002683685.1 Paracoccaceae bacterium
ACAAATCCCTGCGTTCAGGATCCATTTTGCGCAAGTGGAATATGCCACCCGCCAGCGACGCCATCGCTGAATGCCTGGCGACCATGATTGCGTTTCCCGTGTTTTTCCATCACATTTGCGACCCATTGTTACGATAATTGCGACCTCGTGACGAGAAACTTGGGGGAGGCCAAGGGGCAGAAAAATTGGCAGATGTAACGGATCAAGACAAGACCCTGGGCAACGCCGGAGGTAGTAAATTTGCGTTGAAGTGATCGCTAATGCGGTCCGAATGGTCAGGTAAGAGAAATTTAAAATCTACTGCATTTATAGTTAACGAAATTGTTATCTTAAAATAAGTGTCTTCAATATATCAGCCGCAAGATCATACAATGATTGCCAGATTAGTGCCGAATTGCTACTCAGGTTAGGTGTTAACGTGAGGCTTAGGTAATGAGTGATGCAATGAAGCAGCTGTCGCGCTTGGCCAAGTTGATTTTTGAGATGGAAATCGATTTGGGATTGAGCGATCTA
This sequence comes from Paracoccaceae bacterium, assembly GCA_002683685.1. Classification (GTDB taxonomy): domain Bacteria; phylum Pseudomonadota; class Alphaproteobacteria; order Rhodobacterales; family Rhodobacteraceae; genus Planktomarina. The sequence goes on from NYTV01000015.1 coordinate 514, forward strand.
TCGCAACCTGAAAAATTAGTGCTCATGGCGGCTCACGAGCAATCTGATGCAGATGGGCAATTCCAAACACATCAACTGTTGTCTCATCCCTTGAGCGCTAAGATTTCTCGACCCACCTTTTTTCGGGCATTGAAGCAGCTTGAGCAAAAGGAATTATTGCTGAGAAATCCGCAGAAAAAGCGCGGGCTTTATAGTGTTGCAGAAACTTAAGCTCGATTGGCTCACTTTCGTTGTGGTGAGTGTTGGATATATCTGTTCATATACAATTACTTCTGGGCTTGTTATGCCCCTCCAAAAAATATTTGCACCGCATTTGCCGATTGTTTTTAGTGTGGTTTTCTTACCCCATGGTATCCGGGTCTTGGCGGTTTATTTTTTGGGATGGCGCGGCCTCATATACTTGCTTCCGTCCAGCTACCTCATGTGGGCAACCAGCGTTTATGGAAGTTCTATCGACCTCACGATTTTGAGCCCCGTGGCCTCGTTGAGCGTGGTTTATGTAGCTGTCAGAATGGTCAAAACATATAGCAGATCGCAGAACAAAGGCGCCTTCGATTTTGCCTGGAAAGAGTGTTTGGTGATCGCGGCGATTGCATCGGTGCTCAACGGTGTTGCGCATTCCATGCTTTACGACAGTGCAGTTAACTGGATTTTGATCATCGGATATTCTTCCGGTGACATGGCGGGGCAGATCGTTTTACTGTTTCTTATGATTGCTCTTATGAGGCTCAATCGTAAGCTATCAAAATTCATTTAACAAATTTTCGGCGTATCAAAGACAACAGGTGCATCCTCGATCTGTTAGGTGAGGGGGGTGCGACCCTCACCTGTCAGTTTGATGCTGGCTTGACCGGATCAACCTGCCAAAAGGTCGGGGTTGCCTCCTGCGGCGGTTGTATTGATGCAAATGGATTGCTCGCTTACCAGCCAGGTTTGGAATGTCTCATCCATCAGCAAGGGCGTAATTGCACCGCGACGCGCGCTCAATGCTTGGCGCAGGGCCTGCGCCTGCGGGCCCGCATAGACCACAGCTTGCAAATCAGGGATTTTGGTCACATCAGACAGCGCAACCTCTGCGGCAATGGCACAACAGCCCATGTCGCGGGCGCTTTGGGCTCGGGTTTCAGCTCCGGGGCCCATGCATAGAACTCGTGACTTGGCTCGCAAGTGGTAACGGTTCGATTCGCCTGTCGGACCCGGCAAATCCTCGGTGGTTTGGCGCTGCGCGGGGGCTTGGCGGGCAAAGGCTTGCTCGAGTTCTGACAAACTCATCTCAGGGGGTAACGGACCCTTGGCCGGCGCAAGGGTTTGCGCCGCGAAGCGCGGCACATAACGCGGCCCGCCAGCCTTTGGTCCGGTGCCGCTCAACCCGTGGCCACCGAAGGGCTGAGAACCCACGACAGCGCCAATTTGATTGCGGTTTATATAAAGATTGCCAACGTTGACACGGCTCACAACCTTTTGCACCCGATCATCAATGCGGCTGTGAAATCCGAGAGTTAACCCATAGCCGCTGGCGTTTATTTCATTGATAACCCGATCTAAATCTCTGGCCTCGTAACGGGCCAAATGCAGTACGGGTCCGAAGATCTCCTCTTGCAGATCAGACATTCCGCTTACAGATAAGATCGTCGGAGCAACGAAATAGCCTTTTTCTGGGGCTGTGGTTTGAAACACTACTTTGTGGCCTGCGATATGTGCAGCAATGCGTGCTTGAGCTGCCGCATCAATCACCGGCCCGACATCGCAGTCTGCCGCCTCCGGGGGGCCAACCACAAGCGCGCGCATCGCACCGCATAACATGCGCTTAAACGCATCTGTGATATCGCTTTGCACATAGAGCATCCGCAGTGCCGAACAACGTTGACCGGCGGATTGAAAGGCGCTGACGATCACATCTTGCACCGCCTGCTCGAGGAGGGCCGTACTGTCGACAATCATAGCGTTCAACCCGCCGGTTTCAGCAATCAAGGGAGCATGTGGCGGTAGTTTTTCCGCCATAACCCGATTGATCGCCTGGGCGGTCGCGGTTGAGCCGGTGAAGCAAACACCACAGACATTGGGCGCGCCACAGAGCGCCGGACCCACTACAGCTCCTTCTCCGGGAAGCAGTTGCAGGCATGTTTTTGGCACGCCGGCTTGATGCAAAAGCGCGGTCGCCTGCACTGCAATCAAACTCGTGGCTTCGGCTGGTTTGGCCAAGACCCCATTGCCCATGGCCAATGCGGCGGCGATTTGTCCGGTAAATATGGCCAAAGGAAAATTCCAAGGGCTAATGCAGGTGAAAATACCATCTGAGGTGGAGCCAAGTCGCTCTGCTTGATGCGCGTAATAGCGCAGGAAATCCACCGCCTCACGCAGCTCACCGATGCAGTCACTCAATGTTTTACCGGCCTCATGGGTAAGCAGAGCAAAATACTCCTCCGCATGGCGTTCATAGAGATCTGCAGCTTTGCGCAGCGTCGCGGCCCGCTGGGCTGGAGTAGCCTGCCAAGGGGTGGCAGCAGCAGCCATTTGCTGCGCCTGTTCTGCTGATAGAAATTTGATCTGTCCGATCTGCTCGCCCGTGGCTGGACTGTGTACAGGATGAGGCTGGCCCAGATCGCCATAGCTCCAGGTCTGGCGTCTTGCGCGCTGGGCTTGAAGATGCGCCAAAACCTCGGGATTTGACAGATCAAATCCTTTGGAGTTGGGGCGCTCTGGCGCGAAGATATCTGCTGGTTGGGAAATTTTTGAGCCGGTCTCATGCTTTTTTTCAAAAGGATCGGCTGCCACCACATCGGATGGGACATCCGCGTCAAAAATCTGATTCACAAAGGAGGAATTGGCGCCATTTTCTAGGAGTCGGCGCACCAAATAGGCCAAAAGATCCGAATGCTGACCAACGGGCGCGTAGATGCGGCAGGCCACCCCATGCTCTTGCAAAACTTGCTCATGCAGAGCTTCTCCCATGCCATGCAGGCGCTGGAATTCAAAATTTTTCACCTTCTGCGAGGTTGCACTGTGCAATACGGCGGCGATGGTATGGGCGTTATGGGTGGCAAATTGCGGGTAAATGCGATCCGACATTGCCAGCAATTTCTGGGCGCAGCAGATATAGTGCATATCGGTATGCGGTTTCGTGGCCAGCACCGGAAACCCGGGGAGCCCCTCAACCTGCGCCAATTTGATCTCTGTATCCCAATATGCGCCCTTGACCAAACGCACCATGATGCGGCGATCTAATTTGCGTGCCAATGCATAGAGCCAGTCAATGACATAGGCGGCGCGCTTGCCATAGGCTTGAACCACAACCCCAAACCCATCCCACTGAGCAAGACCTGGCTCTGACAGGACAGCTTCGATCACATCTAAAGAGAGATCCAAACGGGCGGCTTCTTCGGCGTCGATGTTCAATCCGATTCCGGCAGATTTCGCCAAAAGCGCCAAGGATCGCGCGCGGGGCACCAATACATCCATCACTTCGCTGCGATGTTGCAGATCATAATTGGGATGCAGCGCGGAGAGTTTAATGGAGATGCCGGGATTGCCCGAAATTTCTTTGCCCGATGCGGCCTTGGCGATTTGGGCAATCGCATCGGCATAGGCCATATGGTAGGCGCGTGCATCCTCATCCGTGATTGCCGCTTCCCCCAACATGTCGTAGCTATAAAGATAACCTTTTGCCTCGAAATGTGCAGCGCGGTTCAGCGCCTTCTGGATGGTTTGACCAAGGACAAATTGTTGCCCCATTTCACGCATGACCCGCGCCACAGCTTGACGGATGACTGGCTCGCCGAGACGTTTGATTGCACCGCGCAACAACCCGGCCATGCCGGTGTCAGGCGCATCCAGCACCTGCCCCGTGACCAAAAGCGCCCAGGTTGAGGCATTGACCAGAGTGGAATGGCTCTCTCCTAGATGCTTGCCCCATTCAGACGGGGCAATTTTGTCTTCGATCAAAGCATCCATGGTGGCCGCATCGGGCACTCGCAATAAGGCCTCAGCCAGGCACATCAAGGCCACGCCCTCCTCAGAGGACAGGCCATATTCTGCCAAAAACAATTCCATCACAGAGGGCTTGGCCTCAGCACGCAGTTTTTGCACCATGGCACAGGCCTGCTGGGAAATTTCAGCGCGCGCCTCGGGGCTTGGCGCCAGCGCGGCTAGGTTTTCCATTACGTCTTTGTCGCAGGCATAGGCTTTGTCGCGCATCTGTGAGCGAATTTGATCCATCACGAGGCCTCCTTGGCGCGGTTGACCATGCCAAATAGATCTCGCGGATCATCAGGGTCGGCCAGAAGATCAAGCTCGGCAAAATGCCTGGTGCGCTCCAACTGATCGCGCAGATACCGCAGAGCCGAAAAATCCTCTATGGCGAAACCGACGCTGTCAAATAACGTGATTTGCCGCTCCGTGCTGCGGCCGGTTTTTTGCCCGGCAATGACCTGCCAAAGCTCTGTCACAGGGTGCTCGGCTGCCAGGCTTTGGATTTCGCCTTCGATACGGGTTTGCGGCGGATATTCGACAAAAATATCCGAGCGGTGCAAAATATCCTGGTGCAGTTCAGTTTTCCCCGGACAATCGCCGCCAATGGCGTTGATATGCACGCCAGAGCCCACCATATTATCGGTCAAGACAGTGGCATTTTGCTTATCTGCGGTGCAGGTGGTGATGATATCAGCCCCGGCGACGGCCTCTTCAGCGCTGGTGCAGATGCGCAGACTTAAGCCGGTAGAGCGCAAATTCCGGGCTGCTTTCTCGCTGGCCTTTGGGTCGATATCAAACAGATGAATAGTGTCAATTCCTAGGATCTCTTGAAACGCCAAAACCTGAAATTCACATTGCGCCCCATTGCCGATCATGGCCATCGTCCGAGCAGAACTCGGCGCTAAATACTTCGCTGCTATCGCACTGGTGGCTGCGGTGCGCAGGGCTGTAAGGATGGTCATTTCTGTGAACAGAACCGGATAGCCATTGCAGACTTTGGCCAGAACGCCAAAGGCTGTGACCGTCTGAAATCCGCGTGCCATATTGGCGGGATGACCGTTGACATATTTGAACCCGTAATAAGCCCCATCGGAGGTTGGCATCAGCTCAATGACGCCTTCCGCCGAATGGGCCGGAATGCGGGGTGTTTTGTCAAACATGTCCCATCGCAGGAAATCTGCTTCGATATAGGCGCAAAGTTCTCGCAACATTTGGCGCGGGCCAATCTCATTGACGATCCGCATCATGTCTTGAACCGAAACAAAGGGTACAATGGCCAGAGCTGAGGGGTTGGGAGCGGTCATATCATAAACCTCTTGTTCGGCGATCTAGCACTTTGCGGCCCAAAAGGGAGGCCGTCAGATCGCACATCAGCGTTGCAGTTTTCCCTCGGATGTCGAGGAAAGGGTTCAATTCGGTCAAATCTAATGAGCTGGCCAGACCGCTGTCATGGATCATTTCCATGATCAAATGCGCTTCGCGGAATGTGGCGCCGCCGGGCACGGTTGTTCCGACGGCGGGGGCGATATCGGGGTCGAGAAAATCTACATCGAAGCTCACATGCAACAGACCATTGGCCTGCGCAACGCGGTTCAAAAAAGCCTCTATAGGTTTAACAACGCCCAATTCATCAATGCGCCGCATGTCATAGACATCAATGCCCATTTCAGCGATGAAGCGATGTTCCGCCTCATCCACAGACCGCAGCCCCATCATACATATATTGGCTGGATCCAAGGGGGCCGGCACGGGTGGAAAAATTCCCTCAAAGCTGGTCAAGCCCAGCGCATAGGCCATTGGTGTACCGTGCAAATGGCCGCTTAGGCTGCTGGTGAGCGTGTTCATATCTGGATGCGCGTCCAGCCATAGCACAAATTGCGGCCGTCCCCGCTCGGCCGCGGCCTGTGCAACGCCGGTCAAGGTTCCGGCTGCCATGGAATGATCGCCGCCGATGAAAATTGGAAAAGTGTCCTGCGCGGCCAGCTGGGCTGCATGGGTTTGAATATCCCGCGTCCATCCCACAATTTCGGGCAGTTTTTTTAAATGCTTGGGCCCGGTTACTTCGGTTGCAGCGGCCGGACAGGGGAGATTTCCCAGGTCCGTCAAGCCGAACCCCTGGCTGGTAATGACCTCTCCCAACCCGGCTGTGCGAAAGGCGTCTGGCCCCATAAGGCAGCCGCCGCGGCCTGTCCCTGCCTGAAGTGGCAAGCCTAGAATTGTGCAATGAGGTGTCATGCTGCGCTCCGATGTCAAAGTAGTTGAGTCAAAGTGCCATGCAGATATTGCACAATCAGCTAAAATATTGTTCAATTCATATAAGAATTGCTCAAAATAGTCAGGCAAATATACAAAATGATCAATATAGATGATATTGACCGAAAAATCATTGCGCGGTTGCAAATTGATGGTCGGGCGTCGGTCACGACGCTGGCTGCTGTGTTGGGGCTGGCGCGTGGCACCGTGCAGGCACGACTCACACGTTTAATTGACAGCCGTGTGATCAAACGCTTCACGATTGATTTGGGTGGGCTGGAAACCCATGAGCTGGTGCGGGCCGTCATGATGATTGAGGTGCGCGGCAATACGGCTAATTCTGTGCAAAAGGCATTGCAGCGCTTGCCGGAGGTCACCTCTTTGCACCGCACCTGCGGGGTCTGGGATTTGGTGATCGAGTTAGAGACAACAAGTCTTTATGAATTTGACAGTATTCTTTCGCGAATTCGGGAACTGCCCGGCGTGTCAAATTCTGAAACCTGCCCGCTGCTGCGCCGGATCAGCTAGGCCGATCTGGTGCGATGCTGCGCTGCTCTATAATGTGCTCTATTTTCTTTTTGCGCCACGTTGAGAAGTTATCGGCAGCATATTTTTATACCGCCAAATCGTAGGAAGATAAACCACATGTCTCACCCAAGCGCCCATCCAGATGATCCGCATTACGTCAACCGCAACAGTTGGTTGCGCGCGGCTGTGCTGGGTGCGAATGACGGGATTGTCTCTGTATCCTCCTTGCTGGTGGGGGTGGCAACTGCTGAACCGGATTGGCGGGTGGTCTTTGTGGCCGGTGTGGCGGGTCTGGTGGCTGGCGCAATGTCCATGGCGGCGGGTGAGTATGTCTCGGTGGCTTCGCAATCTGATACGGAACGTGCNGATATCAANCGNGAGGAGGCGGCCCTGCGGGATATGCCGNCNGCAGAACTTGANGAGCTGGTTGAAATTTACCGCCTGCGNGGGCTGACCGAAGATACGGCCCGCAAAGTGGCNCAAGAGCTCTCANANCATGACGCNCTCGGCGCNCATNTTCGCGATGAGTTGGGACTGTCGGAGCTTCACAGCGCCAACCCACTAGAGGCCGCCGTTGCCTCTGGCCTGACCTTTAGCGTGGCGGCTGCGATTCCGGTTTTGGCGGCGGTTGTGGTACCATCGGATTGGATTGTCCCAACCGTGTGGACGGTGACCGTGGGCGCTTTGGCAGGTCTTGGTGCCCTCGGCGCGAAGCTCGGTGGGGCCCAGATGCGCCCTGCGATGGTGCGGGTGATTGGCTGGGGTGTTCTGGCGATGGCTGTAACCACCAGCGTGGGGTATCTGTTCGGCATACATATCTAGGCGTCGCATTGCGCGACAACGGTCCACTACCTGGGACGGGCATCCATTTACCCTATTGCTGCCCCCCGCGCTTCCTCTTATAGGCCGACCGTGCACGGGGCCGTGCGGTCTCAGGAGCACAAATTGCTAACCATTCTTACCCATAATATTCTGCCGGTGTTCTCGGTCATGGTGCTGGGGTTTGCAATGGGGCGGATGCGCTTTGTCTCCACTGCTGAGGCGCGCACGCTTAACCGTATTGCCTTTCTGATCTTGCAGCCCGCTTTGATTTTTCCTCTGGTCAACGGGGTAGATCTCGGTAGTTTCTACTTTGACGCCATTGCACTTTATGCCCTGGCCCAAATTATTGTCTTTCTGACCAGCTTGCTTCTGTCGATTTTTCTATTCAAATGTGAGTTTCTAGAGGCTTGGCTTCTGGCTATGGCAACGGTTTTCGTCAATTCCTTGCTGTATATCTGGCCCATTTCCGCGTTGATTTATGGCAGTGGGGGCAATGTCCCGATCATGGCTGCGGTGGTTTGGGACGCCACTGTGACCTTCGCATTTTTCATTATCACCACGGAGTTACTGGCCAATCGCGGGAAATCGGTCGGGCAAAGCTTGCTGAGCTTGGTGAAAAATCCAGTTTTGATTGCGATCGCCGTGGGTCTTGGCAGTAATGCTCTGGGGTTGGTCGCCGCTGAGCCGCTCTTGGTGGCTTGTAAGTTTGCTGGTGCGGGTGCTGCGCCTTTAACACTCTTTGCTCTTGGGGTGATCCTTTCTGGGCACAGCCTCTGGCCGACCAAAAAAGTGGCCGCTGTTGCTGGCCTCAAGTTGTTTCTCATGCCCGCCGTTGTCGTTTCGGTGCTGACCTTGGGTGCGCGGCCAGAACTTTGGAATGATCTGCTCTTGCTTAACGGCGCCGGGCCTTCGGGTGCTATGGCTTTTGCACTGGCTATGCTTTACAAAGTGCGCACAGATACCATCGCGCCGGTGATTATCTGGACCTCGGTTTTGTCTTTGTTTTCACTTGCCTATCTTGCTTGAGACCGCGGTGCGGTTTCATAGCCATGGCTGTCTCGCAGCAATCGGCGCAGGATTTTGCCCGAGGGCGATTTCGGAATTGATTGGACGAAAGTGACGCGGTGCAGCTGTTTGTAATGGGACAGCTGCGACCCGACATAGGCTTGGATCTCTCCCTGGCTGGGGGCAGGGTCTTGGCACACGACGAAGGCGACGGGTATTTCGCCCGCCTCTTCATCGTGTTGGCCAATCACCGCTGCATCTTGAATTTGTGGATGGGCGACCAAAGTGGCCTCCAATTCTGCCGGGGCCACTTGAAACCCTTTGTATTTGATCAGCTCTTTAAGGCGATCCACGACGAACATATACCCATCCGCATCTATGATCGCCATATCACCGGTTTTCAGCCATCCATCAGCGGTCAGCGTGTCTTTGGTGGCTTTCTCATTGTTGAGATAGCCAATCATGACCTGCGGGCCTTTGATCCAAAGCTCGCCTTCTTCTCCCGGTGGTAAGTCGGCACCAGTCTCGGGGCTGACAATTCGGCAGCGGGTGTTAGGGACCGCAAGCCCAGAGGCGCCTGAACGTGGGGTGCTGAGAGGGGTAATATGGGACACAGGTGCCAGCTCGGTCATGCCGTAGCCCTGTAGCATGGCGCAGTTGAAGCGACTGGCCACTGCGTCAGACAGGGCGTTGCCCATGGGTGCGGCGCCCGAAAAAACTTGCTCCAATGCGCTTAGATCATAGTCATCGATTAGGGGATGCTTGGCCAAGGCAAGGGCAACCGGCGGCACGATCCACATACGCCGGGCGCGGTGGTCTTGGCAAATACGCAGGAAAACTTCCAAGTCGAACCGCGGCATGGTGACCAGAACGCCGCCACAGGCCAGATGCATATTCATCAACACGGTCATACCATAGATGTGAAAGAAGGGCAGGAAGGCGGCGGCGGTCTCACCGGCCTGAAATTCCGCGCCCTTGGCGGTTTGGTCGATATTCATCGAGAGGCTGCGATGTGATAGGCACACCCCTTTCGGCAGGCCGGTGGTGCCCGAGGAATAGGGCAAAGCAACGCTGTGGTTGTCCAAATCAACGGGGTATTGCTGTTCTTGTGCGGTGCCGTATAGCTCGGACAGGCTCTGGCAGTTGTCGCTGTCGTCGTCGTCGGCGCTACCGATGACGCAAATCTGTACCTCTGGCAGCTCTTTCAGCGCCTCTTTGGCGACAGCGAGTGTTGCGGGAACGGTAATCAAAAGCCCCGCGCCTGAATCCCGCAGCTGATGGCGAATTTCATGCGCTGTGTAGGTCGGATTTAAAGTTGTGATAGTGCCGCCTGCCCAAGCAATCGCATGAAAAATAATGCAATATTCGGGTGAATTTGGCGCCATGAGGGCAACAGGCTTTTGCGGCACATGGCCGGCTGCGCGCAGCCCACCAGCCAAGCGTTTGACGTGATCTATCACGACACCGGCAGTGAATCTACGCCCATCCACCCCATCAATAATTACCACATCATCCAGCCGCGGCGTCAGCCCTTCGAAGACACGTTCTGTTACGCTTGTGGTGCTAAGCGGAAAGTCTGATGCGGCCGTTTCATAATGGATCATGGTTAATCTCCTCGCATCGAAGCTAGGACCCGACATCCTTTTTGTCGATCATTAAATTTTACTGTGGTTTGGGGATCGCTGGCGGCTGTCCTGCGTATGGTTTAACCGGCGCGGCGGCCCTCGAGGATCAAGAAAACAGCCAGACAGGTCAAGACGATGCCACCACCAATCAACATCATGGCGCTGGGGGCCTCATCAATACCCCACCAAACCCATAGAGGGCCTAAAACTGTTTCGAGCAACATGATCAGACTTACGGTGGAGGAGGGAACAAAGCGGGCCGCAAAAGAAAGGGTCACAAAAGAAAGTGGAAGGATGAAAATACCGGTTAAAGCAATGGCGGCCATCTGTGGGAGAGGCGGCCATGCGAGTGTGGTCATAAAACAAGCTGCCAGCCCGGCGGCGGCAATGGCACCAACGGCGATGGCCAGAATAAAGGGCACCTCTTTGTCTTTGCGGATTATTGTGAAATTCATCGCCAGGCTGAAGGCCACGCCCAGCCCCAGGCCTGCACCGATGAGCGTGATGAGGTCGAGCTTAACTTGCCCGTCATCACTGCCCAGTACACAGATAAATAGGCCCAAAAAGACGAGGGCGGCGGTGACAAGCGTGCGCATTGACAGGGCTTCACCCAACATGAAGCGCGACAAAATAGCGGCGAAAATTGGTACGGTGGCCACGCCTATCAGAACAACAGTCACGGGCGCGACGGCAATAGCGAGGCTGAATAATGCCGCATTACCGGTTTGACAGGCAACAATTATAGCAAAGTTGCGGGTCCAGATATTAGACAGATCGCGCGGGCCGCGCATCCATAACCAGATCATGAAATAGGCCAATCCGCTGAGGCCGCCGCGCCAAAGTAACATGTTGAGCCCATCGAGCTGCGACAGGCGCATGAACAAAGTATCGGGCGTCAACAAAAGCGCACCAAAAATGGCGAGTGTGAGGCCAATGGTGGCTTGGCTGCGCTGGGCTGTCATGAGCCGCGCTTGTGTTTTGGGCTGATCATGCTGACCCTACCTGTTGGAAACAATTCGCATATGGGC
>NYTV01000002.1 GCA_002683685.1 Paracoccaceae bacterium
CTACGCCCTATGCGGCTCAAATGGCGGCGGAAGATGCTGGCAAAAAAGCTCAGGATCATGGTGTGAAAACTCTCGAAGTCGAAGTGCAAGGTCCAGGTTCAGGCCGTGAGAGCGCTCTGCGCGCCTTGGCAGCACTGGGTTTGAACATCACATCTATTCGTGACGTGACGCCTATGGCGCACAACGGCTGCCGCCCACCAAAGCGTCGCCGCGTATAACTATTTTGACCAAAGGGCACGCGGAATTCGCATGCCCTTTGGTAGTTTTTTCCCTCGAGCGTCTTTGATTTTGGGACATGGAGCAAAGACAAGAATGGAGGACCGCATGATCCACAAGAATTGGGCCGAATTGATTAAGCCAATGCAGCTTGAAGTGAAGCCGGGCAATGATCCGAGCCGTCAAGCGACATTGATCGCCGAACCCCTTGAGCGGGGCTTTGGTCTCACTTTAGGCAACGCTTTGCGCCGCGTTCTGATGTCGTCTTTGCAGGGCGCTGCGATTGCCAGCGTGCAGATTGACAACGTTTTGCATGAATTTTCCAGCGTTGCGGGTGTTCGTGAAGATGTGACTGATATCGTTTTGAACCTCAAAGGTGTTGCGATCCGTATGGATGTTGAAGGCACCAAGCGTTTGACAGTCCAAGCCAAAGGCCCTGGTGTCGTAACTGCTGGTAACATCGTTGAATCCGCCGGCATCGAAGTTTTGAACAAAGAGCATATCCTGTGTCACCTCGACGAAGGCGCCGATCTGTTTATGGAACTGACTGTGAACACCGGTAAAGGTTATGTGGCTGCGGATAAAAACCGTCCCGAGGACGCACCTATTGGATTAATTCCCGTCGATGCGATCTATTCGCCCGTGAAAAAAGTAAGCTATGATGTGCAGCCGACCCGTGAGGGGCAGGTTTTGGATTATGATAAGCTGACTTTGAAAGTGGAGACAGATGGCTCGTTGACGCCAGATGATGCTTTGGCCTATGCCGCGCGGATTTTGCAAGACCAGCTTTCGATCTTTGTGAATTTCGACGAACCGGAAAGCGCCAATGCGGCATCGGAAGATGACGGCTTGGAATTCAACCCGTTGCTTTTGAAAAAGGTCGACGAATTGGAGCTTTCTGTGCGCTCTGCAAACTGCCTGAAAAACGATAATATCGTTTACATTGGCGATTTGATCCAAAAAACAGAAGCAGAAATGCTGCGCACGCCAAACTTTGGCCGGAAATCTCTGAACGAGATCAAAGAGGTTCTGTCCGGAATGGGGCTGCATCTTGGTATGGATGTCGAGGATTGGCCGCCCGATAATATCGAAGATCTGGCCAAGAAGCTCGAAGATAACTTCTAAACCGGCAGGCGGGGCTTGTCCCCGCCTTCCATACGACTGGGCAATACCGCCCCAATAGGGAGGGGTTCACTCGCATGAGCCCCCAGACAAAGCAAAATGTAAACGGAGAAATAAAATGCGTCACGCCCGTGGTTACCGCCGCCTGAATAGAACTCACGAACACCGCAAGGCGATGTTTGCGAATATGGCTGGGTCTTTGATCGAACATGAGCAGATCAAAACGACTTTGCCAAAAGCCAAAGAATTGAAATCCATCATCGAGAAGCTTGTCACTTTGGGCAAACGCGGTGATGAGCATGCGCGCCGTCAGGCGATGAGCCGCCTGAAACAGCATATGCATGTCACAAAATTGTTTGACGTGCTCGGCCCGCGCTACGCAGAGCGCCAAGGTGGCTATGTGCGCGTTTTGAAAGCGGGTTTTCGTTATGGCGACATGGCGCCCATGGCGATTATCGAGTTTGTTGACCGCGACGTAGATGCAAAAGGCGCGGCTGACAAGGCCCGCTTGGAAGCCGCTGACGAATAAGCGCACTTCACGATCGACATGATTTTGAGACCTCCGCCCTGCGGGGGTCTTTTTCGTTCCTCCCCTATACTTTTGCTTGGGCTTGCGGCGCGTGACAGTGCGTGCAGCAGGCTCTAGTCTGGAGGCAGAGTTTTACGATTTTTTGAGCATTTTGGCTTATCGCGTGTGGCATGTTCTTGGCACAAGCCGCAGGGGGCAGATCGCAGTATTCAGGGCCTTGCGTTTATGTATGGTTTGGGATTTTTCTTCTGAGCGTGAATGCGTTGAATTGAAGCGTTTGGTGCCGGCTGGCTTTCACATCGGGCTGCACATCAAAGACACGACACCGCTGCACCGATTGCTCGGCTACCCCGCAAGCTGGGTCGCACATTATACGGCACAGGCCTATGCGTTGCGTGATCCGGTGGTGGCCTGGGGCTTATCCGAGGTCGGATGTTTGCGCTGGAGTGCAATCACACTTTCCGATCCTTTTGATATTTTGGGGCAGGCCAGGGCGCATGGTTTGGTCTATGGCGCGACCGTGTCAACCGGTCCGTTTGATGCGCACACCATTGGCAGTGTGGCCAGACCGGATCGCGAATTGACCGATGAAGAACTGGCGCAGGCTGAGGTGCTCATCACAGATTTGCATCGGCGGTTGATGCCGCCCAGGCCGCTTACACCCGCGCAGGTGGAGGCGCTGCGCTTGATTGCTAAAGGGCATCGCTACGCAGATGCTGCGGATGCTTTGCAAATTTCACAAAGCGCATTGAAGGCGCGGATCACCGCAGCCCGTCAGCACCTCCGTGGGCGCAGCACCGCAGAAGCCTTTCAACGCGCTGCCTCTTATGATTTATTTTAATCCATGCTCGGCTCGATAGGTCGGTTGGATATTTCCCTTTGCCTGCCGCTCGCTTAGGGTGTCGGCATGATGGATTTATTCGATACGCCGGGCGAAGAGCTGCCCGCCTCAGATGCGCCGCGCCCTTTGGCGGACAGGTTGCGTCCGAGGCTCTTGGCCGATGTGATTGGTCAAAGGCAGATTTTGGGGCCAGAAGCTCCTTTGACTGTGATGCTCAAGGCCAATGCACTCGGCTCAATTATCTTTTGGGGGCCACCGGGCGTGGGCAAAACCACCATCGCGCGGCTCTTGGCCGAGGAGACAGATCTGAAATTTGTGCAGATCAGCGCAATTTTCAGCGGCGTGCCGGAGTTGCGCAAAGTATTTCAAGCGGCGCAAAACCGGCGTGACAATGGTCCGGGAACGCTACTCTTTGTCGATGAAATTCATCGTTTCAACAAGGCCCAACAAGACAGTTTCCTGCCACTGATGGAGGATGGTACGCTGGTTCTGGTGGGAGCCACCACTGAAAACCCCTCCTTTGAATTAAATGCCGCCGTTCTATCACGGGCGCAGGTTCTGGTGTTAGAGCCTCTGTCCGATGATGAGCTGGAGCTTCTGGCGCAGCGGGCTGAAATGGAGACGGGCGCTGCCTTACCGTTGGACGCAGGCGGGCGCAGCGCGCTTTTGGAAATGGCCGATGGCGATGGGCGCAGCCTGCTCAATTTGATTGAACAAATCTTGGCTTGGGGGCTGCAGGAGCCCATGGGCCGGAGCGCCCTGTCCAAACGTTTGATGCGCCGCGCCGCTCTCTACGACAAATCTGGCGACAGCCATTACAATTTGGTTTCGGCCCTGCACAAATCTATTCGTGGTTCTGACCCAGATGCGGCGCTCTATTGGTTTGCGCGGATGGTACAGGGTGGTGAGGATCCGCGCTATTTGGCCCGGCGTCTGACACGCATGGCTGTGGAGGACATAGGTTTGGCAGATCCACAAGCGCAAGAGGTTTGCTTGCAATCTTGGCAAACTTACGAGAGGTTAGGTAGTCCTGAGGGGGAGTTGGCTTTGGCGCAGGCCGTGACCTATCTCGCTCTAGCCCCAAAATCGAATGCAGCCTATGTGGCCTATAAGGCCGCGCTGCGAGAGGCCAAGCAAACCGGATCTCAACCGCCTCCCAAACATATTCTCAATGCCGCGACCGGTTTGATGAAGGATCAAGGCTATGGCGCTGGATACGCCTATGATCATGATGCGGAAGATGGATTTTCCGGGCAAGATTACTTCCCGGAAGGGATGGAACGCCAGAGTTACTATGCGCCTGTGGAGCGGGGGTTTGAACGAGAGTTGCGAAAACGTCTTGCCTATTTCGAAAAGCTGCGCAACCGCCGTAAAGGTTGACAAACCGTCTGGCTGAGCACATTGCACCCACATGCTTACGACAGTTTTACAGGTGGCTCTTGGAGGAGCGATTGGCGCAGTGCTTCGGTTTTTGGCCGCAGTGGGAATCTTGCGTCTTGTGGGACCGGGATTTCCACTGGCGGTGATGACGGTCAACATCTTGGGCTCTTTTGCGATTGGGCTGTTTGTGGTTTATGCGGCGCAACGCGGTGTCACCCATTTGACCCCATTGATCATGACGGGCCTGCTTGGTGGGTTCACAACCTTTTCTGCCTTCTCCTTGGAGGCGGTGACACTATTTGAACGCGGCAGCATGGGGCAAGCGCTAGGGTATGTCACCCTATCGGTGGTCCTTTCGATAGGAGGCTTGATTTTGGGCCTGATGATTGCACGAGGAATATGGGCATGAGCCGAGTACAGCTTTTGGAAGTGAATGAGGGAGATGGCGATCAGCGCTTGGATCGTTGGTTCCGCCGCCTTTTTCCGCAGGTGCAGCAGGGCCAGATTGAAAAGATGTGTCGTAAGGGCGATATCCGCGTAGATGGGGGGCGGGTGAAGTCCAATATGCGGGTAGAAGTGGGGCAAGTGGTCCGCATCCCGCCTTTGCCGGATACGCCGGCACCGGCCATCGTCGACAAAAAAATCTCTGATGCAGATGCCAAAATGATTCAATCCTGCGTTCTGTACCGTGATGAGCATATTATTGCGCTGAACAAACCGCCGGGTTTGCCGGTGCAGGGGGGCAGCAAACAGCATCGCCATGTGGACGGCCTCACCCCTGCGTTGCGGTTCGGCAATCACGAAAACCCGCGGCTTGTGCATCGTTTGGATAAGGATACCTCCGGAGTTTTGATTCTAGGGCGCAGCCGGCAGATGGCGGCGACTTTGGCTGAGGCCTTTCGCCACCGCGAGACACGCAAGATTTATTGGGCCGTTGTCGCTGGCGTGCCGCATCCGAAAATGGGCATAGTGAAATATGGGTTGGTCAAAGCTGGCGGTCGTGGTAGCTATGGTGAGGGCGAGAAAATGCACTGCCTGCATCCCAATGAGGTCGCGACAACCCCGGGGGCGAAGCGTGCTACCACAGATTATGCGGTTTTATCGCCGCTCGGCAGCCGGGCGGCTTGGGTGGCTTTGGTCCCCGTGACTGGACGGACGCATCAGCTGCGTGCGCATATGGCCGAAATAGGGCACCCCATTGTTGGGGACGGCAAATATGGTGGATCGAGCCAAGAAAATCTTGGGCATGGGTGGGGAGCGCAATTGGGCGGCGATATCAGCAAAAAGATGCATCTCCATGCCAGGCATTTGCGGCTGGAGCATCCTGTGACTCGTGCAATGCTGTCCTTTACCGCCCCTTTGCCCGAGCATATGCAGCGCACCTGGGATCAGATGCAATGGGATCCGCGCGATGTGGAACTGGATCCATTTGAGGGCGATGAATGAGCCGACCGCGGACTTTGGTTCTATTTGATGTGGATGGCACGCTGATCGACAGCCAGTCCCATATTTTGGGCGCGATGGAACTTGCGTTTAAGGTGCGCGGTCTGGTCGTGCCGCCGGCCTCTGAGATATTGGCTATTGTCGGTTTGTCACTGGCGGAAGCCTTCGCGCAGCTTTGTCCCGAGATGGGTTTACAAGAGCGCGGCCTGTTGGTTGAGGCCTATAAAGGCAGTTTCGCGCGCCTGCGATCGGCCTCTGCCTCACCACTCTATCCGGGGACTCTGGCGTGTTTAGACGTTCTGAAAGACACGGATGATATTGTCTTGGGTATCGCCACAGGGATGTCGCGCCGTGGGTTGCGCCATGTTTTGTCCAATCCTGATTTGGCCGGGCGTTTTGTAACCACGCAAGTGGCGGATGATCATCCATCCAAGCCGCATCCCTCGATGGTTTTGCAAGCGATGGCGGAAAGTGGCGCCGCGCGCGGGGTGATGATCGGTGACACAACTTTTGATATGCAAATGGGCCGGACTGCTGGGTTAAAAACGATTGGCGTCTGCTGGGGGTATCATTCAAAGCAAGCCTTGCGTGCGCGGGCGGATCGCACGGTTGCTGATTATGCACAACTGGTGCTGGAAGTTCAAAACCTATGGGGTGAGATATGAGCGATTGGGCTGCAAAACGATTTTGGAGCGATGTGACTGTAGATCTGCGGGGCAAAGACTATGTGATCTTGCTTGATAAGCGTTTGGTCAAAACGCCTGCNAAGGCGACCCTGGCNGTGCCGAGCCAAGCTATGGCAGAGGCNATTGCGGCNGAGTGGGAGGCGCAAGACGAGAAAATTGANCNGCANAAGATGCCCACCACGCGCTCGGCAAATGCCGCNCTAGATAAGGTGACGCCGCAACGGGCTGAAGTGGCGCAGTTGATTGCTGCTTATGGCGAAAATGATTTGCTCTGTTACCGGGCCCCTGCGTCCATAGAATTGGTGGCCCGGCAAAAAGAGGCATGGGACCCGCTTTTGGCTTGGGCGGCTGAAACTCTAGATGCGCCTTTGCGGACCGCTGAAGGGGTGATGCATGTGGCGCAACCGGCGAATGCGGTGGCCAACCTAACCGCATGTGTCGTGGCGCAATCCCCGTTTCAATTGACCGCGCTTCATGATCTTGTCAGCATGTCTGGATCCTTGGTGATTGGGCTAGCGGCACAGGCAGAGGCGTTTGCCATTAACGATCTTTGGACCCGTTCGCGACTCGATGAACTTTGGCAAATTGAGCAGTGGGGTCAGGATGACGAAGCTGACGCAGCGGCAAGTTTGAA
Source organism: Paracoccaceae bacterium (assembly GCA_002683685.1). Classification (GTDB taxonomy): domain Bacteria; phylum Pseudomonadota; class Alphaproteobacteria; order Rhodobacterales; family Rhodobacteraceae; genus Planktomarina. Next base: position 6,852 of record NYTV01000002.1, read on the forward strand.
GCATTTGGCATTTTCGCACGCCCACCGATTCTATAAAATGAGCTAAGTCGCGCAGTATACAAATGTACACAAATTTTTATGTCCCATTTTAACGAAATAATAAGCAAAAAGCACCGATTTTTGCGGTGATCTCTTGACCGGCTGACCTAAAACTTGTCATTGTCTATCATTGCAGAGGAAACTCTCGCATTCATGCCAATTAAATTAATTGGATTAGACCGCCCCTTAGGGGTGGAAAACAGGATGAGGTAAAAATGAAAAAAACCGTATTTCTTGGTGCATTGACTGTAGCTGGCCTGGCGGCTGGCTTGGCGTCCGCTGGCACCCTCGATGATGTTAAAGCACGCGGCAAACTGAACTGTGGTGTGACCACAGGTGTACCAGGCTTCGCTGAGCCTGATGCAAATGGCGTTTGGCAGGGCTTTGACGTTGCTGTATGTCGCGCTGTTGCTGCTGCTGTTTTGGGCGACAACATGGCTGTTGAATTCGTTCCAACAACTGGTAAAACACGTTTCACCGCCTTGGCATCAGGTGAAATCGATCTGCTCGCCCGTAACACAACTTGGACTATGTCTCGCGACGTTGACCTGAAGTTTGAATTTGTCGGCGTAAACTATTACGACGGTCAAGGCTTCATGGTTCCAGCTTCTTTGGGTGTATCCTCAGCGGCTGAATTGGATGGCGCGACTGTTTGTATCCAAACTGGTACAACAACAGAGCTGAACTTGGCTGACTTCTTCCGTGCGAATGGCATCTCTTACGAGCCAGTGCCAATCGAAACTGGTGCAGAAGCGGCTCAATTGTTCCTCGCTGGTTCATGCGATGTTTACACAACTGACCGTTCCGCTTTGGCCGCTCAACGTGCAAACTTCCCGAATCCAGACGACTATGTTGTTCTCCCTGACGTGGTTTCCAAAGAGCCACTCGGTCCATTGGTACGTCACGGCGACAACGACTGGGGCGATATCGCGCGCTGGACTTTGAACGCTTTGATCACAGCTGAAGAGCTGGGTGTGACTTCTGACAACATCGCTGAGATGTCTGCGGGCACAAACAACCCAGAAATCAACCGTTTGTTGGGCTCTGAAGGCACTTTGGGCGAAATGCTCGGTCTGGACGCAGAATGGGCAAAACGCGCTATCATGTCCGGTGGTAACTACGGTGAAGTGTTCGAAAGCAACATCGGTGCTGCAACAAACATCGGCTTGGCCCGCGGTTTGAACGCACAGTGGAAAGACGGTGGTCTGATTTATTCACCACCATTCCGCTAAGCACTTTTTGGATTGGGCGCAGCGAAGTCTGCGCCCTTTTCACGTCTAAGCCTAAGACAAATCTGAAAATATAAAATTCAAAATAAATTCAGAAACTCAGGGAAAAATTCCATGTCATCAACGACGCAAACAGGGACGAGCAAGTTCAGCTTGTCAATGTTGATAAATGATACCCGCTACCGATCAACCACATTTCAAGTGATTGCGCTGATCGGACTTATTTTTGCGATGGGCTATCTAATTTCTAATCTTCTGTCGAATCTTGCTGACGCGGGTCTGAACATCAGCTGGAGATTTTTTGGCGAGACAGCTGGCTACGACATAAATCAAATGCCTATCGAATATAACAATCAGATGAGCCATGGCCGCGCCTCTATGGTGGGGGCTGTGAATACGCTGATAGTGGCCTTTTTGGCCTGTGTGAGCGCCACCATTTTGGGCGTCATCGCCGGGGTACTGCGCCTTTCAAATAACTGGGTCGTTTCAAAACTCATGGCCATATATGTGGAAGCCTT
>NYTV01000016.1 GCA_002683685.1 Paracoccaceae bacterium
GTTCTGGTGGCTGAAGCTGGTGCGGTACTGGCGGAGGTTCAGCAGAGCGCGGCGGATATGGGTCGATTGTTTCCATTATCGTTGGCCTCTGAGGGCACGGCGCAGATTGGTGGATTGCTTTCTACCAATGCCGGCGGGGTAAATGTCCTGCGGTATGGCATGGCGCGCGACCAAGTCCTCGGGGTTGAAGCGGTGATGGCCGATGGCCGAATTTTCAACGGTCTTCAACGACTGCGCAAAGATAACACCGGATATGATCTGCGGCATTTGCTTATCGGATCAGAGGGCACTTTGGGCATCATCACCGCAGCGAGTCTCAAGCTGGCACCCCGTCCGCAATCTGAGGGTACGGCGCTTTTGACGGTAGACAGTCCGAGCGCGGCGCTGAAACTATTGGGGCGTGCCAAAGGCTTATTGGGTGAAAGCATCTCGGCGTTTGAGTTGATTTCTGGACAGGGCTTGCGCTTTTTGGCCGAGACCCACCCGCAGATGCGTCAGCCATGGTCCTCGCCGCCCGATTGGTCGGTTCTGTTGCATCTTGGTGTGTCGCATGGCACAGGGGCGGAACAGGCGATTGAAGCCCTCTTCGATCAGGCCTCAGACATAATCCTTGATGGGGTGATCGCCCAATCTGCACAGCAAGCGCAAGATTTGTGGAGCTTGCGGGAGACTATTCCTCTTGCCAACCGCGCAATTGGCGCAATTTGCTCGTCGGACATTTCGTTGCCATTGTCAGAAATTGCTGGTTTTATCACCAAGATGCCTCAAGCTCTGGCCCGTTTTGGCGACATCCGGATCAATTGTTTTGGGCATCTCGGAGATGGGAACCTTCACTACAACCTGTTCCCTGCTGAGGGTGCGCCCGCTTCAAACTACCGCGATATGCGGGCAGATTTGCAATCAGAGGTGCATCGCCTGACGCATGAATTAGGAGGATCTGTTTCTGCGGAGCATGGCGTTGGTCGGCTCAAGGTGGCGGATATTGCGCGTTTTGGTGATCCTGTGAAATTGCAACTTATGCGCCAGATCAAAGATACGTTGGATCCCGAAGGAATTTTGAACCCTGGGGCCGTTCTACCGCAGAGGGCAGCCTAGCTGCGGGCCTGTGTTTCGATCCAATTCCAGGAGCTTTGGCACATATCAGCCAGACCGAATTGGGTTTCAAAGCCTAAAACCTTCTTCGCTTTGCGCGCATCGGCCAGACAAGTTGGAACGTCGCCTGGGCGGCGGTGGGCGATGACATAGGGCAGGTCTCGGCCGACGGCCTCGCCATAGGTGGCGTTCATTTCCAGAACGGAATAGGCCTGGCCCGTGCCCAGGTTCACCACATGCCCTCATGGGTGGAAAGCAGTTTTGCACGGATAACACATGGCGCTGTGCCAGATCGCAGATATGGATATAATCGCGCTCGCCTGTACCGTCGCGGGTGTCGTAGTCATTGCCAAACACATTGAGATGCGGCAGTGCGCCGCTGGCGACCTTCGCGATATAGGGCATGAGGTTGTTGGGAATGTCGAAGGGATTTTCGCCAATTAATCCGCTGGGATGGGCGCCGGCTGGGTTGAAATAGCGCAGCTCGCCAAAAGCCCAAGGGTCCGCGGCCGCAGCTTGGGTCAGTATTTGCTCGCTGGCGACTTTGGTGAACCCATAGGGGTTTGTAAATTGCAGCGGAGCAGTTTTGCTGATGGGCACCTGTTCTGGCTCACCATAGACGGTGGCGGAGGAGGAAAACACCAAATGTTTAATGCCTTCGGTCTTCATCGCTTCAAGGAGGCATAAAAGACCGGTGATATTAGTTAAAAAATACGCAAGTGGTTGTTCAACACTTTTGCCTACCGCCTTGAGCGCTGCAAAGTGGATCACGGCGGAGATATCATGTTCGGTGAAAATCTGTGCCAACAGCACTTTGTCCAGCACCGATCCTTCGTACCAAATGCCCAGTACAGCAAGCNTCACCAAGGACAGCCCAAAATAATTTCATTGATAAAATCCTTAACAATGCCTTNGACTAACTTNAAAATGCGAAGCTTGTNAACTNTGGATCCAGAAACAGGATATTTTTTGTTGGGCAATTTACCTGTCGGCNCGAAAGAGCTAAGGGCATGTCATGACAGCCTATAACCCTCCGATGGACCTTTTGGATGTGATCCATCAGGATCATGAGCTTTTGTTGGTCAACAAGCCCTCGGGTCTGTTGTCTGTGCCCGGGCGAGGACCGCTTTTGGCTGACTGTTTGATATCCCGCATCCAGGCTGAATATCCCACGGCGCTTCTGGTGCATCGGTTGGATCGAGATACCTCTGGCGTCATGGTTTTTGCTTTATCACCCCATACGCAGCGTCATTTGGGGTTGCAATTTGAAAAACGCCAAACGCAAAAAACATATGTCGCGCGCGTTTGGGGGCATATGTTGACGCAAAGCGGAACGGTTGATCTACCCATCACCGTGGATTGGCCAAACCGTCCGCGGCAGATGATTTGCCATGAGACCGGCCGCGCAGCACAGACAGATTGGCATGTGATTAAAAGTGGCCCGCAAGAAACGCGGGTAAAGTTAAGCCCAAAGACTGGTCGGTCGCATCAACTAAGGGTGCATATGCTGGCGCTTGGGCATCCGATTTTAGGGGATCCATTTTATGGAACGCCGGAAAGCCAAGCGGCCCCGCGTCTGATGCTCCATTCCCACCGCCTGCGCTTACGTCATCCCGATGGTGGCGAAATGATGGATTTCCGCGCAAAAATACCGTTCTAAAATAATATCTTGGTCGTTCGGGTGATCTCTGGGCAACCCAGACGCCAAGGCAGGCGCGGCCCTCATTTCGTGTTAAAATGGCGTTACGCAGAGGTCTTTTCGCGCGACGATGCGCCGTGTCACCGAAGATCCTATGCAGTCCATCAAAATTCCCGTCCAAGTCTTTATAGTTTGTCGAGGGAACAGAAATTTTGATGGGGCTTTAGGCCTATGAGCTACGCGTCTTCCCAGCAACTCACAGCTTTGATTTCCATGAACTCATGCAGGCCAAATATACCGCCTTCGCGGCCATTGCCCGATTGCTTATAGCCGCCAAAGGGGCTGCCCATGCCGAAGCCGACAGAATTGGTTTCGACCATGCCTGAGCGCAACTGCCGCGCAACGCGCTGACGTTGCTCTTGATCGCCGCATTGGATGTAATTGGTCAAACCATAGGGCGTGTCATTGGCAATTGCGATAGCCTCCTCCTCTGTATCAAAGGGCATGATGGTCATGACGGGGCCAAAGATTTCCTCGCGGTTGATACGGGCTGTGTTGTCCACATCTGCAAAGATCGTGGGGCGGACATAAAAGCCGCGGTTTAACCCTTCAGGGCGACCAAGCCCGCCGGCGATCACTGTGGCGCCATCTTCTTTGATACCCACTTCGATCAGGGTCTGGATTTTGTCGAATTGCATTTGACTGACCACGGGACCGATGTGATTGCCCTCCTCCGACGCGGGGCCAACCTTGGTCGCCTCGGCTGCGGCTGCAGCTTGCTCCATGGCCTCCGCATAGCGAGACCGCTCCACCAACATACGGGTTGGGGCGTTGCACGATTGGCCGGAATTGCGCATGCAGCGTGCGACGCCATTGGTCACCGCATCTTCAGCAGCATTGGCAAAAATGATATTTGCACCTTTTCCACCAAGCTCGAGGCTCACACGTTTGAGCGTATCGGCAGCGGCCTTAGAAATGGCGATTCCCGCGCGAGATGACCCTGTGAAGCTGACCATATCGACATCAGGATGCACAGACAGCTGCGTGCCAACGCCCAGACCATCGCCATTGACGAGGTTGAACACACCGGCTGGAAAGCCCGCCTCATGGATCATCTCAGCAAATAACAGGCCTGAAAGCGGAGCGATCTCTGAGGGTTTCAACACCATGGTGCAGCCAGACGCCAGCGCGGGCACGGCCTTGAGCACAATTTGGTTCATCGGCCAGTTCCAAGGCGTGACCAAAGCGGTGACGCCAATGGGTTCCATCACGGTGCGCTCATTGGGCGCTTGAGGGCCGAGCGGACGATCAAATTCGAAGTCTTTGAAGGCATTAATAAAGCCTTGCAAATGCCATGTCCCGGCACCAACCTGCTGATTACGAGCTAATTTTTGCGGTGCACCCATTTCAAGGCTGATGGCTTCGGCCATATCTGCCTGCCGGGCTTTGTAAACGTCGAGGAGGTTTTCTAAGAGCACCAAACGCTCCGCCTTGCTAGTTTGCGACCAGCTGGGGAAGGCAGCTTTTGCCGCTGCGACCGCTGCATCCGTATCGGCTTGACCGCCTAAGGAAATCACTCCAAGCGCATCTTCTGTGCTTGGATCTATGACATCAAAGTCATGCGCTGTTACTGGATCAACCCATTGGCCGTTAATATAAAACTGGCGTTTTTCGATCATCTTTGCCTCCCGCAGAACTGAATTCGAGTGAGAATGTCATTGCCGGATAAAATGCGCAAGCGTTGAGGGCATAGGCACGCAAAATTTTTGATAAAAAATTCTTTAGGCATATGGTTTGGTCAAAAAAAAGCCCCACAAAATGCGGGGCTTTTAAAGATGTATATCGCCGGCGGTTTAGCCTTCGCTGACCTCATCGGCTGTGATTTCTTCGCCGGTTTCTTGGTTGACCATTTTCATGGCCAAACGCACCTTGCCGCGATCGTCAAAGCCCAGCAGTTTGACCCAGACCTCTTGACCTTCTTTGAGAACATCTGAGGGGTGGTTCAAGCGGCGGTTTTCGATTTGGCTGACATGCACCAGACCATCGCGCTTGCCGAAGAAGTTTACAAATGCACCGAAGTCTACAACTTTGACAACTTTGCCTTTGTAGATCGCATTTTCTTCAGGCTCTGCCACAATCGCGTGGATCATGTCATAGGCTGTTTTGATGCTATCACCATTCGGGCTGGCGATTTTGATCACGCCTTCGTCGTTGATATCGACTTTAGCGCCGGAGACTTCTACGATTTCACGGATCACTTTACCGCCAGAGCCGATAACTTCACGGATCTTGTCAGTTGGGATCTGCATGGTTTCAATTCGCGGAGCGTGTACAGAGAATTCCTGTGCGCCCGAGATGGATTTGCCCATTTCACCCAAGATATGCAAACGACCAGCTTTGGCTTGCGCCAAGGCTTTTTTCATAATGTCCTGCGTAATGCCGGCCACTTTGATGTCCATTTGCAGTGAGGTGATCCCAGCTTCTGTGCCGGCCACTTTAAAGTCCATGTCACCGAGGTGATCTTCATCGCCTAAGATATCGGTCAGAACGGCATATTCGCCATCATCTTCCAAGATCAGACCCATGGCGACACCCGCGACAGGGGCTTTCAAAGGCACGCCTGCATCCATCATAGACAGCGAGCCACCACAAACGGACGCCATAGAGGACGACCCGTTGGATTCGGTGATCTCAGAGACCAAACGGATCGTGTAAGGAAAGTCGGTTGCCGCAGGCAAAACCGCCTGAAGGGCGCGCCATGCCAATTTACCATGTCCAATTTCGCGGCGACCCGGAGGGCCAAAGCGACCGACTTCGCCGACAGAATAGGGCGGGAAGTTATAGTGCAGCAGGAAGTTGGATTTATAGGTGCCGTGTAAGGCGTCGATCATTTGCTCATCATCGCCGGTGCCCAAAGTGGTCACAACCAGACCTTGCGTTTCACCACGTGTAAACAGCGCGGAGCCGTGTGTGCGTGGCAACAGGCCGGTTTCGCAATTGATTGCGCGGACGGTATCTAAGGCTCGGCCATCAATGCGTTTGCCGTTCTTGACCACATCGCCGCGCAGAACTTTGGATTCCAGTTTTTTCAAAGCAGAACCGAGGTTTTCATCGGCCAATTGCTCGTCGCTCAGGCTGGCTTTGATTGCTTCTTTCGCAGCGGCAACCGCAGAGGTGCGCTCCTGTTTGTCGGTGATGGCATATGCGGTGCGCATAGCATCTTCACCAGCGGCAGAAACGGCGGCGAAGAGGTCGGTGTAATCTGGAGCTTGGAAGTCAAAAGGCTCATTCGCGCAGTCTTCCGCCAGATCGACGATCAGATCAATCACAGGCTGGATTTGCTCATGAGCAAAAGCAACTGCCCCGAGCATCTCATCTTCAGACAGCTCATAGGCTTCGGATTCAACCATCATCACTGCATCTTTGGTGCCGGCAACAACCAGGTCCAAACGCTGCTCAGGGTTCTGGCGCAGATTGTGCATTTCATCAATCGTCGGGTTGAGAACATAGTCACCGTCTACAAAGCCCACACGCGCCCCGGCGATGGGGCCCATAAATGGCGCGCCCGAGATGGTCAGAGCCGCTGAGGCCGCGATCATCGCAACCATATCAGGATCGTTGACCAAGTCATGAGACAGAACGGTACAGATCACCAAGACTTCGTTTTTGAAGCCCGGCACAAACAACGGCCGGATGGGGCGATCAATCAAGCGCGATGTCAGCGTCTCTTTTTCAGTTGGACGTGCCTCACGTTTGAAAAAGCCACC
>NYTV01000017.1 GCA_002683685.1 Paracoccaceae bacterium
CGCTGGATGTTGTGGCTCTATCACCTGATGTGATCACAGACACCATTGGCGCCGTGCTAAAATATCAAGATGACATTGCCAAGATCACTGGAGGGCCTGCGACGCGTATTTTGGAGCAGATTAGGCAAGATATGCAGGCGCTGTAATGGCCGATGCCGCAGGCAGATTGTCGGACAATATTGTCTATTTTGTTCGCGCCTTGCGGCGCGCCGGGGTGCCCGTCGGAACAGCGCAAGTTCTTGAGGCATTGCGGTCGGTGCAGCTGGTTGGCTTTACCAAGCGGCAAGATTTTCACATCACTCTGCGGGCGATGATTGTCACCCGGCCAGAGCATTTGCTGATATTTGATCAAGTTTTTGCGATGTTCTGGCGCGATCCTGACTTTTTGGAGAATATGATCACCAACCTATTGCCTGTGATCACGGCTCCTCCGGTTGAGAAACCGATGAAACCGGCGCAGAATAGGGCCGCTGAGGCGATGGCCGCAGGTGGGGGCAAGCCGCGCGATGCGTCCCCGAAAGAGCAGCTGGAAATGGATGCGCAGTTTTCTCATTCGGATGTGGAAAAACTGATGCAAAAAGATTTTGAGGCTATGAATGCCGCAGAAATCAGCCAGGCCGAAAAGGCCATTGGAAACCTGCGGTTGGATCTGCCGCGACTGGTGGGGCGGCGTTATCAGTCGGCGGCGCAGGCTTTGCGGATTGACCGACGCAAGGCGCTGCAACAGGCCCGGCGCAGCGGCGGTGAAATCCTGACTTTGGCGAAGCGGCGGGCAAAACCCCGACGGCTTAATCTGGTGTTGCTATGCGATATTTCTGGCTCCATGACCCGATACAGCCGTATGATGATGCATTTTGTGCATTCCTGCGCGCAGGTGCGTGGATCGGACTGGGCCGAGGTGCATGCGTTCACTTTCGGCACTCAATTGCACAATATTTCACCGCAGCTGAGCATCAAAGACCCCGATGCTGCGCTGGTGGCAATCGGTCAGCATGTACATGATTGGGAAGGGGGCACCCGTATCTCCGCAAGTCTTGGGGTGTTCAACCGCGATTGGGCTCGGCGGGTGCTGTCGACGCCTGCGGTGGTTTTGCTAATCAGCGATGGGCTCGAACGGTCGGGACTTGCGGCGCTTGAAGGTGAAATTTCTCGCCTTGCGTTGCAAACACGAGAGCTGATTTGGCTGAATCCTTTGCTGCGATGGGATCAATTCTCGCCGCAGGCCGCTGGCATCAAAGCGATGCTGCCGCATGTGTCCTCATTGGTGGCCTGCCACAATCTTGACAGTTTGCAAGATCTTTCCGAGCATTTAAATGGCCGGCGCAGTGTCGATCACAAAGCACGATTGCTTCGATTGCTCAAGTGAGGGCCAGAGGGTGCGATGTGGCGATTGATGCCACGGCTGCAGTTGGTTATGACTGTGAAAAGTTCAACCTATGAGGCGCGCGATGTCCAATTTGCTCAAAAAACCTTTTGGCACCCACGGGAAAGTGCATGAAATTACGCCGCAATCTGCGGGTTGGCGCTATGTGGGCTTTTCGCTTTATCATTTGCGCGCCGGCGAGCGCGCCGCGGAGCTGACGGGTGATCGCGAAGTTATTTTGGTGATGGTGGAGGGCAAGGCGCAAATCTCTGGCGCCGGGCAGGATTGGGGTGTCTTAGGCGCGCGGATGTCGGTGTTTGAAAAAACGCCGCCCCATTGTCTTTATTTATCCAATGACTCCGATTGGGAGGCCGTGGCCGAGACCGATTGTGTCATTGCCCTGTGTACAGCGCCGGGCAAAGGGGGTCATGCGGCACGGCGGATCGGCCCAGAGGGCATTACGCTGACGGAGCGGGGCAAGGGGGCAAATACCCGCTACATTAATAATATCGCTATGGAAAATGAAGATTATTGCGACAGTTTGCTGGTGACAGAGGTGTTCACCCCGCCGGGGCATTGGTCCTCTTATCCCAGTCATCGCCATGATGAAGATGATTATCCGCGGATCACATATCTTGAGGAGACTTACTATCATCGGCTCAACCCTGCGTCGGGCTTCGGTGTTCAGCGGGTTTATACTGATGATGGGCAATTGGATGAGACAATGGCGGTCAAAGATGGGGATGTGGTCTGTGTGCCGCGCGGCCATCACCCTTGCGGTGCGCCACATGGCTTTGAAATGTATTATCTCAATGTCATGGCCGGACCGCTGCGCAAGTGGCGATTTGTGGCGGCGCCAGAGGTGGAATGGATCTTGGAACGGGACGCTTGAGGGCTGGATCGCACCGGCCTTAGAGCAAATCGAATAGCACCGGAACAAAGAACACACTGAGGCCGGCCAACATGCCCCAAATGACCTTACGGGTCATATAGGCCGTGCCAACGGCGGCGCTCGCAGCGGCCAGATGCAATAGGGTGACCCCATCGACTGCATCGGTTGGCCAGAGCACGAGCGGTGCCACCATGCCCGGCAGGACGGCGACCGGGGTGAAACGCAGCATGCGCTCAATCAACGGCGGCATGCGCTTTGATCCGATCAATCCCAAAAACGAAAAGCGTATCGCAAATGTACCAATCGCCATGAGCGCAATAATGACCCAGATTTCAAATTGCGAGTAATTCATGCACGTCGCTCCAAGAGAGTTTCTACAACGACCCCTGTGACCATGGCGCAGAGGGCTGCAATCAGGAGCCCGCTGCCAGACGGCAGCCCAGCCAGGGCTAGGGCAAGTATAATTGACACACCGGCCGCCGCGATATGGGCTGGTGATTTTAGCATTGGTGCCACGGTGGATAAAAACGCCAAAGGCAAGACGAAGGACACTTCCAAGTTGGCAGGTATCCAAGCGCCAATCTCTGCGCCGATATAGGTGAACAGGCACCACAGCGGCGCAATTGTGAGCGAGACCCCTAAGAAGTACGCAACCCGTGATGGCAGCGGCATGTCCGGTTGGTCTTCGTATTTTGCAACAGCGAGCACATAGCTTTGATCAAAATTCAAATAGCCAATGATGGCGCGCTGCAACAGAGGCGCCCTGCCCAAATGCGGTGCCAAAGCGGCAGAATACATGGCCATCCGTAGGTTGACGGCCAAGGCTGCCGCGAGAATGAACACTATGGCGGCATTGTCGAGCATCAATTGCAGCGCTGCAAATTGCGAAGCGCCAGCGATGACCATAATGGAAAAGCTCAAGGTTTGCGCCAAGCTTAGGCCGGCTTCAATGGCCACAACTCCAAAAAATGTGGCGAAAGGCACAACCATGACAATATAGGGCAAAACATCCACGACCCCGGTCCAGAAAGCAGATTTTTCCAAAGAGCGTGTCATGAGATCAGCCTTTCGCAGGATCGGTTTGGGATGGCCCGCAGCGCCGGGGCCCTGCGCCCTAGGCGGGTGCAGCTGTGTCGCGAATTAACTTCCAATTGACCGCATCCAACAGGGCCTCAAAGCTTGCATCAACGATATTCGCAGACACTCCGACGGTGGCCCAGCTGCGCCCTTTGCTGTCCTCACAATCTATAACCACCCGCGTCACCGCCTCTGTGCCACCTTGGGTGATGCGCACCTTGTAATCGGTCAAATTCATATCATCGATCATGGCTTGGTAGGGTCCAAGGTCTTTGGCCAGAGCTTTCGACAGAGCATTTACAGGCCCCCGATCATTGCCCAGCTCATCCATCGATTCGCTGACGGACATTTTCTTTTCTCCGTCGATCCGCACCACAACAAATGCTTCTGACAAAGAGACCATGCGGTTGTATTTATTTTTGCGCCGCTCCACTGAAACTTTGTAGCGCTTGACTTCAAAAAAATCTGGACAGAGCCCCAATTCGCGCCGCGCCAATAGCTCGAAACTGGCCTGCGCAGTATCGTAGGAATACCCCTGTGCTTCGCGCTTTTTAACCAGCTCCAAAATACGCCCCAGTGCGGGGTCGTCTTTATCGACAATCAAATTGGCCTCTTTGAGGCGTTTGCGCAAATTGGATTGCCCAGCTTGGTTTGACATAGGGATGTCGCGTTGATTGCCGACCAAAGCCGGGTCGATATGTTCATAGGTCACAGGGTTTTTGAGGATGGCGCTGGCATGCAGCCCGGCCTTATGTACAAATGCGCTGGCTCCGACAAAAGGGGCCTGCGGCGCAGGTACCCGGTTGAGAATATCGTCGAGCACCCGTGAGGCGCGTTTTAGGTCCCGCAAGGCCTCATCGGTGATGCCAATTTCATATCGCGACCGGTAGGGCTCTTTCAACTTGAGGATTGGCAAAAGCGAGGTGAGGTTGGCATTGCCGCATCGCTCGCCCAACCCGTTCAGCGTTCCCTGAATTTGCCGCGCCCCGGCATCAATTGCGGCCAGGGTATTGGCGACAGCATTTTCCGTATCGTTATGGGCATGAATGCCCAAACGATCCCCCGGTAGCCCGGCGGCGATGACCTCCTGCACGATTTGCCTGATTTCGGCAGGCAAGGCGCCGCCATTGGTGTCGCATAGGACGATCCAGCGAGCACCTGCGGTAAAAGCGGCATGGATGCAGGCGCAGGCGTAGTCAGGATTGGCCTTATAGCCATCAAAGAAATGCTCTGCGTCAAACAGGGCTTCCCGGCCCTTGCTGACGAGGTGCTCAATCGAGCGGGTGATATTCTCAATATTCTCGTCCAAAGAAATGCCAAGCGCGGTTTCGACATGAAAATCATGGGTTTTGCCGACCAGGCAGACCGCAGCTGTATTGGCATTGACCACAGCATTGAGCGCTGGGTCATTTTCTGCCGAATGTCCGGTGCGTTTGGTCATGCCAAAGGCTGTAAACGTGGCGCGGAGTTTGGGCTGGCTGTCAAACCAGGCGCTGTCGATCGGATTGGCTCCTGGCCACCCGCCTTCAATGTAATCAATGCCGAGCGCGTCTAAGGTTGCTGCGATTTGCTGCTTTTCCGCAAGTGAAAATTGCACCCCCTGCGTCTGCTGCCCATCCCTTAGGGTGGTGTCATAGACATATAGGCGTTCTTTGGTCATGAAGGGCTCCAGTTTGCGCGCATAAAACCAGCACAAGGCAAAAGGTCAACCCCGCGGTGCCGCCGCGCGGCTCTAAGGCTGCACCATCAGCGCCGCCAGCCCATGGAAATGGTAGCTATTGGCATAGAGTGGCGTTTGGCTGATGCGCAAATTCGGGCAGCGCTCAAAAAGCACCTGCAAACCAAGTGAAATTTCCAGCCGAGCAAGCGGCGCGCCAACGCAAAAATGCAATCCCGCGCCAAAGGATTGATGGGCGGTGATCTTTCGGCCTGGGTCAAACAGATGGGGATTTTCAACAAAGGCGGGATCGTGATTGGCTGCGGCCAAAAGGCACGCAACCTCTTGGCCCTTGTGAATGTCAAAGCCAAAGCAATGGGTGTCTTCATAAGCAAAGCGGGTAAAAAGATGCAAAGGCGGATCGACGCGCAGGACTTCTTCGACCAATTGCGGCGTGACCTCGCGATAGGGGCTTGGAAGGAGGGTTTTGAGCGCGTTGCCGAGTGTATGCACCGTGGCTTCATGGCCAGCATTGAGCAGCAAAATGCAGGTGGAGATCAACTCGGCGCCAGTGAGTTTTTCGCCGGCTTCCTCAGCGGCAATGAGATCGGACAAGAGATCGTCGCCTGGCTGGCTGCGACGGTGGGCGATGTAGCTGTCCAGGAAAGCCGTAAATTCCAGCGTTGCCTGATTGGCCGCGACTTCCGTCTCATAGCTGCGATTCGATTGATACATGGCCACCATAGCGTTAGACCAGCTGAGCAAATCTGAACTGCGATCGGTGGGCACGCCCAAGAGCTTGGCGATGATATGCACGGGCAAGGGACGGGCAAAGGCATCGAGGAAGTCAAAAGGTTGGGCGGGGAACCTATCGATCAACCTGTGGCAAGTGTCGACAATCTCCGGTGCCATGGCCGCTACTTTTTTGCTGGTAAAGGCGCGCAAAACCAAACCGCGGAGCCGGCTGTGTCGCGGTGGCTCAAGCTCAAGCATCGAATGGCTCTCATTGGCCTGCCAATCGGCGAGATGGGCTGGACATTCGGGCGCGCTCAGGGCCTCACGGCCAAACTTGCGATTGGTCAGCAGCCCACGCACCGCCCGATGGCTGACGGCAGCAGGTATCTGGTAGTCATCCCACCACACGAGATCTCCCATGGCGCGAGCGCGCGCATAGGCTGGATAGGGATTTTGCACGAAACTGGGCTCTGTTGGCGATTGTTTGAATATTTGCATAGCGTCATGACAGCCGAAAAGGGGCAGGCTGGCAAGATGTGTTGAGCGCATTTAGATATCCGAGTCAAAAACAAAGAATGCTCCTTGTTTTTTTGCCACCGCGAGATACAGTTCTCGATACTCCGGACAAACCGGTTAAATTGGGAGGATACCATGAAATACTTTACTGCGGCCGCGGCCGCTGTTGCACTGTCGTTTTCTGCGGGCTCAGCTTTTGCTGCCTGTGATTCCGGAGAGATCGTCATCAAATTTAGTCACGTNACAAACACGGACAAGCATCCCAAAGGCATNGCGGCCACATTGCTTGAACAACGGGTAAACGANGAGATGAACGGCAAGGCNTGTCTTGAAGTATTCCCGAACTCCACGCTTTACAACGACAATCAAGTTTTAGAAGCACTGTTGCAAGGTGACGTACAAATGGCCGCGCCATCCTTGTCAAAGTTTGAGCAGTTCACAAAGAAATTCCGCATTTTTGATCTGCCATTCATGTTTAAAAACATCAATGCGGTAGATGAGTTTCAAAACTCAGAAACCGGTCAAGCGATGAAGCAATCTATGACAAAGCGGGGCCTACTTGGCCTAGCATTTTGGCATAACGGTATGAAGCAAATGTCAGCAAACGTGCCATTGAATGTGCCATCTGATGCAAATGGATTGAAATTCCGTGTCCAGAACTCTGACGTTCTAAAAGCACAAATGGCTGCGATGGGTGCGTCCCCTCAGCCGATGGCGTTTTCCGAGGTTTATGGCGCGTTACAAACTGGCGTTGTAGATGGACAAGAGAACACTTGGTCTAACATTTACGGCAAGAAATTCTTCGAAGTTCAGGACGGCACCACAGAAACAGATCATGGTATTATCGACTATTTAGTCGTGACATCTACCGATTTCTGGGATGGCTTACCTAGCGACGTTCGTGACCAGTTGGCGACCATTCTTGACGAGGTGACCACGGCACGCAACGCAGAGTCCACTGCTGTAAACGCCAGTAACAAGCAAGCAATCTTGGATGCTGGCGGTGTAGTTCGCACTTTGACAGCGGATCAGCGTGCCGAATGGGTCAAAGCAATGATGCCTGTTTGGGGTCAGTTTGTGGGCGATGTGGGTCAAGAAAACATTGACGCAGCCCAAGCGATTAATGCGAAGCATTAAACTATTGAACGCGTAACTTTGGCCCGCAGATCTGCGGGCCAAATGTTTCTTGATAGGACCCCTCGATATGCCATCAAATCCCCCAGCGCCCCGGTCAAGATTGGGCCATTGGATAAACGAATTTGAAGAGACAGCCATCGCTGTTCTTTTGGGCCTCATGACTTTGATCACCTTCGCAAATGTTGTTTTGCGCTATGGGTTCAACACTGGCTTGATCTGGGGTTTAGAGGCGACAACATTTTTGTTTGCTTGGTTGGTGCTCTTCGGTGTCAGCTATGCAGTGAAGGTCACCGCGCATTTGGGTGTCGACGCCCTCATCAATATTTTTGCACCGAAAACCCGCCGCATCCTGACGCTGATCGCGGCGGCGGTTTGCGTTCTCTACGCTGGCTTGCTGATGAAAGGGGCTTGGGATTACTGGGCTAATTTTGCCAATTTGCCTCAGACAACGGGCCGTTGGTTTCCAACAGGCTTCGAAGAGATGAAACGTACCTCTTACCGCGGATGGTATGAGGTCATTGATATCGCCTTTCCCGAGTGGTTGCGCTGGATCCAACCGATCATGAACGATGGCGATGATTACGAAAAGATTCCACGGTTCATTCCCTATTTCATGCTCCCCTTTGGCATGGCTTTGCTCTTGTTCCGCTTTGTCCAAGTCTTCGTGCGTTTGGTGTGCGGCCAGGAGGCCAGCTTGATTGTCAGCCATGAGGTTGAAGAGGCTGTGGCTGAGGTTAAACATCTTAACTCTAAGGACTAACCCCATGGAAGTCGCAATTTTATTTGCTGTTGTTGTTGGTCTGATGCTCATCGGTGTGCCTATTGCAGTCAGCCTTGGCATGGCGTCGGTCCTGTTTTTGCTGGTCCTTGGCGATACCTCGCTGGCGTCCATTGCGCAGACATTCTTTCAAGCCATGGCGGGCCACTATACCCTGCTGGCCATTCCTTTCTTCATTTTGGCCTCTAGCTTTATGTCCACTGGCGGGGTTGCACGGCGTATCATACGCTTTTCGGTGGCTTTGGTCGGGCATGTGCCGGGTGGCTTGGCGATTGCCGGCGTTTTTGCCTGCATGATGTTTGCGGCCTTGTCGGGCTCTTCGCCGGCGACGGTTGTGGCGATCGGCTCCATCGTTATCGCGGGCATGCATCAGGTTGGGTATACGAAAGACTTTGCGGCTGGTGTGATCGCGAATGCCGGTACTTTGGGGATTTTGATTCCCCCGTCCATCGTTATGGTGGTTTATGCGGCAGCGGTAGAAGTTTCCGTTGGCCGCATGTTCCTCGCGGGTGTATTGCCAGGCCTTTTGGCTGGCTGCATGTTGATGATTACCATCTACATCATGGCGCGGGTGAAAAACCTGCCAAAGGGGGACTGGCAAGGCTGGGATGAGGTTGCGGCCGCAGTCTTAGATGCTGCCTTCGGATTGGTGCTGATCGTAATTATTCTTGGCGGGATTTATGGCGGTATTTTCACCCCAACAGAGGCTGCTGCTGTGGCTTGTGTCTATGCGTTTTTTGCAGCCTTGATGATTTATCGCGATATGGGTCCTTTGCAAGGCAGGGGCTGGTTGCGTGAGGGTGAGCAGCGCGCTTTTGGTTTGGGACTGCGGGTCGTAGCCTTTTCGGTGATTGGCTTCTTGCTGCATGCATCGCTCGGCAAAGCGGGTGTCTATCCAGAGGATTGGGGGCTGGCTGTGGCGATTGGCTGGGTTTTGGTTTGCCTTGGCACAGGCTGGGCGATGACTCATTTTGCAGGCAAACGTAGCCGCGTGGCATGGCCTGTGATCGTCATGCTTGGCGCTTTGCCGGGTGTGATTTTTTCCTATTGGACGATGGTCTCAATTTTCCAGGGCTTATTGGGCTTCGCGTCAGGGTCAATGCTTGCTTTTGCAGGCACTTGGCTTTTGGCTGTTGTTGCCGGGTTGTTTATCTTTGCGGCCACTGTGGCACCAGCTATAATTTTCACGTTTTCGCTGCATGGTGCGGCTCGCGCGGGGGAAGACACTGGATTTGGCGCCAGTCTTTTAGGTGGGGCTAAGGCCATGAGCCGGGGTGTCATGGAAGCGATCATCTATTTGCCAGCCGCGCTTGTGCATAAAGACACCCGCAAAACATTGTTCGAGTCGGGAAAACTCACAGTGACGTTGATGTTCATCATCGCCAATGCGCTGATCCTCAAACATGTGTTAACGGATGAGCAAATCCCGCAGCATATTGCCGGTGCCATGCTGTCTGCAGGTTTTGGACCGATTATGTTCTTGGTCATCGTCAATGTTATCCTGTTGATTGGCGGACAGTTCATGGAGCCATCGGGGCTTTTGGTCATTGTTGCGCCCTTGGTCTTCCCAATTGCGATCGAGCTGGGCATTGACCCGATCCATCTCGGGATTATCATGGTGGTGAATATGGAGATTGGAATGATTACCCCGCCGGTGGGGCTCAACCTTTTTGTGACCTCTGGCGTGGCGAATATGCCGATGATGTCCGTTGTGCGCGCGGCCTTGCCCTTTTTGGCAGTGCTGTTCGTTTTCTTAATTCTGATTACCTATGTGCCTTGGATCTCGACGGTCTTACCAAATGCGATGATGGGACCGGAACTGATCGTGAAATGATGTTTTAGAGAGATCAAAGGCTATGCCCCTCTGGCACAGGGCTTGTGGCCAAACGGAGAATATGGATGGACCCGGTTACGCTGACATATGAAATGATCGTTGTGCTGACGGTGCTCTTTGTCACGGTTACATTGTTTATCACCGAGGCCTTTCGGATCGATTTGACAGCAATCCTCACCATGGTGGCGCTGGGTCTGCTCAGTCAAGTGCCAGGTCTTGGCAATCTCGCAGACACCTCGCGATTGTTTGACGGTTTTGCCTCGAACGCGGTAATTTCGATCATTGCCGTTATGATCATTGGGGCGGGGTTGGATAAGACGGGTTTGATGTCGAAAGTGGCTGGCTATATCCTGAAACTTGGGGGCGCAAAAGAAACGCGGATCGTGCCGATCATTTCCGGTTCGGTCGGCGTCATTTCGTCTTTCATGCAAAATGTCGGCGCCGCGGCGCTGTTTTTGCCGGTGCTCAGCCGCATTTCCGTTCGGGCAGAATTGCCAATGTCTCGGCTTTTGATGCCCATGGGGTTTTGCGCCATTTTGGGCGGTACGATCACCATGGTGGGCTCGTCACCGCTGATTTTGCTCAACGATCTGATGGGTGTCGCCAATGCAGGATTGCCCGACGAGCAGCAGATGCGCCCCTTTGAGCTTTTCGATGTCACGCCGATCGGCCTGTCTTTGATTATAACTGGCATCTTGTATTTCATGCTTTTGGGGCGATGGATTTTACCGCGACGCGACGGCGCCGGTGAGGGCACCTCGGCGCAATCTATGCTTGATTATGTCAAAGCTGTTTACGGGCTGAAGGCTGTTATCTTTGAGGTGAAAGTGCCCGAGGGCAATATTCTGATTGGCCATAGTTTGGCCGATATTATGGATGCGCATCACATCTACATTATCGGCACAGATTATCGCGGCCGGCAAGTGGTGGCCCCTATGGCCCCCACGCAGATCGAGGCGCCCTGCCGCTTAGCTATTTTGGGCCGCCGGCGTGTGGTGGAGGAGTTTGCTGAAATTTACGGCTTGGAAATTTCACCGCAGCTTGACAATTTTTCTGATAATTTCGCCGCAACCCACGCTGGTGTCGCTGAGATTGTTGTGCCGCCCGGCTCATCTGTGATTGGCAAAACGCCAGGTCAGATCCGTTTTCGCGCCACCCATGGCCTGTCCTTGCTCGGCATTCACCGTGGGGAAGAGACTTTGAGCCATGTGGAAACTCCAGATCATGCCGCGACGCGTCTGACCGATGTGCCGCTTTTGGCCGGCGATACTTTGGTGGTGCATACGAAGTGGGAATCCCTGACCAGATTGAGTCGCAACCGCGACTATGTCGTCGTCACGTCTGAATACCCGCGTGAAGAGGTGCGACCGCAGAAAGTGAGCTGGGCTTTGGTCTTCTTTGGCCTGGCGATCGCGATGATTTTGCTGACGGATATTCGTCTATCGCTGTGCCTATTGACGGGCGCCGCGGGCATGATCGTGTCGCGTGTGTTGTCAATCGACGAGGCTTATGAGGCGGTGAGCTGGAATACGGTATTTCTATTGGCCAGCCTTATCCCCCTCGGGGTCGCCGTCCAAGCCACGGGCACGGCGGCTTGGATTGCACAACAGGTTCTCATGCTCTTAGAGGGTTGGCCTATCTGGGGTCTGCAACTGGGCGTGGCGATTATGGCGACGGTCTTCACCTTGGTGATGTCCAATGTCGGAGCCACCGTATTGCTCGTACCTTTGGCTGTGTCCATCGCGGTTGCGGCCGGCGGCAATCCAGCTATTTTTGCGCTGACCGTGGCAATATCCACATCAAACTCGTTTTTGATCCCCACCCATCAGGTGAATGCTCTGATTATGGGGCCGGGCGGGTATCGTGTGATTGATTTCGTGCGCTGCGGCGCAGGGATGACCCTGTTGTTTTTGGTCGTCTCTATGGTGGTGATGCACCTGTTGTTTTAGCTCTCCGCCAGGCTGCGCATAATGGGGAGGAAATCTGCGGCTTTGAGGCTGGCTCCCCCAACCAATGCGCCATTCACATTGGGGATGGCGAAAATTTCTTGCGCATTGCTCGGCTTGACCGATCCGCCGTAGAGGATGGAGATGTCCTGACCAGACGCGCCATAGATCGCATGGAGCTCAGCACGCAAAGCATCATGCATCTCGGTGATCTCAGCGACACTAGGAACAAGACCCGTCCCTATGGCCCAAACGGGCTCATAGGCGATGATGATCTGAGCATCATCGGGCACAGAGACGGACAGCTGTGCCAACACGATGTCAAGAGCCTGACCTGCGGTGCGTTGGTCGCGGCTCTCACCAAGGCAGATGATCGGAGTGAGCCCAGATCGCAGGGCTTCCTGGGCTTTACCGCGCACCAGTGTGTCGCTCTCGCCATAGCCTTCGCGCCGTTCTGAGTGGCCAAGGATGACATAGGAGGCACCGCAATCAACCAGCTGCGCGGCGCTGATATCACCGGTGAAGGCGCCCGATTTGGCATGGTGGCAATTTTGTCCGCCAATGGCCAATGGTCCAGCCAAGCCAACCGCGCTATGTATCAGCGGCGCAGGTGGACAAAGGATGGCAGTGCAGTCAATGTCTTGTGCAGCTTCAGCGATGGCTTGGATTTCAGACAGGCTCGACCGCGTCCCGTTCATTTTCCAGTTTCCAGCAGCGATTTTTTGGGGCATTGGAGATCCTTCCACGAGACAGTTATTTGTTAAGAGGTTTGCATCAAAGAGCGTTGGGCCCAATCGCAGGCCAGCTCTGGCTCATTCATTGCCGCAGCTGGCAGTGTCCAGTAGGGCATGGCGTCGGCCCGATTGTCCTTGCCGTCTTGGACGAATTGCTGGGGTCTCGCTGCGGCGAGCTCTTGTGCGAGCGCGCGCTTTGCCTTGAGCATAAAAGCGCCCGTGCTGATAATAAGTGCAAAAATGACCCCGTCCGCATAAATCGCCAACCCGCCAAACATTTTACGGGTTGTCAGAGTGCTGACGCCTGCAAAAAGATCTTTCACAAAGGCGATATCAGCGTTCGAAATGCTCATTTCTTGGCGAAAAGTGTTTCGTCGAATTTGATACTCTCGCCGCAGCCACAGGCATCGACTACATTGGGATTTTTGAATTTGAAGCCCGATTCTAACAGGCTGATTTCATAATCAATCTCTGTGCCGAAGAGGAACATCTGTGCCATCGGCGCAATCATGACGCGCGCGCCACCTTCTTCGATTAACTCATCATGGGCTTCGATGTCATCGACATAATCCATTGTATATTCCATGCCGGCGCAGCCACCTTTTTTCACGCCAATGCGCAGGCCCTTATGCCCCTCGCGCGCCATGAGTTTGGTAATTTGCCCAATCGCGGCTGGCGTGAGGGTCACAGCTTGTTTACCCGGAATGCCGAACATGTCTGATCCTTTTCAATCTGCTCTTAACCTAAGAGCGGGCAAAACGAACTGCAAGAGGGGACTTGGGGATAAGATGGCCCCGGTGCTGTCACCACCCGGCGCTGTGCCAAAGTTGCGGAGCCTACATAAAGCCCAATTCGAGCCGCGCCTCGTCGGACATCATATCCATGCCCCAGGGGGGTTCCCAAACCAGCTCAACATCCACATGTTTGACGCCGGGCAAGGGTTCAATGGCCTCGGCCACCCAGCCGGGCATCTCACCGGCCACCGGACAGCCCGGAGCGGTGAGGGTCATGGCAATTTTCACCTCAGAGTCTTCATTGATATCGACCGTGTAAATGAGGCCTAGATCGAAAATATTAACGGGAATTTCAGGATCGTAAACCGTCCGGATGCTGTCGACAATATTGTCGTATAGCGGGTGATCTGTGCTCGAGGGCGCGATCAATGGTGTACCTTCAATGGGAGACTCGTCCGACATGTCATGATCC
>NYTV01000018.1 GCA_002683685.1 Paracoccaceae bacterium
CATGAGGGTGCGCTGATTGATATGATACATGAGGCCCGGAAAACGTCAGCGGGCATTATCATCAACCCAGCGGCCTTCACCCATACTTCGGTGGCTTTGCTCGATGCTTTGCATACCTTTGATGGCCCAGTGCTCGAGGTGCATATTTCAAATGTGCATAAACGCGAGAATTTTCGCCATTCCTCCTATGTCTCTTTGCGAGCAGATGGGGTGATTGCGGGGTTCGGCGTCCAGGGCTACAGCCTGGCGATGCAGCGCATGGGGCATATTCTGGCCCCTGTGGATTAAGGTGAGTGCGCCTGGTTTTGAAGGCGCGCCAAGCCGCCGAAGAGAATTTCGGTCGCCAGATCAGCATAGGCTTCCCGGTTCAAGCCGCGGCCGGGTTGGTGCCAGAGGTAGAACCAATTAACCATGCCAAAGAGCGACATGGTCAGTGGACGCAAATGATCTGGCTCTTGCCCGAGGTATTGGGGTGCTGCCGCGTGAATGGCCTCGGAAAACTCTTTGACGATTGACCTTTGGATGTCCGCAAGGATGTGGCGTTGCGCTTTGGGCAGGGCTGTTGTGCTTTGCAACTGCAATCTATGCTCCGCATCTGCGCCACGGTACATCTGTAGCAGTTTTCTCACCAGTTGACGCAGCTGTGCCTCAGGATCCGCCGCCGGTGGTAGGGCTCTTAGGCCGTCATAGAGCGTTGTGAGATGGCTATGCAAAATGTCAAAAAGTAGCTGTTCTTTGCTTTCATAATAATGATAAATCAGTGACTTGGAGATGCCACAGGCTCCCGCGACCCCATTGACAGACGCGCGATCATAGCCATGCTCTGCGAAATAGACCGCGGCCTGTTTCAAGATTGCGCTGCGTTTTTCGCGGTGATCCTTGGCGATGGGGCGGGCCACAGGTTAGCGCGCTGCTCGGTTATCAATGACCCGAACGGCTTTGCCTTGCGATCGGGCCACCGAGTTGTCCGCGCCCGCGCGCACCTCTGCCGTGATGCCGATATTGGCCTTGATCAGCGTTGCCAGGGTGTCGCCCGCGGCTTTGTCGCCTTCGACATGCACAATCATGTGATCCATTGGGCCTTTTTTGACCAATTCAATTTGAAAATGGGCGGCCAGCTGAGGCACTTTCATCAATTGCTCTTCGATCTGCGTGGGAAAAACATTGACCCCGCGCAGGATCATCATGTCATCGCTGCGACCGGTAACTTTCTCCATCCGCCGCATGCTGCGCGCCGTACCAGGAAGGAGGCGGGTCAGATCGCGGGTACGGTAGCGGATGATTGGAAAGGCCTGTTTGGTTAGAGATGTGAAAACCAATTCACCAAGCGCCCCATCGGGCAGAACCGCGCCGGTCTCAGGGTCAATGACCTCTGGGTAGAAGTGGTCTTCCCAAATATGCAGCCCGTCTTTGCTTTCGACGCATTCGCAGGACACGCCGGGCCCCATCACCTCCGAGAGGCCGTAAATATCCACTGCATGCATATCAAACGATTGCTCGACCTCCTCGCGCATTGCATTGGTCCAAGGCTCGGCGCCAAAAATACCCACTTGCAGCGGGGAGTTGCGCGGGTCGATCCCCTGACGCCGGTATTCGTCCAGAATTGAAAGCATATAAGAGGGGGTGACTGTGATCCCAGTGGCTTGAAAGTCTTCGATCAAACGCACCTGCCGTTCGGTCATGCCGCCAGAGACCGGCACTACCGTCAGCCCCATTTTTTCTGCGCCGCCATGAACGCCCAATCCGCCGGTAAAAAGCCCATAGCCATAGGCATTGTGGAGAGAATCTCCAGGGCGCAGACCGGAGGCGCGCAAGGACCGCTCCATCACCTCATCCCACATCGCCAAATCAGCTTTGGTATAGCCGACCACTGTTGGCTGGCCTGTGGTGCCAGAGGAGGCGTGAATGCGGTTGATCTGGCTGCGTGGCACGGCGAAGAGGCCAAAGGGGTAGTTGCTCCGCAAGTCAGTTTTCAAGGTGAACGGAAAGCGGGCTAAATCGGCCAGAGATTTCAGGTTATCGGGATGCACGCCGGCCGCATCGAAGCTCTGTTTGTAATGGGGCACATTGGTGTAGGCATGGGTCAAAGACCAGCGCATCCGCTCAAGTTGCAGCGCTTCGATCTCATCGCGGCTGGCGGTTTCGATTGCGCTTAAATCTCCGGGTCTTGGGGATAAATCTTTCATCGATCTCGTCTCACAGTTTCTCAAGTATCATAGCAATGCCTTGCCCCACGCCTATGCACATGGTGCATAGGGCGCGTTTGTGGCCGTTTAACTGCATTTCATGGGCAGCGGTCAAAGCCAGACGCGCCCCGGACATGCCCAGCGGGTGGCCAAGAGCTATGGCGCCGCCATTGGGGTTCACATGGTCGGCATCATCGGCCAGGCCAAGCTGCCGCATGACCGCCAACCCCTGGGCGGCGAAGGCTTCGTTCAATTCGACCAAATCTATGTCTGACATCGTCAGCCCAAGCCGCTGCAAGAGCTTTTCGCTGGCTGGCGCGGGGCCAATGCCCATGATGCGCGGGGCCACGCCTGCCACGGCCGTGCCAAGAATGCGCGCCACAGGGGTGAGACCAAAGCGCTCGACCGCAGCCTGCGAGGCGATGATGAGCGCCGCGGCCCCATCATTGACGCCCGACGCATTGCCGGCTGTAACTGTGCCATTTTGCCGAAACGGTGTTGTGAGGCTGGCGAGTTTTTCAAGGCTGGTCGTGCGGGGGTGCTCATCTGTGTCAAAGATGATCGGGTCGCCGCGCCGTTGCGGCAGAGATATAGGTGTGATTTCCCGGGCAAATCGCCCAGAGGCCTGGGCTTTGGCCGCGCGGGACTGGCTGCGATGGGCAAAGGCGTCTTGATCGGCGCGCGATATGCCAAAATCTGCGGCGACATTTTCCGCTGTTTCTGGCATGCTGTCGATGCCAAATTGTGCCTTCATCTCGCGATTGACAAAGCGCCATCCGATAGTTGTATCAAAAATTTCAGCTTTTCGCGAAAAGGCGCTATCGGCCTTGGGCATGACCATGGGCGCGCGGGTCATGCTTTCCACGCCGCCGGCCAGAATGATATCCGCCTCACCGGCTTTGATGGCGCGGGCACCCATAGCGATTGCGTCCAGTCCAGAACCGCATAATCGGTTGAGCGTGACGCCGGCCACGCTCTGTGGCAATCCGGCCAATAGGGCAGCCATGCGGGCCACATTGCGATTGTCCTCTCCGGCCTGATTGGCGCAGCCTATGATGACATCGTCAATGGCCGCAGGATCGAGGCCCGGCACATCGGCGATGGTGGCACGGATCACATGGGCCAAAAGATCATCGGGCCGGGTTTGCGCCAAAGCGCCACCAAAACGACCAATCGCGCTGCGACGCCCGGTACAAAGATAGGCTTCAGTCATGGCTGGGACTCCTCAAAATGCTGCCCTTTGATGCTGCGGGAGTGTCCCCGAAACTGAGCAATCACCTCGCCCGTGGCGCGGGTGACTTCAATGTCATAAATGCCGCTGCGCCCGGCGCGGTGCAGTTCGCGGGCCGTGGCTGTTAGGTGGTCGCCCAATTGGCCAGGGGCCAGAAAGCTGACAGAGCAGGTCTGGGCCACGACCCGTTGATTGTAGCTGTTGCAGGCGTGGGCAAAGGCGGTATCGGCAAGGGTGAATATCAAACCACCATGACATATCCCATGGCCGTTGAGCATTTGCTCCGTGATTTGCATAGTCACATTGGCCTGTCCGGGCGCGATATGGGTGACACGCAGCCCTAGCGCTTGACTGGCCGCATCATGAGCGCCCAAGGCCTCAGAGGATTTTTCGGCAATTTGCTGCGCAGTTAATGGCATCTTAGCGTCCTGAATATTGTGCAGGGCGCTTGTCGAGAAAGGCTGTGACGCCCTCGAGGTAATCTGCGGATTGGCCGCAAGCACGTTGAATTTCGGCTTCAAGCGCCATATGGGCCTCAAGATCCATTTGCCCCGCTTTGTGAATGGCATGTTTGGTCTGGGCCAAGCCAAGGGTCGCGCCGCGGGCCAGATCAGCGGTCATCTTCTGTGCCGCATCCAAAAGCGCGTCAGCTTCGAAACATTGCCAAACCAATCCCCAGTCTTGGGCGGTTTGCGCTGTGATGGGTGTGGCGGTCATAGCCCAGGCTTTGGCGCGCAGCGGCCCCAAGATTTGGGTCAAATGATAGGTGCCCCCCGCATCAGGTATCAATCCAACTTTGGCAAAACTCTGCACAAATTTTGCCGTGTTGGCTGCCAAGACGATATCGCAGCCAAATACAATATTGGCGCCCGCTCCAGCGGCGACCCCATTGACTGCGCAGACCACGGGTTTGGCCAGACTGCGTAGGCGCTGCACCAGAGGATTGTAGAGGGTGCTCAGGGTATGCCCCAGATCTGGCGGGCCACCCAAACTGCGCGGATCGCGCCCCTCAAGATCTTGCCCCGCACAAAACCCGCGCCCCGCACCGGTCAGCAATAGCGCGCGGACCGCGGGGTTTTCTGCCTGTTTCAGCGCTGCGTTGAGCGCGGCATGCATCTCATCATTGAAGGCGTTGAGCCGATCTGGACGGTTCAATGTGATCTGCATCCAGCCGTCATGGTGTTGGGTAANGATNGTGTCGGACATGCGGGCCTCCANTGGGGGATATACAAATAACTTGCATAGACCGACCGCTTGGTCAATTAATATTANAAGTTTTGAACAGGGGTGTGCCGGTGTTGGATCAAGATCATTTTTCNAGCTATGCTATGGGCNANTGGCTGCGTTCAGANGGCAGTGGGCGGCAGGTTTGNTCGGCGGTNACCGGTGAGACCCTCGGCGTTCTGGGCGCGGTGCCAGATGTGGCTGCTATGCGCGGCTACGCCAAAACCCACGGGGGGGCNGCGCTGCGTGCCGTGAATTTTCACGATCGCGCGCGAATGCTCAAAGCGCTTGCGTTGCATCTCAAGGCAAATCGCAAAGCGCTTTATGAATTGTCCTTCCTGACGGGTGCCACGCTTGCGGACAGCCAGATTGATATCGACGGTGGCATTGGCACCTTGTTGGTCTATGCGTCCAAAGGGCGCCGGGAAATGCCGGAAGGGTTTGTTCTGCCCGATGGGGAAGTGGAGATGCTCAGCCGCGACGGCAGTTTCCTTGGCCAGCATGTTTTGACACCGCGCCAAGGGATCGCGCTGCAAATTAATGCGTTCAACTTTCCAGTTTGGGGCATGTTGGAAAAGCTTGCCCCCAGTCTCTTGGCCGGGGTGCCAAGCCTGGTCAAACCGGCCAGCGACACCGGCTATCTAACGCAGGCTGTGGTGCGGTTGATCGCAGATAGTGGTATTTTGCCCGAGGGCGCACTTCAGCTCATCATGGGTGGCACCGGGGATCTTTTGGACTGTCTGGACGCGCAAGACACGGTGGGTTTCACCGGCAGTGCCGCCACAGCGATGGCGCTGCGCAGCCGACCCTCATTGTTGCAAAATGCCGTGCGCTTCACCGCTGAACAAGACAGTTTGAATGGCTCTGTACTTGGGCCGGATATCAAGCCTGGTTCGCCGGAGTTTGAACTCTTCATCACCGAGGTGCATCGTGAAATGACCACCAAGGCTGGGCAAAAATGCACAGCCATTCGCCGCATTATGGTGCCAGAGGCTCATGTGCAGGCGGTGAATGCGGCATTATCAGAGCGGCTGGCCGCGACGAAAATTGGCCACCCGGCGCAGCGAGATACGCAGATGGGTGCCTTGGTCTCTTTGGCGCAACGTGAGGACGTGCGTAACAAATTGCAGCTTCTCGCGCGTGAATGCGACCCGGTCTACGGCGATGCGCAGCAGTGTTTGGTCAGCGGCGCTGATGCAAAAAATGGCGCATTTATGTCGCCTGTCTTGCTACATTGCCCGGATCCCGATGCGGCCACAACACTCCATGAGATTGAGGCCTTTGGCCCAGTCTCCACGGTCATGGCCTATCGCGACTTGCCCCATGCAATTTGTTTATTGAACAAAGGTGGCGGCTCATTAGTGGCCTCTGTCATCACCCATGATCCGCAGGTCGCGCGGCAGGTTGTTTTGGGCGCAGGGGCGTTTCATGGCCGCCTCTATTTCAATGACCGGATATCTCAAGCTGAAAGCACAGGCCATGGCGCGCCCTTGCCCCATATGGTGCATGGCGGGCCAGGTCGGGCGGGCGGTTCAGAGGAATTGGGCGGTTTACGCGGCGTGAAACATTTCATGCAACGCTGCGCTATTCAAGGCAGCCCTGATATGCTTTCAGCCATCACTGAGATCTGGGTGACAGGCGCGGCAGAGCATACGGAGCCGGCGCATCCGTTTACGCGCAGTTTTGATACGCTTCAGATCGGCGAGACTCTCCATACCGATGCGCGTGAGGTCACGTTGGCGGATGTTGAGCATTTTGCTGAGTTTACCGGCGATCGGTTTTATGCGCATATGGATGCCGCGGCGGCCAAGGCCAATCCGTTCTTTCCAGACCGTGTTGCGCATGGGTATTTGTTGCTGAGTTTTGCCGCAGGTCTCTTTGTTGAGCCAAACCCTGGCCCGGTGCTGGCCAATACGGGGCTCAATGGGCTGTCATTTCAAAAGCCGGTCGTGGCGGGTGACCGCATTTCTGTGCAGCTGACAGTTAAGCGCAAGACGCGCCGCACCGATGCCTATGGTGAAGTGCGCTGGTATGTAGCCCTGCGCAATCAAGATCGCGATTTGGTGGCAGAATATGAATTGTTGACCATGAATTCATATGGTGAAACCAAAGGGGCATGATGGAGCAGCCTGCGCCTCTTGCCCAATTGATTCACCATCTGCACGCTCAGGGGCGGTTGCGGGTCTGGTCGGTGATTGTCACGATTTTGGGCGAGTTGGCGGAACCGGAGGGGGGCGAGATTTCGATGTCGGCGCTTCTGGAGCTCTGCGCCGCGCTTGAGATTGAGCCGCAAGCGGTGCGTACGGCCATGTCGCGCCTGTCCAAGGAAGGCTTGGTTGCGGGACGGCGCGCGGGGCGGCAAGCATTCTATCGCTTCTCAAGCACTGGTCTGGAGCAGTATCACAGGGCGGCGCGGTGGATTTACGCGGCCCCGCAAGACATTAAACACTGGTGTTATGGTTTGATCGGGCCGGATGCGGATTTGGCCCAGTTGCAAAAAGATTGCGCGGCCCGCCCGCCGTTAATTTTTGGGGCGCGGCTTGCCTGCTGGCCTGATGCGGCTATGCCGGAGGGATTGATACCCTGGCGTGACAGGCTTGTGATTTTTGACAGCGCGCCCCTGATCTTTTCCGACTGGGCGCGCAACCAGGTGTTTCCCGCATTGAGTGCAGAGAGCTGCGCTTTGATTGCCCGCCTTTGCGGCGCTCTTGACGGGCGTGCTCTGACGGCACCGCAGGCGCGGGTAACTCGGGTATTGCTTGTGCATTTTTGGCGCCGCTTGGTGCTGCGCTATCCCGCCATTGAGGCTCCACTTGACGATTGGCCCTTGGCGCATGCGCATCGCGCGCTGGCCGGTCTCTACCCGCAATTGGTGCGGATGAGCGATGGGGCACCTGAATGCAAGACCCGCTTTAAATGTGTTACAAAATAATATTGAATTATTAATTTTTGTAATATATAAACGATCCGATATTCGGGAGAGAATAGATGTACTCACAAGGACTGATTGGATCTGGCGAACAGACCACCGAAACGCCGGAATTTTTGGCGGCTTTCCAAGCGCGTATTGATGCGGATGAGAAAATTGAGCCAAATGACCCCATGCCAGAGGCTTATCGTAAGACCTTGATCCGCCAAATTGGTCAGCATGCGCATTCAGAAATCGTTGGCATGTTGCCAGAGGGCAATTGGATCACCCGTGCACCAACCTTGCGGCGCAAGGCTGCGCTATTGGCTAAGGTGCAAGATGAAGGTGGGCATGGCTTATATCTCTATTCTGCCGCTGAAACCCTCGGGGTGAGCCGGAAGCAGATGACCGAGGAATTGATTTCTGGCAAGGCAAAATATTCCTCCATATTCAATTATCCCACCCAAACATGGGCCGATATCGGTGCCATTGGTTGGTTGGTGGATGGGGCCGCCATTATGAACCAAGTGCCTTTGTGCCGCTGCTCCTACGGGCCTTATGCACGGGCCATGATCCGCGTATGTAAGGAAGAGAGTTTTCACCAACGCCAAGGCTATGAGATCATGCTGAAACTGGCCGAAGGGAGCGCGGCGCAAAAGGAGATGGCGCAGGATGCGTTGAATCGTTGGTGGTGGCCCGCATTGATGATGTTTGGCCCGCCCGATGGGGCAAGCGAGCATTCGGATCAATCTACGCGCTGGAAGATCAAGCGGTTCACCAATGATGAGCTGCGGCAGAAATTTGTGGATGCCACCGTGCCTCAGGCGCAGCGCTTAGGCTTAACTCTGCCAGATCCAGCCTTGGCCTGGAATGAGGCGGAGGGGCGCTATGACTATGGCGAAATTGATTGGGATGAGTTTTGGGCTGTGGTCAAGGGGAATGGTCCATTGAACAAAGCCCGTGTGGCAGCGCGCAAAAAGGCCTGGGAAGACGGGGCTTGGGTTCGCGAGGCGGCGATTGCTCATGCCAATAAACGCGCGGCGCGGCAATCCACAGCTTTGGCTGCTGAGTGAGGCAGGAGGAAAAGACCACATGAGC
Organism: Paracoccaceae bacterium; assembly: GCA_002683685.1. Lineage (GTDB taxonomy): Bacteria > Pseudomonadota > Alphaproteobacteria > Rhodobacterales > Rhodobacteraceae > Planktomarina. Next base: position 8,648 of record NYTV01000018.1, read on the forward strand.
GAAGCTGAAGAAATTCCACTTTGGGAAGTGTTTATCCGCCCGCGCAATGGGCTGGCGCATCGTCACTGCGGCTCGCTGCATGCGGCGGATGCTGAAATGGCGCTACAAGCGGCGCGCGATGTCTATACCCGCCGCGGCGAGGGGCTGTCGGTTTGGGTTACCCCATCGGCGCAGATTGTGGCCTCTGATCCGCAAGACCGCGGATCACTATTTGATCCCGCCGAGGATAAAATCTACCGCCACCCCAGCTTTTATGAAATTCCAGATGATGTGGGGCATATGTGATGCCGGCCTCACTGGTGACAGCTTTGATCGGGCTGGCGGATGATCACTTGATATTGGGGCACCGCCTGTCGGAATGGTGCGGCCATGCCCCCATGCTCGAAGAAGATCTGGCCATGCCCAATATTGCGCTGGATCTGATTGGCCAAGCGCGTGCGCTCTACAGCTATGCCGGTGAATTGGAAGGCGCGGGGCGTGATGAGGATGCTTTGGCCTTCGGTCGACTGGAGCGTGCTTACCGAAATTTACTTATTTGTGAGCTGCCCAATGGGGATTTCGCCCATACGATGTTGCGGCAGTTTTACTTTGCCAGTTTCATGCAATTGTTCTGGCAGGCGGCTGAGCAGTCAGCGGATGCCACTCTTGCGGCGATTGCGGCCAAGGCCGTGAAAGAGGCAGAGTATCACCGCCGCCATTGTGCGCAATGGGTGATCCGTCTGGGAGATGGAACCGATGAAAGTGTGCGGCGCATGGCCGAGGCCGTGGCGCTTTTGGCCCCTTATACGGGCGAATTTTTTATTGCGGATCAAGACACCTGCGATGTTATTGCGGGTGGCATATTGCCAGACACTCAAACGTTACAGCCCGCATGGCAAGCGGATGTTGAGCAGGTATTCGCGGAGGCCAGGCTCGTTCCGCCGAAAGATGTCTATGCGCAAAAGGGGGGCCGGCGGGGGGTGCATACCGAAGCCATGGGCCATCTTTTGGCGCAGCTGCAATTTATGCAGCGTAGCTTTCCAGATATGACATGGTAGCGCTCCAGGCTCGCCGCGCTTGGGCGGCCGCAGCGGCTGTTTTGGACCCCGAGGTGCCAGCGGTCACCGTGGCAGAATTGGGCATATTGCGGGCTGTCGACATTGATGATCAGGGGCGCGCAGTTGCCCAGGTCACCCCCACCTATTCGGGATGCCCGGCGGTGCTGGCGATTGAATTGGCCATTGAGGCTGCGCTGCGGCAGGCCGGTTTTGATCCTGTGATTGAACGGGTCCTCGCACCGGCTTGGACCACGGACTGGATCACCGAAGCGGGACGGGAAAAACTGCGTGCCTATGGGATTGCGCCGCCTGTGGCGGGCTCTTCATCGAAACGGGCGCTTTTTGGAGAGATCACAGTGGCTTGCCCACGCTGTGCGTCAACGCAGACGTCCAAACTTTCTGAATTTGGCTCCACAGCCTGCAAGGCGCAGTATCGGTGCAACGTCTGTCATGAGCCCTTCGATTATTTCAAATGTATTTGAGGAGAGGCTATAATGGCCAAACTGAGATTTCATGATTTGACCATTAGCGCCGTACGCGTCGACACTGCCAGTTCTGTCGAGCTTAGTTTTGACATCCCACCGGCCTTGGCGTCTGATTTTGTTTTTGAGCCTGGGCAGTATTTAACCCTTCGGGCTGTGGTGGATGGGCAGGACTTACGGCGATCTTATTCAATTTGCTCTCCATTGGGCGCACCGCAGCTTTCGGTTGGGATCAAACGGATCGAAGGCGGCGCATTTTCAAGTTTTGCTTTGGGCCTGCAGCCGGCGGATGTGCTGCAGCCCGGGGTTGAACTCGATCAGGTTCTCGGCCACGTGGTGCTGGCGGAAGTAGTCGAGGTAGTGGTCGTCGTGCCAGTCCTCGGCCGGCTGGCCGACGATGCGGCAGCGG
>NYTV01000019.1 GCA_002683685.1 Paracoccaceae bacterium
CCCCATGATCTTGATCAAGGGCGCCGCGACAATGGCCCCAATCTGCCCAAGCCAATTTTTAATCTCCGGGCCACCAGCCGAAATCCAAGCCGAATCCTCAGGTGCATAGCTGGCCAAGGCCAGGGCAAAGGCCACGCCGACCGCCAAAACAATCAGTCCGAGCGCTTCCACGCCCCGTCTTTCTAAGAAAGCCTGTGTCGCTGCGTCCAAAAACGGATCGCGTCCGCGGGTTGGATAAGCCATATGTACCTCAACATCATTTATATAAGCAGTCGCGCAAAATAGTTAATCCGCGCTGCATTTCTTCTTTTGGAGCCACCAAAGCGACCCGAATGTAGCCAGACCCAGGGTTCTGCTCATTTGCGATTTGCCCCAGATATGATCCTGGTAGCACCCGCAAACCCTTTTCGGTCCAAAGTTTTAATGCAGCGGCTTCGTCGTCTTCGACGGGCAACCACAAAAAAAACCCGGCTTCTGGCGAATTATACGACTGAATCCCGGCAAAAATGTGGTCCGCCGCCTCAAATTTGCCACAATATAGTTGCCGGTTGGCAACAACATGATCCTCGTCTGACCATACTCTAGCAGAAACATGCTGGATAGGTCCAGCCACCGGACAACCGGCATAGGCACGCAGCTGTTTGAGTCGTGAGATATTTTTGGGTCCTGAGGCCACAAATCCCGATCGTAACCCCGGAAGGTTCGAACGTTTCGACAACGAATGAAAAGCCACCACCCGCTCAGGATCTGCCCCCATTTGTGCCGCTACCTGCAAAGCGCCGGGCGGTGGGGCACTTCTGTAAATCTCGCTATAACATTCATCGGCGAAGATTTTGAAATCATAAATTTCCGCCAGATGTAGCAATCGAGACCAATAGGCCTCCGAGGCAACAGCCCCTTGCGGATTAGAGGGTGAACATAGAAAAAAGACCGAGGTTTGATTGAGCTCTTGGGGTGTTAACGCATCCAAATCCGGCAAAAATCCACTTTCCGCCCGCGCCGGCAGATATACCGATTGCGCCCCAATCGCCATGGCGGCAACTGTATAAACTTGATAAAATGGGTTTGGAATCAATATTTTAGAATCCGTTTGGCCAAGAGCCACCACCGCATTAAACAACCCTTCGCGTGTACCATTGAGCACCATGACCTGATTGTCCATGTCCAAATCAATCGCATAGCGGCGCTGCAAGAAACCAGTGATTGCGCCGCGCAATTCTGGCGTGCCATTATTATCCGGATAGCTATTGAAACCCTCCATTGCCTCGATCAATGTCGGTCCAACCCAATCGGGAAATTTATGTTTTGGCTCGCCGATGGTCATATTGATGACCGGGCCACCCGGAGCCTGACCATCCAACAGACTGCGCAAACGGGGCCAGGTGGCGGTCGGCAAAGCATCAAAACGGGTGGGCATCATAAAGTGTCTCCTCTTGCGGTTAGGCGTAAGGCAGCCAGGCGATCACTGCAAATCAAAACCATTCCTACGCCAATGCATTTTCCACCGCTGCGCCCAATCGGAGGAGATGTCGCTCTTGCATGGGCGGACAGGTCACCATGAGGCCACATGACGGAAAGCCCGTCGGCAGCGTCAAGGCGCAGGCACCCATCAAGTTCCCAATTCGAGTGTTCCGCAGGGCCAAAAGGTTCTCTGACACATAATAGTCATGATCCCGTCCCAGTCTTTCCATATTTGGAGGAAGGATCGGTGAGCTCGGCATTAAAACTGCATCATATGCCCGGGTTGCGGCGTAATATTCTTGGCGCAGCCCATCTAATTTTTGCCAAGCCGCAACATAATCTGGCGCTGAAACATCCGCTCCGCCGCGAAACCGCATCAAGATCTCTTCATACATAAGATCTGGATTGGCCTCTATTGTATCTTTCCAAGTGCCATAAGCTTCGGCGGCAAATAAAACTCCCGAGAGTGCCAAAGCCTCTTCTACCTGCGGAATTTCAACCCGCTCGACAACCGCACCCATCGCACTCAGACGATCAATTGCCTTGTCAAAAGCGGCGCGCGGTTCTGGTCGCAGAGAGTCTAAAGCCACCGTGTCACAGATGGCCAAGCGGCGCCCCTCCAAAGTGCTGTTGGTCAGATTAGCGGGCTTGCTACCTTCCAAGACCGCAAGTGCCAAAGCCGCATCCTCAACCGAACGGCACAGCGGCCCAACCGTGTCAAAACGCGCACAAAGCGGCACTACGCCCTCCAAAGACAAGCGCCCACTCGTGGTTTTCAAACCTACCAAATCGTTCCAAGCTGCGGGGATTCGGACCGAACCCCCGGTGTCAGATCCAATCGCCAAGGGCGCCAAACCAAAGGCCACAGAAGCGGCCGCGCCAGAGGAAGATCCACCTGACACAGCATCATGATCGTTCACACAAGGCGGAGTCGCCGTTCTGGGATTATACCCCAAACCAGAGAAGGCCAATTCAGACATATGCGTTTTGCCCAAGCAAACCAGCCCCAGCTCCCCAGCGCAGCGCAGCGCCTCGCAATCTGATGCCGGCATACGATTTGCGAGCAAAACACTGCCGGCTTCTGTCGCCACATTTGCGGTATCAAACAGATCTTTCCAAGAGACCGGTACGCCATCAAGCTCAGATTTACGTTGCCCCAGACACGCCCTGTCTGAGGCCGCCTGTGCCTCAACCAAAGCCCGGTCACGCGTCACAACGGTATAAATGCGCGATGTGAAAGGATGGGCATCAATCGCATCAAGATAGGTCTGCGCCAAATCGACGGGATCTATATCACCCTTGGCAATAGCGCGGCCCAAGGCTGCGGCACTCATGGTTAACCATCGTTGCATCTCTGATCCTCCTGCATCAAGGCTACGCTAACGATGTCGCACCCCCTCGACAATATACCTTCTCTGCCCCATGTCTTGTCTATGGATTATGACGTTATCATCGCAGGCGGCGGGCTCAACGGCCTCACCTTGGCTTTGGCCCTAGACAGCGCGGGCATTACAACCGCGGTGATCGACGCCTTTGCACCGCAAGAGAGTCTCAACCCCAAGTTTGATGGTCGATCCTATGCGCTGTCCGCCGCCAGTCAAAAAATGCTCAGCGCGCTGGGATTATGGGAAGATTTGGCCTCTCACGCAGAGCCCATGCTGGAAATAAAAGTCAGCGATGGCGCCGCCGGCGAAATGCCTTCGCCCTTTGTGATGCAATTTGGCGATAAAGATTTCAGTCAGGGTCCGATGGGATTCATGGTGGAAGACCGCCACCTGAGGGCGCGCTTGGCAAAGGCCGTGAACATGTCTGGCGTGACCTTCCGAACCGGGCAGATCATCACCGGTCAAACCATCCATCCCACCCATGTGACCGTCACGATTGAAGGGCATCACCCACTCACAGCTGCAGTTCTGGTCGGGGCCGACGGGCGCAACTCACGCACCGCCAAGATGGCGAAGCTCACGCGCACCGGATGGGATTATGACCAATCCTCTTTGGTCTGTGCCATCGCCCATGAAAAACCGCATCACGGCATTGCCCATCAATTTTTCATGCCCTCCGGCCCCTTGGCCATTTTACCACTGACGCAAAACTGCAGCGGTATTGTCTGGACCGAACAGCGGCAAGTCGCGCAGAATATTCACAGCCTCAGTGATGAGGATTATCTGAGTATCCTGCGTCCTCGGTTTGGTGAATTTCTTGGTAAAATTTCTCTGGCAGGCGAGCGGTATATCTACCCGCTTTCGCTGTCCACAACCCATCGCATGATCGCAGCTCGGGTTGCTCTTGTCGGTGATGCGGCTCATGCGGTACACCCAATTGCCGGTCAGGGGCTCAATTCTGGTTTTAAAGATGTCGCCGCTTTGGCCGAGGTGCTCTGCGACACCAAGCGCCGAGGTCAGGATCTCGGCATTCATACCACGCTTGCGGAATACCAAAAATGGCGCGGCTTTGATAATGCGCTCCTATGTACGGCGACCAACAGCTTCAATAGATTGTTCTCAAACAATAATTCTATTTTGCGCGGCATTCGAGATCTTGGCATGGGGCTCATCAATTCCACACCGAAATTGCGGAAAAATTTTATCGCCACAGCCGCAGGTGCCGCGGGGGATCCACCGCGCTTGCTTAGGGGCGCACCTCTTTAGAACTAGGTTTCATCAATTTCTCGGGCTTCGCTGACCAACATGATCGGGATAGCTTCACGAATTGGATAGGCTAAATGTGCAGATTTTGAAATCAGCTCCTGAGCGCTTGCGTCATAGATTAAGGGCCCGCCAGTTTGAGGACAAATCAATGCCTCCAGCATTTTTCCACCTATATCACTCATTGTAAGAGATCCTCATCCGTCCCGCCACGCAGGGCAAATTCAAGCAAAGTGGTCAGAGTTTCACGCCGTGTGCTGAGACTCGGCGCTTCAAGCAACGCCTGCTTATCTTCAGGCTCAAACGGGCAGAGCATGGACAGAGAGTTGATCAATAACTCATCATCTGCCTCCTGCATCGTGTCCCAATCGGTCGAGAGCTGCCTGTCATCAAAATAGCGTTTCAACGCACCCATGAAGCTGGCTCTGTCAAAGTTGTCGTCCCGTTCCATCTTGCCCAAGTCACGTTCGAAACCGGCCCAAGACACATGGCATCGGCGGTATGGGGTGAAGCCTTCGACCTCATCTTTGATCCGAAACCGGCTCATGCCAGAGAGCGTCACCATATAGCGGCCATCTTCTGTTTCCGAAAACTGATTGAGCCGCCCAGCACATCCGATCGAATGCAGGCGCGTTTCACCATCCCGCGCTTGATACGGCTGCACCATGCCGATCAACCGGCTTGGAGTTTTCATGCAATCCTCAATCATACTGAGAAACCGCGGCTCGAAGATGTGCAGTGGCAGTTTGGCACGCGGCAAAAGCAGCGCTCCGGGCAAGGGAAAAACAGGGATCACATCCGGCATATCGAATTTAAAAGTCATGATAGTTAGTTAGCGCGGCTTGGGGATCATGCAAATATTAAAGACGATAGTTTGCGACGCCCGTTCAAAACAACGGGATCATTCGCCGGCAGCGCTTCAAAAATAGTAAACAGTTGAGTTTTCGCTGCTGCGTCATTCCAGTCACGATCTCTGCGAAACAGCTCCAAAAGATGATCCACCGCGGTCTGCGCATCACCCGCCGCATGGAGCGCAATGGCCAAGTCAAAGCGTGCTTGATGATTTTCACCCTCTGCCTCAACCGCAGCTTGTAAGTCCCCCAAAGGTCCAGCGTCCGCCGCTTGCTTGGCCAGCTCCAATTGCGCGTATAGAGCTTCAAGCTCCGGCGCATTGCTCATAGCTGCGGGAGCGCCGTTCAGGGTCGCTTCTGCTTGCTCCAAATCACCCTGCGCAAGATAGCATTGCACCAGGCCAGCGTAGGCACCCACGGTGGATGGCTCTTCTTCCAAAATGGCAGCAAAGGTTTGTGCCGCATCTTCAATATCGCCATCAGCCAACATGTCTTGAGCCGCGCTCAAAGCATCGGCAAGCCCGCCGTCCGGGGCACCATTTCCCATCGCTGAAACACGATCCACAAAGGCTTGGATTTCCGATCCGGGCACCGCACCTTGAAACCCATCCACCGGTTTTCCCTGCCAAAACGCATAGACGGTCGGAATGGATTGGATTTGCAACTGACCGGCAATTTCTTGGTTTTCATCCACATTCAGCTTCACCATCTTCACGGCACCCTGCGCCGCCGTCACGGCGGCTTCCAAAGCCGGGCCAAGCGTTTTGCAAGGCCCACACCATGGGGCCCAGAAATCCACAATCACCGGCACGTACTGCGATGCCTCGATCACATCTTGCATAAAGCTCTGCTCTGATCCGTCTTTTATCAACTCGCCGGCATCGGGTGTCGGGGCGGCAGCGTTCAGTTCCAACATGGTAAATTCCTTCAGTGATTGGCTCTATATGAGTATCTCTATAGTATTTGCCAAGGGCTCTTACAGATCAAAGCTGGCAAATACAGGCGCATGATCGGACGGCTTCTCCCACCCGCGCGCATCACGCAGCACCCGGCTAGAATGCGCCGAGCTGGAAATATCTGATGTGGCCCAGACATGGTCCAAGCGACGCCCTTTGTCCGCTGCATCCCAGTCTTTGGCGCGATACGACCACCAACTATAGAGTAAGCCATCGGGAATATCCTGCCGGGTCACATCCACCCAATCGCCAGCAGACATCACATCATTGAGATGCGCCACCTCGATCGGCGTATGGCTGACGATCTTAAGCAGTTTCTTGTGATCCCACACATCATCTTCACGCGGCGCAATATTCAAATCACCCACTAAGATGGAGCGCTGTGGTTTTTGTGCCGCAAAAATATCGCGCAGCTCGGTGAGATAATCCAGTTTTTGTCCGAATTTTTCGTTTTGCGCGCGATCCGGCACATCGCCGCCAGCAGGCACATAGTGATTATGAATGGTGACCCCATTGGGCAAACGGCCAGCCACATGCCGGGCGTGGCCCAGTTGCGCCAGATCCAAACTCCCTGCGTCTTCCAGCGGAAATTTAGATAAAATTGCCACTCCATTGTATCCTTTTTGACCACGCGCCACCATATGAGGATAGCCCAAGTCTGCAAAACCTGCAGTTGGGATCAACTCCACGGGGCTTTTGCACTCTTGCAGGCACAAGACATCAGGTGCCTCATCGCGGAGCAATTGCAAAACTATCGCCTCACGCAGGCGGATCGAATTAATATTCCAAGTGACAAGGGTGAAGGACATCCGCGCAGCTCCGTTCAAATTTTATTACGATTATCTATAGAGCATGAGACCCGACAACCAACCCGTTTTCATCAAAATCTTTTGACGAATGGCCCATTCGATCGAATAGGCGTATTCAAGTACGATGAAACAATTGCCAACATATGACTATGAACGCAGCCTTCAGGCGCAAGGGTGCCAATTGATTGCCGGTGTCGATGAAGTCGGACGCGGCCCGATCAGCGGCCCAGTCTTTGCAGCCGCTGTTATTTTGGACCCAAAACATATCCCCATCGGATTGAATGACAGCAAAAAGCTCTCCACCAAAAAGCGTGATGCCTTGCTGGAGAGCATCCTGGCCCATGCGGATGTGTCCGTAGCCAGTGCCTCAGAGCGTGAGATTGAGCAGATAAATATTCTACGGGCCGCGCATCTGGCAATGGAACGCGCGGTGGCGGGTTTGAAGCAAACACCAGATCATGTGCTGGTGGATGGCAATATCATTCCGCGCAATCTTGAAATCCCCACCACGGCTTTGGTCAAAGGAGACTCTCTTTCGGTGTCGATTGCGGCGGCTTCAATTGTGGCAAAAGTTAGGCGCGATTTGGTCATGTGTGATTTAGCGCAACAGTTTCCCGGCTATGGCTGGGAAAAAAATGCCGGATACCCGACAGCACAGCATCTAAAGGCCCTCCAAGATTTTGGTGTGACCCCACACCATAGACGAACCTTCAAGCCGGTACACAACATCTTGTATCAAGAAAAAATTTAAACTGCTGATAAGAAAAAGAAATTGACGCCGATTCGTTCCTGACTCATCCTGTACACAACCAACGAGTGCGAAAATGCACCATGGGCAGAGGCTGAAAAATGAATCGAAAAACGAATAGAACGGCGCCCGATGGGCTGCCGCTGAACACAATTATCGATGGCGATTGCGTCGATGTCATGAACTCACTCCCGGACAACAGCGTTGATCTTATCTTCGCCGATCCGCCCTATAACTTGCAGCTCAAGTCCGATCTGCATCGCCCGGATAACTCCAAGGTGGATGCGGTTGATGATCACTGGGATCAATTCGACAGCTTTGCAGCCTATGACGCGTTCACCCGCAACTGGCTGAAAGCGGCAAGGCGCATTCTCAAGCCCACTGGCGCGATCTGGGTGATAGGAAGCTATCACAATATTTTCCGAGTTGGCACAGCCTTGCAAGATGCGGGCTATTGGATCCTGAATGATGTGGTCTGGCGCAAGTCAAACCCGATGCCGAATTTCCGCGGTAAGCGCTTTACCAACGCGCATGAAACCATGATCTGGGCATCCAAAGCAGAAGGGTCAAAATATACGTTCAACTATGAAGCGCTCAAGGCCATGAATGAGGGCATTCAAATGCGCAGCGATTGGGTGCTGCCTATTTGTAACGGGCATGAACGGTTAAAGGATGAAAACGGTGACAAGGCCCATCCAACGCAAAAACCGGAAAGCCTGCTGCACCGGGTTCTTCTCGGGACCACCAACCCCGGCGATGTGGTGTTAGATCCATTCTTTGGCACAGGCACGACAGGGGCTGTGGCAAAAATGCTGGGCCGGGATTTTATTGGTATAGAGCGCGAAGAGGCTTACCGCAAAGTCGCCCTAAAGCGGATTGGCAACCTGCGCAAATATGACAGTGAAGCTCTGACGGTCAGCCTGTCCAAACGAGCAGAACCCAGGGTCGCTTTCGGCCAGCTCGTCGAGCGCGGTATGTTACGGCCAGGTGAAGTGCTCACCAGCCCACGCGGTAAAGAGGCCAAAGTCCGCGCCGATGGCACATTGATCAGCGGCGAGGCTGCTGGCTCGATCCATCAAGTGGGCGCGGTGCTGGAAAACGCACCATCCTGCAATGGCTGGTCTTATTGGAATTTCCTCCGCGACGGCAAAACGGTCTCCATAGACCTTCTGCGCCAGCAAATCCGCTCGGAAATGCGTCAACGCCCCAACTAAACCCATCCGAACACATAAGTTTCGCCTGTGCTTGCATATCTATGCCAAGCGCCACCTTATGCCCCGCCGTTCTGGCAGGGCATTTTTTATTGCGGCAAAGGATTTGTGGCCTTGTCATAGGGGGTCCAATCCGCAATTTCCGGATAATACATTTTGCGCCAGCGCTGCACCTTTGAGTTCATGAACCGGCAAAACCGCCAGGGAAGCATCGCCATAAGAACCATAATTGGATATCCAAAAGCCAGCTGCGAGGCCTCTTCGGGCGGGTAGGTTTGCAGCAAAGGGTAGGGGCGATCTGGTTTGTAATGGTGATCAGAATGACGCTGCAAATTGATCAACAACCAATTTGTCGCCCGATTTGCCGCATTCCACGAATGGCGCGGCAAGACGTGCTCATAGAGCCCATCGCCCAAATGTTTGCGCGTCAAACCGTAATGCTCAACATAGTTGACCAGCTCCAACTGCCAAACAGCGATAAAAGCCTGAAAAGCAAAGAGCAACGCCCCGGCAAAACCGCTGATACCAAAAGCCAAAAGCACAAAGCCAACCTGCAATGCAACATATCGCAACAGCCGATTCTTTGGATGGAAAAACCCGCGCCTGGCCTGGCGCAGCATGGCCCACTCTGCGGATATGGCCGAACAAAAGCACTGTCGCAGCACCCTGGGAAAGAAATGGTAGAAACTCTCACTATAGCGTGCTGTGACCGGATCCCGCGGGGTTCCGACATACCTATGATGCACCAGCAAATGCTCGCTGCGAAAATGCAAATAAAGCACCATCGCCAAAAGCCCATCCGCCATCCAGCGCTCATGCGCAGTTTTTTGATGCATCAGCTCATGGCTATAATTGATACCAATCGTGCCAGACATCACGCCCAAACTGAAAAATAGCCCCAGTTGCTCCTAAGAATTCAAATGGCCCGACTGCGAGACATATATTAATAACCCAGAAATACTGATGAACTGTGCAGGCATCCACAGCAAAGTGGCCCATCGGTAGCCTGCCAAAGCCAAGACATCCGTTGCCGGATCCTCATTGGCGTGAGACAGGCCAAAAGCCATGTCAAGCAGCGAAAACAAATACCAAGCCAGCAGCGGGGTGAGCAAAACCCACCACCGCCCAAGATTGTGCTCGCCCAGATCAGGGGGAACAGCAAATAGGACATCCAAAAGGGCAAAACTTTGCGCCAGTGCCCAATTTCCGACGTCAGGCTTGGATCAGCCATTGTTCAATCCTTCAAATATCAGGCGCATGAATGCCTTTAGTCCCCAAAATACCGCGCCGATGCGGAGCTGAAAATGTCTTGGCGGCACAACCCTGGCCCAAAAAAAAGCCAAATAGAAAATTTATGCCGATAATTCAGACTAAGGTCTGCGGTTCGAGCTGACAAGGCTGGCTAGATCTCTGCCGCTGCCGTGCTCCAAATCTTGCGCATAACCGTGGGAAGATCTGCCGGGCGGAAGTCCTCAGCGACGGTAAATTTTTGATTGGTTTGGAGACCATCAACCTTGGCCACCATGACCCGCAGACGCAGATGAAAATGCGTGAACGTATGGCGTACCTCGCCCGGTGCCTCGATCCAATCTGCTGAGATCGGAGGGATCGCATCCGGCAGCGTTTCGCACCATTCACTCCCCGGCCAGCCCAACATACCGCCCAGCAAGCCGCGCTCGGGGCGCTGTTCCAGTAGGACAGCCCCATCGTTTCGCCGCGCGACATAAGCCGTTCCGAAGCGCGTAGGTTTTTTCAACTTTGGTAATTTCTTCGGTAACTCCGCCTCAGTGCCCGCTTTACGCGCCGCGCAGATGTCATGCCATGGGCACAGGGCGCAGCGTGGTGATTTCGGGGTGCAAATCGTGGCGCCCAAATCCATCACCGCTTGTGCATAGTCTCCAGATCGCGCCTGGGGCGTCAGACTTGCGGCGCATGACGTCAGCGCCCCCTTCGATTTTGGAAGCGGTGCGTGGAGATCAAACAATCGCGCCATGACGCGCTCAACATTTCCATCCACGACCGTTTCCGCTTGGTCAAATGCAATGGCAGCAATAGCCGCGCTAGTGTAGGGACCGATGCCCGGCAGGTTTTGCAAGGCCGCGCGATCGGCGGGGAAGTTTCCGCCATGCTCCGCCACGATAACGCGGGCGCATTTCAACAAGTTGCGCGCTCGGGCATAGTAGCCAAGCCCTGCCCATGCCGCCATCACATCGGCGTCTTCCGCGGCAGCCAGATCTACAACCGTCGGCCATAGGGCTGTGAACTTCAAAAAGTAAGCCTTCACCGCCGCCACGGTCGTTTGCTGCAACATGATTTCAGAAAGCCAAATACGATAAGGATCTGGCAGCAGCCCGGCAGCCCGCGCTGATGGGCTGACACGCCAAGGCAACTCTCGCGCATGACCGTCATACCACTTCAAAAGCTCTGTTGAATTCATAAGATCATGCACGTTTGGATAACTTTCTGCAAAAGTGGTGGCGTTGCCTCCGGCTTCAGGTAAAATAGGGTAAATCAGGAAGAGTCAGCAAAATCGATGCAAAATAACGCAAGCAGATCTAAAAAACGCGCGGCGGGTTTTCGACGCACCTCTGCTTTGCTCGAACAAAAACTCCGAAATGCCGGGGAATCGCGGGGCTTTGCGATCACGCGGCTGCTGACACACTGGTCCGAAATTGTCGGCGCACCAATTGCGGAAATTTGCACACCGGTGAAAGTCAGCTACGCACAAAAAGGGTTTGGAGCGACATTGGTCGTCCTGACCACCGGGCCACAGGCTGAGATGCTGGCCATGCAATTGCCGCAGCTTCGCGAAAAAGTGAACGCCTGCTATGGCTACAACGCGATTTCCCGCATCCGCATCACCCAAACAGCCCCCATCGGATTTTCTGACGGCCAAGCCCGGTTTGGAGACCTGCCAAAAAGCACGATACCAGCACCCTGCCCCGCCACAGCTCAAAAAGCAAAGGCCATAGCTTGCGAGATCAAAGACGAAGGCCTAAGAGCAGCTCTGGCGGCCTTCGGGGAAAACATTATAAAACATGAAAAGAGATCTTGAGATGAAAAAGACCTATGTGATCGGATTGGTATTTGTAGTCGCCTTGGGCATTGGTGCTTATATGGTGACGGCGCCCGCGCCCTCGGGATTGACAGCTCCCAGCTTCGGTGCCGCCAATGCTACGGAAACCGGTGAAATTGACACCTCTTCTGTTCTTGAGATGACACTTGGAGCCAAAGACGCGCCGATTCAGATGACAGAATATGCTAGCTATACCTGCCCCCATTGCCGCACCTTCCACAAGGATGTTTTTCAAAAACTCAAAGCTGATTATATTGACACAGGCAAACTCCATTTCACCTATCGCGAGATTTATTTCGATCGCTATGGACTTTGGGGCTCTATCATCGCGCGCTGCGGCGGTGCAGATAAATTTTTTGCCATCACAGACCTTCTCTACAACAAACAATCCGAATGGACCAAAGGCACGCCAGCCGAGATTGCGGAGAATCTGCGCCGCATTGGCCTGGCGGCGGGCCTGGCGCATAAAGATGTTCAAAGTTGCTTTTCCGATGGGGAAAAAGCACAAAACCTTGTGGCTTGGTATGAGGCGAACCAGGCCGAAGATGAAATCTCTTCCACCCCATCCTTTATCATCAATGGTGTGAAATATTCCAATATGCCCTATGCAGAATTGCAAAAAATTCTGGATGCGCAGTAAAAGTCAAAGTCCAAGGTTGACGAGTTTATTATCGATCTTGGACCAATCTTTGATCTCAAGCCGCACCGGCAGGGCCAAAACATCCCTTTGATATTGCGCCGGTAATCTGGCCGCGTCTTTTTCTGTACAAACCAACTGCGCGTTCAGCGCCCGCGCTTTTGCAGCCAGCCGCTTCATCAAGGGCAGCGACAGCGGCTCGTGATCCGACAAGGCTTCACAGCCCAAGAGATTGGCACCAAGATCGCGCAGGGTGGCAAAGAATTTTTCTGGGTGGGCAATCCCGGCAAAGGCAAGAACCGGTAACCCCTGCCAAGGCATGCCTGTCAGCAAAGGCTTGATCTGGCCCTCAACCCGCAAATGCGCGTGGCCTGGCTCTAGAGCCGCGAACCGCCGCTGCGCTGCTGGATCGCCGATTAAAAGGCAAAGATCGGCACGCGCCAAACCTTTGGCCAGAGGCTCCCGCAAGGGACCAGCTGGTACACAAAATCCATTGCCAAATCCAAGGGCGGCATTGACGACCACGACCGAAAAATCTTTGCGCACAGTAGGATCTTGAAAACCATCATCCATCAAAATCACATCTGGATTTTGTGCCAAAGCAAGCGCCAGACCCTCCACTCTTTTGCGGGCCACGACCACAGGGCAAAAGGCGGAAATCAGCAAAGGTTCATCGCCCACCTCGGCCGCCCCATGTCTCTTTGGATCCACCAAAGTAGGCGTGGCGTTAGTACCGCCATAGCCACGCGACAAGGCCACGACCCGCCTGCCACGCTGCTTTAAATGCTCGGCCAATGCAATCACCACTGGCGTTTTTCCCGTGCCGCCAGCATTGATATTTCCAACACAAATCACCGGACAGGGCGCCTGAAGCGCCTGTGATGCCCGGCTTTGCCGCCAAGCCGTTGCAGCACCATAGAACCAGCCCAAGGGCCAAAGGCTATAGGCCAAGACCCCTCGCGGTTGATGCCAAAACTGCGGCGTGCGTACCATTATTGTGTTTCCCCAAGGCCCAGTTTTTGCAACGTTACTTCCACCAATTTATCTGTAACCTCTGCCCCTTCTGATACAACCTCCCAACCCGCGGCAGCCATCTCGGCGCATTGATCAGGTTCCATCACCGCCGCCACTCGGCGGCTCAAGTCTTGCGCTGTCGCCAAAGGCTGCGCGGCTCCAGCCTCGCGTAAGCGATCATAGGCATGTTGTTTTCGGCCAATTTCGGGCCCATGTACAACCGCACTCCCTAAAGCGGCAGCCACCATTGGATTGGGCACATCGCCGCTTGTCAAACTCCCGCCCATATAAGCAAGTGCCGCCAACCGATACCAAAGCCCCGTGTCTTCGCCCGTTTCCGCGAGAAAGACTTGGGTTCGGGAATCTGGCTCGCCCTCCTCCGCCCGCGCATGCGTGGTCAATCCCAACTCAGCACAAAGCGCCCGGCAATCTTCCGTGCCCGCGGGATCAAGCAAATCCAAAATCAGCAACATACGGTGCGCCTTGCGCTGAACTTGCATAAAGGCATCAATCACCACGCGCATTTCCTGGTGGGGCACCCTATGTGCGAACCATACAGGCCGCCCGGCCAGGATTTCGCCAACACGATCTCGTTCACCCTCATCGCAGCCTGGCGCCAAAACCCCGCCCAAGAGTGGTCCCAAGACCTCGATATTGCGGGCTGGCAAACCGAGATTGCGCAGGCTGCCGGTTGATTCCCTCGATGTAACAAAAGCATAGAATACAGGCTTCAAAGTCTGCCGCGCGATCGTCTTTCGCCAAAGCCAGGTTCGGCTCCACAGGAGTCGGGTTTCTGCGTTTATCAACAGGGTCGGAATTGACCGGCGATGGTTGAGGCCAAACAATGCCGAGGCGACACTGGCCTGCACCCACAGACATAAATCTGGCGAGTTCTCTGACAACCAAGCCAAACCCGCTTCCGCATCAGCCTCATCCAAAACCACGACATCCGGTGCAAAAGTAACCGCCGAATCTGAAGTCGTCAGAACATAAGATAATGTTGGATCACTCAACTGCGCGCGCATCAAGACCTCACGGATCGCATCTATCGCCGCGGGTGTATTGGCATGAGCCCATATGAGCGGACGGTCTGTTCTGGCCTCTGGTGTCATATCCGCCCCTAGGTTAGGCCCGCCAAAAGGCCGGAGTGAATATCCCGATTGCTCGCCACCATTCCATTCAGCTGTGCCGCCGCGCTGTTGAAACGCGGCGCGGCTCCAGTTTGATCTGTGGCCAGCCCACCGGCCTCATTAACAATCAAACTTCCAGCCGCGACATCCCATTCCCATGTCGGCCTGAGCGTCAGCATGCCGTCGAAAGCGCCATTGGCCACCAAGCACAACCTATAGGCCAAAGAAGAGCGGAAACTGCGTTTCAAATCAGGAAACCCACCCGGCCAAAACTCAGGGTCGAAATTAGACTTAGCCGATAATATATCCGCCCCTTGGGTCTCTGCGCGCGGCGACACAGCAATAGGGGCACCGTTCAAAAAGGCTCCGCCACCTAAATATGCGCTGAACATCATGTCCAACACCGGCAGATAGACCGCAGCCGCTTGAATTTGCCCAGCCTTGGCGACGGCTAAAGAATGCGCCCAATGTTCTTTCCCGGCTATAAAGGCCCGCGTGCCATCTATCGGATCAACGATAAATACCTGTTCTTGTTGCAACCTTTCCGCACTATCTTCAGTCTCCTCAGACAACCAGCCATATGCGGGGCGCTCCGCGCGCAGCTCCGCAGACAGCATTTTGTCAACCGCGAGATCCGCTTCGGTCACCGGGCCGGCATTGTCTGACTTGTCCCAAATCTCAGGATCTTTTTGAAAAAATCCCATAGCAATATCCCCAGCCGCACGCGCAGCTTGGGTTATGAGTTCAAGATCAGTCACCGGCAATCGCCATAGATGGGATTAATAAGGACGGCACAACCCGCGACAGATGGGCACGCCCATCATTGGCAGGGACAATATTCAGCAGCATCTCCCTTAAATTTCCCGCGATAGTGCATTCATTGACCGGGTAGCAAATCTCACCATTTTCCACCCAAAAGCCCGATGCACCGCGCGAATAATCTCCAGTCGTGTCATTGATCGAGGCACCAATCAAAGAGGTCAGCAAGAGGCCCGTGCCCATGTCGCGGATCAAATCTTCACGGCTTTGCTGGCCTGGCGTCAGCGTTACATTGCCCACGCCCGGTGAAGGCGGACCGGAGGGACCGCGCATAGCGGAGCCTGTACTCTGCAAGCCCAATTGCGCGGCGGTGGACAAATCAAGCGTCCATTGCTCTAAGATCCCATCCGCCACAATCGCCCGTTCCGCGACTGGCAAGCCTTCCGCATCAAAAGGCCGCGCGCCGCCGGTACGTTTGCGATGCGGGTTTTCCAGCAAAGAGATCCCGCGCGGCAACACGGCGCTGTGCATGTCATTTTGCAACCAGCTTGCGCCGCGTGCCACAGCCGAACCATTGCTCGCCGCAAGAAGATGCCCAATCAAGCCGCTGGAAATACGCTCGTCATACAGAACGGGAAAAACGCCCGTTGGAGGTTTGCGCGCCCCTTGACGGGCCGCGGCCCGTTCGCCCGCGCGGCGGCCAACCTCAGAGGCCGCGCGCAGATCTGCGCAAAAAATCCGAGAGTCGCCATCATAATCACGTTCCATCTCTAAGCCAGTGCCCGCTATAGCGACACAGGAAAACCCATGATCTGTGCGGGCATAACCCCCGCTAAATCCATTCGACATGCACAGCTGAATGCGCCGCGCACCGAAGGCTGCCGCTGCCGATTGGCATTGCATAATGCCTGGCACCTCTAGCGCTGCGGCTTCCGCTTCAAGCGCAGTGGCCTGCAATTGCGCAGCCGATGGCTCCTCGCTCGGATCGGACAGCTCAAGCGCCTCGACGTCCCAATCTCGGGCCAGTTGGTCTGCGCTGGCCTGACGCAGGTAGGCATCATCGGGCGCGTAACGTGCCATTTCAACAGCGCGCTGGGCCATAAGATCTATAGCCTCCGGGCTGATATCAGAGGCCGAAACACAGGCCTGACGCGCGCCCTGCATGACCCGCAACCCGATATCAATCCCCTCGGCACGCTCGGCTTGCTCGAGTTCGCCGCCGCGCACTTCGATTGAGTGCGACACCCCATCAACCACCATAGCATCGCAAGCATCCGCTCCGGCGCGTGTCGCGGCATCCAAAAGCTGTTGACCAAGGTCGACCAAAGATCTTTTCATTATATATCCTCTTCAGCTCCCTTGCTAACCAGCAATCGCCGGCCCTACAAGTCAGAGCAATTTCAAAGCAGAGCATTGGCGGATAAAATGCAGCTTTGCTCATAATGCGCCAGACTGGGCTTGAATGAGCGCCATAACCGCGTATCAATTCGCAGGATTTCTTGCAGGTCTATTCCTGCCCAGGGTTTGAAGGAATAAATGATGACGAAAATCGGTCTCTTAGGCGCAGGGCGCATTGGCCAGGTTCATGCCCGTGCCGTATCGTCGGTGCCCAACGCTCAGCTGGTCGCAGTCGCTGATCCTATGCCCGCAGCCGCAGAAATGTTGCGCGACAGCTATGGCTGTGAGGTTCGCACAATTGAACACATCAAAGATGCAGCAGATATTGATGCGGTGATCATCTGCACCCCGACAGATACCCATGCAGATTTGATCGAAAATTTTGCCCGCGCCGGCAAGGCAATTTTCTGCGAAAAACCAGTTGATCTGGATCTATCGCGCGTGAAGGCCTGCTTAAAGGTCGTGGAGGAGACAAAGGCCACGTTGATGGTTGGCTTTCAAAGACGCTTTGATCCAGACTTTCAAGCTCTGCGCGCTGAGATTGATGCAGGCAATATTGGCGAAGTTGAGATGGTCACTTTGATCAGCCGCGATCCCGGAGCGCCACCTTACGATTATATTGAACGTTCCGGCGGCATCTTTCGAGATATGATGATCCATGACTTTGATGTGGCACGCTGGATACTGAGTGAAGAGATCGAAACGGTACAGGCGGCCGGCTCAGTTCTGACCGATCCTGAAATTGGCAATCGTGGCGATTTTGACAGCGCAAATGCCATTTTGCGCACAGCCAGCGGCAAACAATGCACCATCAGCAATTCGCGCCGCGCCACCTTTGGCTATGATCAACGCATCGAGGTGCATGGCTCGGGCGGCTCTGTGACGGCGGACAATCATCACCAGTCGCGTGTCACCCTGGCCAATGGCGCAGGCTATCCCCGCCCGCCGCTGCTCGATTTCTTCATGACGCGCTATATCGCTGCCTATGCGGCAGAGATTGAACATTTCGTGACCTGTTTAAATACCGGGCAGGCGCCGCGCACCAGTGGCTATGACGGGCTGATGTCTCTTGCCTTGGCGGAGGCGGCGGCGGAATCGGCGCGCACGGGCGAAGCGGTCCGGCCAGCAGATCTTTT
The DNA here is from genome assembly GCA_002683685.1 of Paracoccaceae bacterium. GTDB lineage: Bacteria > Pseudomonadota > Alphaproteobacteria > Rhodobacterales > Rhodobacteraceae > Planktomarina. The sequence goes on from NYTV01000019.1 coordinate 17,835, forward strand.
GCGCCGCGGTTGAGCAGCCGCGCAGCATGTAATCCCCTTTAGAAAGGTCAATGATATGAAATTAATTATGGCAGAAGCCTCTCCCTTTGCCCGGAAAGTTCGGGTTGTGTTGCGCGAGACCGGCCAGTTGAAAGATGTAGAAGAGGTTAGCATCACAACCTCCCCCTTTCAGGTCAATGAACAAGCCAAGGCCGCCAATCCAACCGGGCGTATCCCCTCTTTGAGCCGCGCCGATGGGCCTGCGCTCTATGACAGCCGCGTGATCACCCGATATTTGGACGCAAAAGCCTCCGCCGGGCTATATCCACGGGACGGGCTTTGGGATGTGCTCACCCTGGAAGCCACAGGCGATTCGATGATGGATAGCGCGGTGAGCATCTCCTATGAGCTGCGTTTGCGTCCGCAAGAGCAGGTCAGCACCGACTGGACCGAAGCGCAATGGGCCAAGGTTATGGGCGGCTGTCATGCCTTGGACAGCCAATGGATGGCTCTGCTGAACGGCCCGCTCACCATGGCGCATATCAGCATTGCTTGCGCGTTGGGCTATCTGGACTTGCGCCATGACGCGCGCAATTGGCGGCAAGGACATGANGCGCTGGCGGCTTGGTTTGCNAACNTCTCNAAACGCCCTAGCTTCCNGGCAACAGAAATCGACGGGTAAACCTAGCAACACCCGCAGCGGCCCAGTGCAATTGTTACAAAAATGCGGCAAATTTGCACCTTGCAGACTGCGCCCGAATGTCCGCTGGACGCGGCGCTGTCGCTGAGCTAGGAAACGGATCGAACGACCCTACTCCTGTGGGGTCCGAGTCTTTGGGCCAGTCATGGCTGGCAATTAACTTGGAGGAACCTCGTGGCGCATACAGATGAACACGAAGGCACCCGTAGAGATTTTCTCTACTACGCGACGGCAGGTGCAGGCGCAGTAGCAGCGGGCGCAGCGGTTTGGCCTTTGGTCAACCAAATGAACCCCTCAGCGGATGTTTTGGCCTTGGCCGCAATCCGCGTGGATGTGGCCGATGTTGAGCAGGGAACACAGATCACCGTTCTTTGGCAGGGCAAGCCAGTCTTCATTCGCAGGCGCACACAGAGTGAAATTGAAGCGGCCCGGGCTGTTGATATGGGCGATTTGATTGACAGCAATGACCGCAATGACAACAAACCAGATCTCCCGGCAACCGATGAAAACCGCGCGCTTGACGAAAACGGCGAATGGTTGGTCATGCTCGGCGTTTGCACCCATCTGGGCTGCGTGCCCTTGGGCGACGGAGCCGGTGAATTTGGCGGTTGGTTCTGCCCCTGCCACGGGTCACACTACGATACCGCGGGGCGCATCCGTAAAGGTCCAGCTCCAGAAAACCTATTGGTTCCAGTGGCCCGTTTCGACGGAGAAACTGAACTTGTCATTGGTAAGGAGAACGCATAATGGGCGGCATTCCACACGATCACTACGAACCAAAGTCCAAAGCGACAAAAGCAATTAACGCTCGCTTGCCAATCATTGGACTTTTGCATGATACATTGATGATACCAACACCAAAAAATCTAAACTGGATGTGGATTTGGGGCATTGTTTTGACCTTCTGTCTGGCCATGCAAATTGTGACTGGCGTTGTTTTAGCGATGCATTATACGGCGAATGTTGATTTAGCTTTTGCCTCAATTGAGCATATTATGCGCAACGTGAATGGTGGTCATATGATTCGTTATTTCCACATGAATGGTGCTTCATTGTTCTTTATCGCAGTCTACGCTCACATCTTCCGCGGTCTATATTATGGAAGTTATAAAGCTCCCCGTGAGATTACTTGGATCATCGGTATGCTAATTTATTTGCTAATGATGGCCACGGGCTTTTTGGGCTACGTTTTGCCTTGGGGTCAAATGTCTTTCCACGGTACAGCTGTGATCACCGGCTTGTTTGGTGCGATACCTTTCGTTGGAGAGGCGCTACAGACTTGGCTCTTGGGCGCAAGTGCCGTGGGTCAACCCGCTTTAAATCGTTTCTTCAGCCTGCACTACCTTTTGCCGTTTTTGATTGCAGGTCTCGTCATCATACATATCTGGGCATTCCATACCACTGGCAACAACAACCCAACCGGTGTGGAAGTACGCCGCGATTCGAAAGCCGAAGCCCAAAAAGACACTCTGCCTTTCTGGCCTTACTTTGTAGTCAAAGACCTATTTGCTCTCGGCCTCATAATGACTGTGTTCATGGCGATAGTCGGCTTCATGCCTAACTACCTTGGCCATCCTGACAACTATATCGAAGCCAACGCATTGGTTACACCGGCACATATCGTGCCTGAATGGTATTACCTTCCATTCTACGCCATTTTGCGTGCGTTCACATCCGAAGTATGGGTTGTTCAGATCGCAAGCTTTCTGACAGGCGGCATCATTGACGCAAAATTCTTCGGCGTTTTAGCCATGTTCGGTGCGATTGCAGTTATGGCCCTTGCGCCATGGCTCGACACCTCCAGCGTGCGCTCTGGTCGTTATCGCCCAATGTTTAAGTGGTGGTTTGGTATCTTGGTTGCGGACTTCATCTTTTTGATGTGGCTCGGTGCCCGTCCTGCAGAAGAGCCATACGCATCCTTATCTTTGATCGGTTCTACCTACTGGTTTGCCTACTTCTTGGTTATCTTGCCGTTGCTGGGCGTGCTCGAGAAACCATCGACACCACCCGCAACAATCGAAGATGACTTCAATTCCAAACGCAGCACTTACGAGGCAGCTAGCGCTGCCACGCCAGCAGAGTGATAAGGGAACAAATTATGTTCAAAAGATTCACAATAGCTCTTACATTCGCTTCGCTGCTCGCAACCGGTGGGGCTCAGGCTGCCGGTGGAGAGGGCTATGTTAAAGACCACGCTTTCTCTTTTGAAGGTCCGTTTGGCTCGTACGACCAAGATCAGTTGCGGCGCGGATTAAAAATCTACACAGAAGTTTGTTCGTCATGCCACGGCATGAAATTCGTGCCCATACGCTCGCTGGGCGATGAAGGTGGACCACATCTAAGCAAGGAAGAAGTGCGTGTCTACGCCTCTGACTACATCGAAGTTTGGGATCAAAATCTGAATGAAGGTGAAGGTGATTACCGCGCTGCGGTTCCAGCAGACCATTTCCCCAAAAGCGGTAATGCCAACGCACCAGATCTGTCGTTAATGGCTAAAGCCCGAGCAGGCTTTCACGGACCAGCCGGTACAGGCATAAACCAACTGGTTAAAGGTATGGGAGGGTCCGAATATATTCTGTCATTATTGACAAGCTACACAGGCGAAGAAAAGACTTCTGCAGGCGTTACTCTCTACGAAAATACTGCTTATCCAGGTGGATGGATTTCAATGGGCGCTCCATTGGAGGACGAGTACGTTGAGTTCGAAGACGGTTATCCAAATGATCTGCAACATCTCGCTGAAGACATCTCAGCCTTCCTAATGTGGACAGCTGAACCAAAGCTGAACGATCGCAAGCGTGCTGGTGCGGTTGGTGTTTTAATCTTGGGCTTTCTGACCCTACTGCTATATTTCGCCAATAAGGCGCTCTGGCGTCCCATAAAATACAGAAAAGACTAAGTTTCTGACAAAGCAAAACGCGCCTCCTTGGGGGCGCGTTTTTTATGAGCTCAAGGAGCGCGCCGCCCCAAATATGCCTGCAAGGCCGGTGGGGGATGGTCAAATAGGGGGCCAATTGGCGCGGGCGCCTGGGCCCGACCATCGATAACAAGAATGGCGTATTGCGCAAAATTCAATGCATCTTGCGGATCATGAGTGACCATCAATGCAGTGATACCCGCCTGATGAACAATCTGCCGCGTTAGTTCAAGCATTTCATCCTTCAACGCCGGCCCCAGAGCTGCAAAAGGCTCATCCAGCAGCAAAATTGGGCGTTGACGCAATAACGCTCGCGCCAATCCTGCCCGGCCTTTCTGGCCACCCGAGAGGTCGCGCGGATGGGCCATCGCCTTGTCACCCAGTCCCACCTGATCCAGCGCCGATATAGCCTGTGCCTTTTGAAATGCTGATAGGCGCATGTCAGGTCTCAGGCCAATCGCCACATTGTCCAGCACGGTGAGATGCGGAAAGAGGTTGTGATCTTGAAACAATATGCTGAGCGGCCGTTCACCAGGATGATCTGGCATGGGCTTCCCATTCCAAAGCACCTGCCCTTCCCTAGGGACCAAAAACCCAGCAATCCCGTTAAGTAACGTCGACTTACCCCCACCAGAGGGGCCAATCACGGCCACGCGGTCCCCTGATGCAATTTGCAAATCCGCCGTGAGAGAAAATCCATCCTGCTGGTAAAGCAGCCTATCCAATTGTAGCATGTCCACGCCCTCCACGATCAAACATCCAAAACAAAAACAAACTTTGCACCACGAGCACCACCGCGGTGGCGGCGGCCTGATCCATTCGATACGCACCCATTAACCGATAGAGCATCAGCGGTAGAGTTTGCAGATCAGGATCGGCAAAAAGCGCAATCACTCCAAGATCTCCCATAGAGAGCGCCGCAGCAAGGCCCGCCGAAAACCCTATGGGGCGGCGCAGACGTGGCCCAAGGATCCGCGTTATCCAGATCCAGCTTCCCATTCCAAGGCTCATGCGCAAATGAAGGTAGTCGCCATAAGTCTCTTGCACCGCCGGCATCAACACGCGCAGAGCAAAGGGCAACGCCATCATCGCATTGACCGCAGCGGTGATCGACAGGGCAAAATTCATTGGTTGCGCATAGGGGAAAATCAACACAAACAGACCAGTTCCCACCACCAGCGGACTACTGGCGAGCCCCAGAATGCCCGTGGCCTCCGCCAAGCTGCGTGCCAGTGATCCGCGGCGGGCAAAGGCCAACGAAAGCGACAGAGCCATGGCAAGACAGAGGGCAGTTGATACAATCGCGATCGTCAAAGATGTTAAACTCGCCGTAAGAATTTGCGGCGGCACCTCAAGCATATGCCGCAGCCCCCGCAAAAGAACGGCACCAAGCGGCAGCACCAAAAACGCACCGGCGCCGAAAATCCAAAACCCGTCCCATAATCGATGCCGCGGCCCATCCAAGCGCTGTGGAACCCGATCAAGCCCAAGGCCATTGGTCTGGGGCAACGGCACAATAAACGCCAAAAGGGACACTGCACCACAAATTGTAAACTGGACCAGAGCAAGACTGGCCGCTTTTCCCAAATCAAAATCCAAACGAAAAGCCTGATAGATGGCCAGTTCGATTGTTGTGCCCCTTGGCCCACCCCCGACCGCCAGTGCGACAACAAAGCTGGTCAGGCATAGCAAGAACACAAGTAAGAATGCCCCCGGCGCCGTGGCCCGCAGCATCGGCCCCTCAATCAATCGAAAATAGGCCCATGGCGAGGCCCCAAGACTCTCGGCCACGCGAAATCGCTCTGCCGGAATCGCTGTCCAAGCTTGTAGCAAGAGCCGCGTAACCAACGGCAAATTAAAAAATACATGCGCCAGCACAACACCGGGCGCACCGTAAATGGATAGTTTGGCAAATCCGGCCCAATCCAACGCAGAGCTGATCCATCCAGCCCGCCCAAAAACTGCTAAGAGCCCGAGAACTCCGACGATCACCGGTAAAATAAAGGGCGCGCCCAAGAGGGTGATTAAAGCTTGGCGGCCAGGGAAGCTTTGCCGAGCCAAAGCTCGCGCCACAGGGATCGCCATTACTATGCTCAAACCCGCAGAGAGGCTCGCCTGCCATAGGGTGAATTTTACAGCCGACCAATCAGCGCCACTCAACGCCGCAAGCCCACGCCCTTGCAGACCGACAACCAAAGCAGTGCCAAGAGAAAAAATTAGCAGGGCAATCAAGACCACCCCGCCAAGAACAATGCGTAACATTATTGTGCCAGTGCACTCTGCCATTCATCCAAGGCTGCGCTGCGCTGCGCCGCGGCTTGCGCGGGTGACAAAATGAGCGACTGCTCGGCGCTCAATGCCTGGGGAAAACCATCGGGCAAGCCCATCGTAGGCGTAACGGCTGGGAACATCCAATTGGTGGTGGGGATAATGCTTTGAAATGCATCGGAAACCATAAATTGCAAAAATTGATCCGCCAGAGCATTTTGATCTGTAGTTGCCAATTTTCCAGCTACTTCAATTTGCATATAATGGCCTTCCTCAAACAATGCGAAGGTTTTGGAAGCATCCTCCTCAGCAATCAGATGATAGGCGGGTGACGTGGTGTAGGAGAGCACCAAATCCGCCTCCCCTTCTAAGAACATGCCATAGGCTTCGGACCAGCCCGCTGTCACTGTCACAATATTGTCTGAAAGATCAGCCCAAATATCCCCCGCTTCATCGCCATAAGCTGTCTTGACCCAAAGCAGGAGCCCCAGGCCCGGTGTGGACGACCGAGGATCTTGGATCACAATTTTCAGATCACTCGCGGCCAGATCGCGGAAATTTGTTGGAGCGGTCAGCTGAGTATCATGCACAAAAGCAAAATAGCCCCAGTCGAACGGCGCAAAATGCCTGTCGCTCCACCCGCCGGGTACCGCATAGTCCGCAGACAATGAAATCGGGGAAAACAATCCAGTTTCTGCAGCAGCGGCGGTGAGGTTGGTATCTAGGCCCAAAACAACATCGGCCTCTGTGCGGGAGCCTTCGAGCCTTAGGCGCGATAACAATGCCGCGCCATCGCCCACACCGATCATCTGCAAGTCACAGCCGCATGTGGCCTCAAACGCGGATTCAACCGCAGGGCCAGGACCCCAATCTGATATAAAACTGTCATAGGTATAGACCGTCAGCACGGGCGTTTCGGCCACAGCCGCGCTTGCTAAAAACAGTCCTGCGAAAAGGGAAGTCAATTTCATTTTTATCTCCATATCGCCGAACGGGGTCAGGCATTGGAGATGTCCAAACCTTCCCTCCGCCGGTACTAGCCGGTTCAGGTTCTACGGGTTCGCTTACGCATCTCAGCCCATAAGGGCGCCCCGAGGTAGATACTGGATAGTCTTGGCGAAAGGATTTTACAATCCCTACCAGCACAAAAGCCCCCGACAGTGATCCGGCTGTCGAGGAGCATTCGCGCGAAATAAAGAATGTAATCTATTTGTTTCTCAGCCGCTCACCCTCAGCGCGACAGAGGGCATCCGCCTCTTCGACATGCATTGCATGCGGCATGTGAATTGCACGATCAAAAATAACAGTGTTACGGTCGTATAGTTGGCAGACGACCTCACCTTTGTCGGTTTTCAAAGTCACAGGCTCAGTTTCAAACGATGCAAGT
>NYTV01000020.1 GCA_002683685.1 Paracoccaceae bacterium
GTGGGGGAGATTTTGGAGTGGGTGGCGGAAGCAGAACGCACAGGTGAGCCTCCACCTGCGCGATGGGCGCATGTTTGAAAGCAGCCCGCGCAGCCCACGCGGCGATGTCGATATGCCACTCACAGATGCGGAAATTACCGAGAAATTCCACCTATTCGCGGATCCGATTTTGGGGGTCAAAACTGCACAAACCGTAGAAAATCTCTGCACGAATTTTGACCAACTTGATGCGCCTGGGCTTCAGTCTTTGCTTGACTTGATCCTGAGCAAACCTCAGATCTAACGCTATTTTTGCGCGGCGAGCATCTCCTTGAGATAGAGGCCTGTGTGGCTTTTCGAGACTTTTGCCACCTCCTCGGGCTTGCCTTTAGCCACCACCTGGCCTCCGCCGTCGCCACCCTCGGGGCCAATATCAATGATGTGATCTGCGGTTTTCACCACATCCAAGTTGTGTTCGATCACAATGACAGAATTGCCCTGATCAACCAGCTCATGCAGCACTTCGAGCAATTTGCGCACATCTTCAAAATGCAGACCCGTGGTCGGTTCATCCAGAATATATAGGGTACGACCCGTGCTGCGCTTGGACAGCTCTTTCGAAAGCTTCACCCGTTGCGCCTCGCCTCCTGACAGGGTTGTCGCTTGCTGGCCCACCTTGATATAGCCCAGTCCCACCCGCATAAGCGCATCCATCTTTTCGCGGATCGAAGGCACTGCCTTAAAGAAATCTTGTGCAGCCTCTACGGTCATATCCAGCACATCAGCAATGGATTGCCCTTTGAACTTCACCTCCAAGGTTTCGCGATTATAACGCGCGCCTTTGCAGGTTTCACATTCAACATAGACATCCGGCAAGAAGTGCATTTCAATTTTAATTACCCCATCACCCTGACAGGCCTCGCAGCGCCCACCTTTAACATTAAAGGAGAAGCGCCCCGGCTTATATCCGCGGGCCTTGGCCTCGGGAAGGCCGGCAAACCAATCGCGGATCGGTGTGAATGCGCCCGTATAGGTGGCTGGGTTTGACCGCGGCGTGCGGCCGATGGGCCGTTGGTCAATGTCGATAACCTTGTCGAGATGCTCCAGACCTTTCACCGTCTCACATGGTGCCGGCATTTGTCGGGCACCATTCAGATTCATTGAGGCCGTTTTGAACAGAGTCTCAATGGTCAGGGTCGATTTGCCCCCACCCGAAACACCCGTGACACAAACAAACTGCCCCAGGGGGAAATCTACCGTAATATTTTGTAAATTATTCCCCGTCGCCTTTTGCACGGTGACTTTCTTTTTGTTGCCAAGCCGGCGTGTTTTTGGAATTTCAATGCACCGACGGCCAGACAGATAATCTCCAGTCACAGAGGCCGCATTGGCGACGATCTGTTCAGGCGTGCCTTTGGCCACCACTTGCCCCCCATGCACACCCGCGCCAGGTCCAATGTCGAACACATAATCCGCCTCGCGAATAGCCTCTTCGTCATGCTCAACGACGATGACGGTATTTCCTTGATCGCGAAGGTTTTTGAGCGTGGTCAAAAGCCGATCATTATCCCTTTGGTGCAGGCCGATGCTTGGCTCATCCAGCACATAAAGCACGCCCTGCAGCCCGGAACCAATCTGGCTGGCAAGGCGAATCCTTTGGCTCTCCCCACCCGAAAGCGTGCCGGAATTACGCGCCAAGGTCAGATATTCGAGCCCGACATTATTGAGAAAACCAAGCCTTTCACGAATTTCCTTCAAAATCGGCCCGGCAATGGCCAGCTTTTGCTTGCTCAGCTGCTCCGGCACCGAGTTGCACCACTCAAATGCCTCTTTGATGGACATCTGCACCACTTGCCCGGCATGCAAGCCAGCAATTTTCACAGCCAAAGCCTCAGCCCGCAGCCGATACCCGCCGCAGGTGCCGCAGGAGCGGTTGTTTTGATAGCGCTCAAATTCTTCNCGGATCCAATTGCTGTCAGTTTCGCGGTANCGGCGCTCCATNTTGGGGATGACACCCTCAAAGCTGCGGGTCACCTGATACACCCGCCCGGCCTCATCGTAGCGAAACAAGATTTCTTCCTTACCCGATCCGTAAAGAAATACCATTTGTACCTTTTCCGGCAGGTCTTTCCATTTCGCAGAGGGTTTGAAGTCGTAATGTTTGGCAATAGATTCAATCGTCTGAATAAAGTAAGGCGATTTGCCTTTGCGCCAGGGGGCCAAGGCTCCATCAGAAATCTTCAAGGTTTGATCGGGCACCACGAGCCGCTCATCAAAGAACAATTCAACCCCCAACCCGTCGCATTGCGGACAGGCTCCAAAGGGCGCGTTAAAGGAGAACAGACGCGGCTCAATTTCGGGGATGGTAAACCCCGATACAGGACAGGCGAATTTTTCGCTGAACGTATGTCGTTCGGGCTCGCCCTCATTAGGTGCAGTTTCAAGAATGGTAATGCCATCGGCCAGATCTAAGGCCGTACGAAAACTATCGGCCAAACGGGTTTCGATCCCTTCACGCACCACAATCCGGTCGACGACCACATCAATGTCATGGCGAAATTTTTTGTCTAGCGCAGGTGGTTCGTCCAAATCATAGAACTCACCATCAACTTTGACACGTTGAAAGCCTTGTTTGCGCAGTTCGGCGAATTCTTTGCGGTACTCGCCCTTTCGGTCGCGCACAATGGGTGCCAGTAAATAGCCGCGCGTGCCCTCCTCCATCGCCATGACCCGGTCAACCATGTCTTGAACCTGTTGCGCTTCAATCGGCAATCCGGTTTCGGGAGAAAACGGCGTACCAACCCGCGCGAACAACAGCCGCATATAGTCATAAATTTCCGTCACCGTACCGACAGTGGAACGGGGATTTTTTGAGGTGGTTTTTTGCTCAATGGAGATCGCGGGGCTCAAACCGCTGATGTGATCAACATCAGGTTTTTCCATCATATCAAGAAATTGACGCGCATAGGCCGATAGGCTCTCCACATATCGCCTTTGTCCCTCCGCATAGATTGTATCAAAGGCTAAAGAGGATTTACCCGAACCTGACAGCCCGGTTATGACCACCAATTGATCGCGGGGAATATCTACATCTATGTTCTTGAGATTGTGCTCGCGTGCACCGCGTACTTCAATGTTTTTTAGCTCAGCCATTTTGGACCCCAGATCTTTGAATTTAACATAGTGTTAACTCGCAGCGGGACCAATTAAAAAATAAGAACTTTTAGAGAACATAGAGAATTATTCCACCAAATTAGCGGATTGATAAATACCAGCGCAAAGAACATGGCTTTGCGCCAGTGCCGCGCTCGAAGCTTGCGAATTTCAAATGTGGATGGCACGATCCCAAGCGTCTAAAACGCTCTCATGCATCATTTCCGATAAGGTGGGATGTGGGAAAACAGTTTGCATCAAATCTTCTTCCGTGGTCTCCAACTGCCGCCCGACCACATAGCCTTGAATCAGCTCTGTGACTTCCGCGCCAATCATATGCGCCCCCAGAAGCTCGCCCGTTTTGGCATCGAAAACAGTTTTGACCATACCTTCCGACTCGCCCAAAGCAATCGCCTTGCCATTGCCGATGAAAGGGAAGCGCCCAACGCGCACCTCATGGCCTGCCTCCTTGGCCTGTGCTTCGGTATATCCGACGCTGGCCACCTGCGGCGTGCAATAGGTGCATCCGGCAATGCTTTCGGGCTTGACCGGATGAGGCGTGCCGCCCGCGATCATTTCAGCCACCATGACTCCCTCATGACTGGCCTTATGCGCAAGCCAGGGTGCTCCAGCCACATCGCCAATGGCATAGACACCGGCCACCGCAGTGCGGCAATAGGCATCGGCTTTAATATGGGTCCGATCCACGTCAACGCCAAGCGCCTCAAGCCCTAGATCCTCAACATTGCCAACGATCCCAACAGCAGAGATCACCGTGTCAAACACCTCGGTTGTGACTTTACCGTTCTGTTCAATATGCGCAGTGACAGAGCCTTGACCGCGATCAAGTTGTTTCACCATGGTTCTTGTGCGAATTTTCATTCCCTGCTTTTCAAAAGCCTTTTGCGCGAAGGCGGAAATTTCCGCGTCTTCCACGGGCATCACCCGGTCCATCACCTCAACCACCGTGGTATCAACGCCGAGCGTGTTATAAAAATTGGCAAATTCGATACCAATTGCCCCGGAACCAATCACCAAGAGTTTTTTCGGCATGCGCGGTGGGGTCAGAGCGGTTTTATAGGTCCAAACCAGATCCCCATCCCCCTCAAGACCGGGCAATTCGCGCGCCCGCGCCCCGGTGGCAATGATGATATGCTTGGCCGATAAGCTCTCCTCACCTTTGGCCGTTTTGACCGAGACCTGGCCAGGGGCCGTGAGGGTCGCCGCACCCATCAAAGCGGTCACTTTATTCTTTTTCAGCAAATGGGCGACGCCGCCATTCAGTTGTTTTGCGATAGCTCGAGACCGCGCCACAACCGCATCGAGATCATAGTCAATTCCCTGCGCCGACAAACCAAATTCCTTGGCACGCTGCATCAAATGATACACCTCAGAGGAACGCAGCATCGCCTTCGTGGGAATACAACCCCAGTTGAGACATATGCCCCCCATATGCTCACGTTCCACCACGATGGTTTTTAAACCCAGTTGTGCAGCACGAATTGCCGCAACGTAGCCCCCTGGCCCCGCTCCAATCACGATCACATCATATGCATTCTCAGCCATCACAGGACTCCGTTTTGAAATTAGTTTAATATTAAACTATAATTCAAACCAGTGCAAATCGAAATTTCGCGAGCCCAAGGCTGAGGCCCATAGTAGCCATGCCAAAAGCTTACGGCTTTGCTGAAAGGCTCTTAAGTGTAAAATCATACCCGCCCGCTTGGGTATAAATCACCTCCGGCTCTGTTGCGCGCCGGTTCAACGCCGTATTGCGCGCTGGAAAGCGGCCAAATTTGCGGATGATATCCCGATGCGCCTGCGCATGGGGCAATTGCACAGCCTTGCCCTGTGGCAGGCGAGATGTAATCAACCGCACAGCACGATCTTGATCTGTCAGGCTCTCTGAATGCATCAAGGGCATATAGAAAAACTGTCGTGCCGGCTCGTCAATCTTCAAATCCCAGCAATTGTGCAACGCCGCTTTCGACGCCGCTCGAGCATGCCGATCTGATCCAAATGATCGCGCAGTTCCCCGAAACATATTGCGGGGCATTTGATCCATCAAAATCAAATAGGCGAGCGTGCCCGTCGCATAGGTCAACCAAAGCCCATTGGCCCCATTGAGCGTGTTCCACCAAAGCTGTTCGAACCGCCTGCGCACCTCATGATCGAGCGCCTCACTAGCGTCATACCATCTCTCTGGTCCAACTTCGTCCAGCCAAAAATCAACAACTTCGTTAACAGTTGTCATATGCCCGCTCCGGTTCGTCTGCCTTTCCCTAATTTCTACCCATCTAATTCAGAAGTGCAAAGAAAAAGGTAACTCTATGTTTCATTCGTTTCACCTTCCAAGGCTGTTTCGATGTAATATTCCGACGCGACCTCAACCGCGACCGGGCTGGCGGAGGGCAGAACCGGCGCATATGCACCATCGTCGATGCCCGCACGCGACCGCTGAGTCATCCGGTAAATCGCGTAACTTGCGAGGATGAGCATCAAAAGCGCAATCATGCCAAAGAAGGCCTGGGGTCCAAAGCTATCCATCATCCAGCCCGTCACCAAAGGCCCGGTTATCGCGCCCATGCCATTGATAAAGATAAGCCCTCCAGATGCCGCGGCCATATCGTCTGGATCGAGATAGTCATTGGTATAGGCGATGAGAAGTGAGTAAAGCGGATTGGATGTGCCACCGATCACGAAAGCGGCCACCAGAAGTGCGGCAAAATAATAATCGAAAAACATCGCCAGAAGCGAGAAAATCCCGCCCGCTGCGGCGACGATCATGATCACAAGTCGCCGGTCCATACGATCCGAAAACCAGCCGATCGGATATTGCATCAGCAAGGCGCCGACATAAATGCTCGAAACAAAAATCGAGATTTGTGCAATCGTCAGACCTGCCGCAACGCCATAGACCGCAGACATGCCAAATTGTGCCGAGAAAACGCCGCCCAGAAGAAACATGCCAAAACAGCCCAATGGAGATGTCTCCAGCAATGTCCTGAGCGGCATAGGTTTTGCGGTTTCAAAGGCTGGCGTTGGAGAAATGGACAGCAAGATCGGCGCAAAAGAAATTGAAACCAAAACCGATGATAAAATAAATAAGGCATAGCCACTTGCGTCCCCCATGGCCAAAAGCGCTTGTGCGCTGACAATGCCAAACATCTGTACAATCATATAGACCGAGAGCGCCTTGCCCCGATTGGCGTTGTCGGAAGAATTATTGAGCCAGCTTTCCGCGGTGACATATACCCCTGAGAAACAAAAGCCAATCACAACGCGCCCAAAGGCCCAAGCCACCGGATGGGCAAAGGCTGGATAGAGAATCAAAATGGCCGAGATGAAGGACGCGAGGGCCGCGAAGACCCGCACATGTCCCACGCGGCGGATCATTTCAGGGGCCAAGCGTGAACCGCCCAGAAACCCCGCGAAATAGGCTGCCATCACAATGGACATCTCGAAGGTGGAAAATCCTTCGATCCCGCCCCGCACACCGAGCAAGGTGCCTTGCAACCCATTGCCCACCATCAACAACATCATGCCGATCAGCAGCGCCCAAGAGCGCGACAAAACCTGAAACATTACACTTCCTCAAATTTAAACAGGGACAAAGCAACCGTGAGGCACGCACTCTTTTTATCCAAACGACATTATGGCGCAAAAAGCAATGATGCATCGCCGTAACTAAAAAAGCGATAATTTTTCGCCACCGCATGGGCGTAGATCGCATCCAAATGTGGTTTGCCCATCAAAGCGGCCACCAACATCAGGAGGGTCGACTTCGGCAGGTGGAAATTGGTCATCAGCCCATCCGTAATCTGAAACTTAAACCCCGGATAAATGAAGATATCAGTATCCCCTTCGAAAGGCCGAAGGCTCCCGCCGCGCGCGGCTGTCTCGATCAGGCGCAAAGCGGTCGTACCCACCGGAATAATCCGACCACCTGCTGCGCGGGTTTGCTCAATTTCTGCGACGGCCTGCGGCGTCACATGGCCCCATTCGGCGTGCATTTTATGGGCTTTCACCTCTTCGACCTTAACCGGCAAAAAAGTCCCCGCCCCGACATGCAAGGTGACATAGCTGATTGTCACCCCATGCCGCTGCAAAGCGGCTAAGACTGCTGCATCCAGATGCAAAGAGGCCGTCGGCGCCGCCACCGCACCGCGATGCTTGGCCCAAACGGTTTGATAATCGCTGTGATCTTGCGCATCGGCGGCCCGTTTGGACGCGATATAGGGTGGCAGAGGCATTTGCCCGCTGACATCCAATGCCGCATCCAGCTCTGCTCCTTGGGCAGAGAAATCCAGCACAGCTTCACCATCGGCTTTGTCAACACAGCGCGCCGATAGGCCGGCTGCGAAAATGATCTCTTCACCAACCGCCAATTTGCGCAGAGGCTTTATGAGGGCTTTCCAGCGCCCGCCAGCCTGCGGCTCCAGCAGGGTGACTTCAATCTTCGCCTCAACGCGTCCCTGTGCCGATTGCCGCGCCCGTGTCCCCGAGAGGCGCGCCGGGATCACTTTGGTATCGTTCAGCACCAAACGATCCCCTGGCCGTAAATAGCTGCAAAGATCACGCACATGCGCATCCTCGATCTGCCCAGCTTGGCTCACCAAGAGTTTGGCGTCACCGCGCGGAGACATTGGGCGAATCGCAATCCGCTCCTCTGGCAAGTCAAAATCAAAGTCTGAGAGTTTCATAGCGCACCCCTTGAGAAGCGCTCCCATTAGCGACAATCAAATCATTTGGCAAACCCGTAACCGGCGCCGCTTACTCTTGTTGCGGCGGACGGCGGCGAAAGATTTCACGAAACATTCCAGGTGTGAATAAGGACAAAGGATTGACGGCCGCTTGCGGAGTTTCCAATGCGCCTCGGAGGGTGAAATTAAAGCCAATCAACCCCTCCCCCCGCCGGGTGAGAACGGATCCCAAGCCATTAAGCAGGTAAAAGGGTGACAAGACACCTTGCAGGTCAAGCTTTTTGCGTTTGGTATCGACATAGCCGTCCATGGACATGCCAAGAGAAGGTCCGACCGCACTGGAGCGGTAGATCGTGAACAGCTCTTTGTTAATATTGAACTCGCCTTCAATGGTCGCAAAGAAAATACCTTTTCCATCCAATTGATCGGGCAAACCGACAATTGAGGCGGCGCTCAGCAATTGTGCAATCGCCGGCGCATCATTGACGCGAACCGAGGTGATATTCATGACGCCGTTCCAACCATCGGCATGCGGCGCGAGATCCAGTATCATCTCGCCGCCGCTGGCCTGTCGCAACAATCCTGCATCGCGCAAAACGCCGCCTGCGTCCTGCGATGTGACGGACAGGCGCAGCCCCGCACCCTGGCCAGACATTTGACCGGTGATGCCCAAACCGCCATTGACGCGCCCGCTAAAGGCCCCGCCAGCCGCAAGACCTGCGTCAAAATCAGCCTTCACGTCACTGAGAAACAGACTGTTTGACAGCTGCAACCGGCCCAAATTGAAGGACAAAGGCATTGGCCTCGTCGCCCCCGCAGCCACAGGCGCAGGATCACCACCCGTCAATTTTCCGTAGCTGCGCAGATCCATATCTCCCGACAATAGCAGGCGCATGGGAGCGCCCGCGCCCCGGTGAATAATGGTTGCGGCCCCGTCGAGCCAATCCCCAACATCCAACCGTGACAGCAAGATGCGGTCGAGACCATCGTCATCGAATTGAACCGCGCCCTCAAACGACAAGCCCCGCGCCTCAAGCGCCAAAAGATCCACCTGCAATGGCTTGGCAAAGACCCCTTGCACCCGCAATTGCGCCGCTTGCGCCGCCGGCTTTGACCAGTTCAATGCGGCAGATTGCAACTCTGCGCCCGTCAGATCGGACGTCAGCTCAAAGACCACCGGCTTATTTTTCGCGATATCCAAAAGCAAAGCGCCCTCTGCGCGCCCTTGCAAACTGCCCTCTGGCAGACCGATATTGAGCGCTTTGAGGCTTTTTTGGGTCAGCTCAAATTTTGCAGTCACCTGGCTGGACAAATTCGGTGCACCCAGCGGTTGCGACCAACGGCCCTGAAATGGAATATCAAAGACGCGCCCTTCCCCTGAAATTTCGATCAAATCTGGCGCCCCTGTCAATTGCAACAGCTCCGCCGTGAAGATGCGCCCAGGCACCAAAACCTCACTGCGCAGATCGTGCAACGTACCGGTTAAATCATAGGCCACTTCACTCGGTTTGACTCCCGATTTCAGACGAGTTTCAATTTCAATGGCCAGCTGCGCCTGCCCTGAAACATCATCAATGCCGCGTTTGGTCTTTGTGGGTATCTCAAACGGTTTGTTGTCCATGAGAGACATCACGGTTGGAACAGATCCCGTGCCTTTCAGATCAAATATCACCGGCGGATCAGGCACACGCACATTGGGCACACGCATGGTCGAGCCATCCATATGCAAGCGCCCGCCCTCAGCGGCTTGGACATAACCGCTCTCCAAGGCCAAAATAAATTCATCACGCTCAAAAACACCGTAGCCGATACCCTCCGAAATCACCGGCATATGCCGCATGAATTTCACGTCCGCCTTTTCAAACTGAAAGCTACTGGCCAAGATCGCCTCTGTGTCTGCTGTTTGACGCAGATCCACGGTCAGATTTTTGAGTGTTCCGTTGCGCACGTTGCGCCCAAACCAGCGCCGGCTCTTGGTATTTAACATCTCCGGCCATAGGGTCATTACGGTTTTGGTGTCCACCGACGGCACCCGCCCCTGCCCGTCATAGGACCAACCCAAGGGCGTCAGCGCAGCTTGGCCAGAAAGACTCAGATTGGTCCCGTTTACTTCAGCCTGCAACAAGCCCAAATCAAGCGTAAGTGGATCATAATTCAGCTTCACCTGCCCACTGGCAGCTGTCACGCGTAATGGCTCAGGCCACCAGGGTGTTTTGTCAAAGACTGCGCTGTCCACATCAAGATGCAACACCATCCCGCTAGAGCTGCGCTGCGACGACCCGCCCAGCTGCAACAAAGCATAGCCCTCTGCTGAGATCGCGCCCCAATCACTCTTGATCGAGGCACGCGAGACATCGAGGCGCGCGCGTTTGGGATCATATGTGAAATAGGTTTTCGCTTCACTGTAGGAGACCGGATAGCTTTCTGGACCAGCGCTCAACGTGCCAGCGCCAAAATCGAGCAAGGCGTTCAATGTGCCAACTTTGCCTTGGGCCCGCGCGCTGCGAAAACTCCCCGACAGGGTGCCCTCCACAAAATTGAGCCAGGTCAGCGCTTTAGATTGGACCGCGAGATCCTGCGCCGGCAAATTGTCAAACTCAGCCCCCAAAGTTCCAGCGCCCGGCCCTGTGGCATTGTAAAACAATCCCAAAGTGGCCAATTCGCCCCCTCCAGCCAAAAGCGCCAAATCCCCCCGCAGAGCCATCTGTCCATTTTCACGCCGTGCAGATAGGCGGCCACCGTCTAAGGTCCAGGCGCGCTTGGTCACTCGGTCAGTATAATTAACGGTCAATTGATCCAAGCGCGCTTCAGTCAGGCGGTTGAAATACTCACGTTCAAAGAACGCCTCCGTGGCACTCAATATCTCATCCAAAGAGCCTATGCCGGTCGCATTTTCTGAGATGACAAAGCCAGCGTCAAAGCTTCCATCAAGCCTACGCCGCAGATCGACAACGGCATCCGTCAGCGTCAGAGATCGGGGCGAGATCTCCCCGCGTAGCAGCGCCGGCCCATAGATCACCACATCCAAGGCACCAAACTGCACCCCAGCGCCGGTTTGCCCATCCGAAAGGTGCACCCCATGCAGCACCAATTGAGGATGAAACAATTCGGTAAGTCCCAACTCCGCACGGCTAAATCCCATGATGGGCAATGTACGATTAGCGTTCAAAACTTGTGATAACTTCACCCGTAAAAGTTCAGGCACGGGCAGCATGCGATCTTGCATAATCGCCACCAACAGCCCGAAACACAGCAAGACAGACCAGCACAACGTATAGATCGCCACAGCCAGCCGGGACACTGGCCGGCGGCGCGGGGGCGCTTTGGTGTCTTGGTCTTGCTCAGCAGATTGCGCCATTGTGCAAAGGGCCCCTTTCAATTTCTGCATTCTGGCCTAAAACATAGGTCGTAACAATGGCTCTCAAATACCCCGAGGATATGATGATCTCAATCGGCGATAATGCACCGCAATTCACCCTGTCAACCAACGGAGGTGGCCAGTTTTCTTTAGCGGAGGCTGCCGGCAAATATTTGGTCTTGTACTTCTACCCAAAAGACGACACCCCGGGGTGCACCAAGGAAGCCATTGGATTTTCCGAAGAGCGCGCGGCCTTCGAAGCGCAAAATGCGTTGGTGGTGGGTGTGTCGCGCGACACAGTCCAAAAACATGATAAATTCATCAGCAAACATGATTTGCGCATCCCTTTGATTTCCGACGAGGACGGACTCCTTTGCGAAGCGTTCGGCACATGGGTTGAGAAGAACATGTATGGCAAAACCTATTTGGGCATAGAGCGCGCCACGTTTTTGATTTCTCCCGAAGGGAAAGCGTTAAAAATTTGGCGCAAGGTCAAAGTGTCTGGCCATGTCGAAGAGGTTTTATCCCAGTTACAATCGCTAAATTCATGATGGCTTTGGCACAAATGGCCTGCGCGGTGCTAAACACTGCGGACGGGCGGGCCAAAACTGCCTTGTCCAGGGAATTTTCCGCGCAATGGAATACCGCGCGCGCCGCCGATGACGATGTCGAAATTGGCAGCTGCACGCCGCCAGACATGCCCGCTCGCCCCAAAGCGCCCGAATTGCGCGCGCCGCGGGATGTACCAAGACGCAAAACCGGCTCAAAAGAAGGCCGTAACGCTCTATTGCACGCGGTGGCCCATATTGAATTGAATGCCGTGGATCTGCATTGGGATCTGATCGCCCGGTTTTCGCATATTCCAATGCCTTTGGGATTTTATGATGATTGGGTAAAGGCGGCGGATGAGGAAAGTAAACATTTTAATCTAATGTGCGACTGTCTTGAAGCCCATGACAGTTTTTATGGTGCTATGCCCGCCCACGCCGGCATGTGGCGCGCAGCTCAGGACACCCAGACGGATTTTCACGGTAGGTTGGCAGTGGTGCCTATGGTACTTGAAGCGCGCGGGCTGGACGTCACCCCCGGCATGATCCGCATTTTCGAAAATGCAAAAGACACGCAGGTCGTTGAG
Source organism: Paracoccaceae bacterium (assembly GCA_002683685.1). Classification (GTDB taxonomy): domain Bacteria; phylum Pseudomonadota; class Alphaproteobacteria; order Rhodobacterales; family Rhodobacteraceae; genus Planktomarina. The sequence continues at coordinate 12,329 of NYTV01000020.1, forward strand.
GCGCTCAATGTGATCTACGCTGAGGAAGTCGCCCATGTGGCCTATGGCTCGAAATGGTTCCATTTTTTGTGCGGGCGGGACGATTTAGATCCCAAACCTTTGTTTCATGACCTCGTGCGTCGATATTTTCATGGGCCTCTCAAGCCACCTTTTAACGAGGAAAAACGTGCCGAAGCTGGGATCCCACCCGATTTTTACTGGCCACTTGCAGATGAAATGCCGCCGCCGCCGGCTATGCTTCAGAGACTGTGAGCAGGAACAAGCCGATTTAATCAATTTTAAAGAACTTGCCTGTATCAAATTCGTTGCGACAGATTGACCATTTAGGTATTCAGTCCGCGAAGATACCGCGCATGGCGGCCCCTTGTAGATTGGAATTGAGATTTGTTCAGTGCACTTCGGCTAAAGTTGTCACAATTCCTGGAACGGCTCGTGCCTGAGAAACGGCTGTTTTTGCGCAGCGGTACCGGCACGCGTTTTATTCGCCTCTCCCCGCTGTCACAAATTTTTGCCATGACCATATCAACCGCGTTCATCGGTTGGGCAATTGTCGCGACCGCCATCGTTTTGCTCGATACCATCGGCACAGGCAATTTCCGTGATCAAGCCCGGCGCGATCAGGCCATATATGAAGAGCGATTAAATGCCCTCGCCGATGAGCGCGACACCCGCGCACAAGAGGCTTTGACAGCGCAGGAACGTTTTAACACGGCGCTTGCGCAGGTCTCCCAAATGCAATCGGAGCTTCTAGCATCGGAAGATCAACGGCGCGAATTGGACCGCGCGATGGAGGTGATGCAGGCCACGCTGCGCCGGGTCATGGTGCAGCGCGAGCTTTTGCAGCGCGACCTGGATCAACTGGCCGCGCAACTCGACAATGACGCGCGCAAACCTGTTGATGATAGCTCTACAGAATCTGTGGCCAGCACGATGGATTACGTCACCGATACGCTGGAAGACGTGGCTTTAGAGCGCGATCACGCCCGCCGGCGCGCGTTCCAAGCACATGAAGAAATGGCCAATTTGGAATTGGAAATTCAATTCCTAGAGGAAAAAGGCGACCGAATTTTTCGCCAACTGGAAGAAGCTATGAGCATTTCGGTTAAACCGCTCGACAAAATGTTCCGCAACGCCGGGCTGAATACCGACCGTTTGCTCGAACAGGTGCGACGTGGCTATTCGGGACAGGGGGGCGCCCTCGCCCCGATCACCTACGCCCCCGACGCGCTCAACACGGTTGATCCCACGGTTGACCGTGCCAATAATATTTTGGCTCAACTTGACAAGCTCAATATCTATCGCGTTGCCGCAGAAAAGGCGCCCTTTGATATGCCGGTGAAATCTGCCCATCGTTACACCAGCGGCTTCGGTCCGCGCTGGGGGCAGATGCACCATGGCTCTGATTTTGCTGCAAGGCGCGGAACTCCCATTTATGCCACCGCCGACGGGGTGGTCACACGCGCGGAATGGGGAAGCGGTTACGGCCGCGTTGTTTATATCAAACATGCGTTTGGTATCGAAACTCGCTATGCCCATTTGGCAAAAATTCGCGTAAAAAATGGCCAACGCGTTTCCCGTGGACAAAGGATCGGTGATATGGGACACTCTGGCAGATCAACCGGCACCCATCTTCACTATGAAGTACGCGTGAAAGGTAAAGCCGTAAACCCAATGACATTTATCAAGGCAGGAAGAGATGTTTTCTAAAAGCAAAATCAACGACCCATCCGCGAAACCTGACGCTGCTGCAGCCGAAAAACCTGCTGCGCCGATCAACAAACCGGCGGCAGAATTCAAGCCCGCAGCGCCAAAGGCGAAACCGCCCGCATCGGTCCTGTCATCTGATCTTCACGTCACGGGCAATCTGAAAACCACTGGCGACATCCAAGTTGAAGGCCGGGTAGACGGCGACATTCGCGCCCATCTCTTAACCATTGGGGAGGGTGCAACCGTTAAAGGCGAAATCATTGCTGATGATGTTGTCGTCAATGGCCATGTAATCGGCCGCGTGCGTGGTCTTAAAGTGCGGCTAACCTCAACGGCCCAGGTTGAGGGTGACATCATTCACAAAACCATCGCCATTGAAAGCGGCGCACATTTTGAAGGCTCCGTGCAACGTCAAGATGATCCTCTAAACCCAGGCACCGCCAAGAAAGCGGCGGCAGCCCCGACAGAAAAACAATAGATCAATTCCGTTTCGGGATCAAAAGGTGTGGCTTTGGCCGCGCCTTTTTTATTGGTGATCTCCTAGTCGCCCTGAGCCTCAGCCCGCGATTTTCCAGAGGCGTTCATCGCCAAAGTCGCCGCCATCAAGCCATCGAGGTCCCCATCCAATACCCCTTTGGTGTCTGAGGTCTCGTAAGACGTGCGCAAGTCTTTGACCATCTGATAGGGCTGCAGCACATAACTGCGGATCTGATTGCCCCAGCCGGCGTCGCCTTTATTATCATGCGCCTCGTTGATCGCCGCATTGCGCCGATCCAGCTCCATTTGATACAGGCGGGACTTCAACGCCTTCATCGCAATATCGCGGTTCTGATGCTGTGATTTTTCCGAACTGGTCACGACGATCCCTGTCGGATGGTGGGTAATGCGCACGGCAGAATCTGTGGTGTTCACATGCTGACCACCGGCCCCAGAACTGCGATAAGTGTCGACGCGAATATCGGATGGGTTGACGTCAATCTCGATACTGTCGTCCACCACAGGATAGACCCACACCGAGCAAAAAGACGTATGCCGCTTCGCCGCGGCGTCAAATGGGCTGATCCTGACCAAGCGATGCACACCCGACTCTGATTTCAACCAGCCATAGGCATTATGTCCCGATATCTTATAGGAAGTCGACTTTATGCCCGCCTCTTCACCAGCCGTCTCTGATTGCAGCTCGACCGTATACCCTTTTTTTTCGGCCCATCGCACATACATGCGCGATAGCATTAAGGCCCAATCACAACTCTCAGTCCCACCAGCGCCAGAATTGATCTCAAGAAAAGTGTCATTGCTGTCCGCCTCCCCATCCAGCAGCGCGTCAAGCTCCTTTTCTGCAGCCGCAATACGCAGTGCCTTCAGAGCCTCTTCGGCATCGTTGACGACCTCTTCATCGGCCTCCTCAGCCCCCAACTCAATCATTTCCAAATTGTCCGACAGATCTTGACGAATTCCCTCATAAGTCGCGATCGCATCGACGAGGATCTGACGATCCCGCATCAGCTTTTGCGCCCGGTCTTGATCATCCCAAAGACTGGGATCTTCAATCATGGCGTTGAACTCTTCCAAACGGTAAGGTGCGGTGTCGTAGTCCAAACGCTTGGCCAAAAGCCCCAGAGACTTTTCGATAGCTGCTACAACATTCACCATTTCCGCGCGCATATCAGACCTACCAGATTATGAAGTTCACTTGGGATTGGTCTACCCAAGCCAGAAGCGCTTGCCAAGCGCTACAACCGATTTTCATCAGTAAAGCCCACCGGACGACAAAGACCCAAAGGAGGCCTGGGGCGCCACAGTAATCGTCTTGCCAGTGGAGGTGATCACCTGTTGCATCTCTTCCGTCTCCCCTTCCTCAAACATCGGCATATTGCCGCTGACCTGAAACCCCCCGTCAAAAGCAACACCAAATATTGGTTCGGTTCCATCGCGGAAAAACTCAGCAACCACGTGATCGCCCTCCGAGTCCTCTTGCAAACGTGCGCCAGTAAAGCGGTTTATGTTAATAAAGGTGCCATTGTCAGGCACGGTAAATTCGCCTGCACCATAGCGCTCAATTGCGACTTCCATGAAGCGATTGAAAACTGGCCCACACATGCCACCGCCGCCGGCGCCGCGACCCAAAGGCTGCGGCTGGTCCATGCCCATATAACAGCCCGCCGCGATATTGCTGGTGAAGCCAACAAACCAAACATCCTTTGCCTCATTGGTGGTTCCGGTCTTTCCAGCAACGGGCACAGGAAGATTGACGGTCCGGCTGGCGGTGCCACGCTCAACCACGCCTTCCATCATCGCGGTCAACTGATAGGCGGTGACCGGATCCATGACCCGCTCGCGGTTCGATGTGATCTTGGGCAGGAAACCCGCAATCAAATCGGGGCGGCGGCAATCGTCGCAGCGGCGCTCGTCATGCAAAAATACTGTTTTGCCGTTCCGATCTTGCACCCGGTCCACCAAAGTGGGCTGCACCCGCTCGCCGCCATTGGCAAACATGGCGTAGGCAGACACCATTTTATATAGCGTCGTCTCTTCCGAGCCCAACGAGGCCGAAAGATAGGGGCGCATATCGTCGTAAACCCCAAATTTTTCGGCATAAATCGCAATCGTCGGCATGCCCAATTCCTGAGCCAAACGTACGGTCATGAGATTTCGAGACTGCTCAATTCCCGTACGCACGGGAGTCGGACCGTAGAATTTATCTGAGTAATTCTTGGGGCGCCACAAGCCTTGTGGCGTATCGACCTCAATCGGAGCGTCAATCACGATGGTCGCCGGGCTATAGCCGCTGTCGAGAGCTGCGGCATAGACAAAGGGCTTGAACGAAGAGCCCGGTTGGCGTTTGGCCTGCGTGGCCCGGTTGAACACTGAGTGCTGATAAGAAAATCCACCCTGCATCGCCAATACCCGGCCTGTCTGCACATCCATCGCAACGAAACCGCCTTGAATTTTTGGCACCTGACGCAGCGACCAATTTTCAAACACCCCATCTTGGGGGTTCACAACCGGTGCAACCAAAACCACATCACCGACGGCGAGCACGTCTTTGGCACGTTTGGCCGCCGATTTGCTGATGCGCCCATCGCTATTTTGCTTTTTTGCCCAGGTCACATCGCTGGCCGGTAGAATATGAGCGTCGCCCTCTATCCCTTCAACACCCAAGCGGGCATCGTTTTTCATCAATTCCAACACAACCGCCGGACGCCAAAGCTGATTGATCACAATATCACGCGGCACCTCGATTTTGCGCAGCGCCGCGCGCCAATCGACCAGCAGCTCGGCCGCGATCACCTGACCTGTGCCATGATAAATCCCCTGCGCCCGGTCATAATCTTCGAGCCCCAGCCGCAGGCTTTGCGCCGCCACCTGTTGTAATGTCGGATCAATCGTTGCCCGTACAGAATACCCACCCGTGAAGAATTCCGCCGTGCCAAAGTCTCGGGTCAATTGCCGCCGTATTTCATCAGTGGGGTAATCCCGCCCCGGCAGGCTGCTGCGAAAGCTGGCAAAATCGCCACTTTGAACAGTCTTGAGAGGTTTTTTGCGCGCCATCTCATATTCAAAGTCAGACAGAAAGCCATTTTCATTCATCTCACGCAACACAAAATTGCGCCTGGCTATCGCCCGATCGCGTTGGCGCACCGGATGGTATTTCGATGGTGCCTTGGGCAAACTCGCCAAATAAGCGACTTCCTCAGGTAAAAGAGCTTCAAGAGATTTGTTGAAATAGGTCTGGGCTGCCGCCGCGACGCCAAAGGAATTTTGCCCCAAAAATATCTCATTAAGATAGAGCTCGAGAATACCTTCTTTATCCAAAGTGCCTTCAATTCGCGTGGCCAATATCAGCTCTTTAATCTTACGCTCAGCAGAGCGCGACCCATCTAGCAGGAAATTTTTCATCACCTGTTGCGTGATGGTCGATGCGCCGCGCAAATTGGCGCCGCGTGAGACAATCGCATCGCGCAGGGCTGCGGCCATCCCCGCTGGATCATAGCCCGCATGGCTATAAAAATTCTTATCCTCGGCAGAAATAAACGCAGCCTTCACCAAATCCGGTATCTCATCGGCCGATGCAAACAGCCGCCGTTCGGTCGCGAATTCGTCGATAATATGCCCTTCACCCGAGTAAATCCGACTGATCGTTTTCGGCTGATAGCGGGCCAATTCATCATGACTGGGTAAGCCTTGCCCGTAGATCAAGAAAATTGCGCCCAAAACTGTCGCACCAAATACCGCAGCTAAAGTGAGTGACGAAAAAATTGCGCCCAAGATTCGCAGGCACAGCATCGCAAGGCACGCGCAGGATCTGGCAACAAATTTTCCGAGGGCGCTTAGCCTGAGCATAAGGTTTTTGACTCCAAGTTTTGCGCCTCTATAGGCGGTGCGCCAGCTCAGGTCAAAACACGATTGCGCCAAATCTAGGAACAGAGCGGTTCAAATAGCGAACCAGGTTTTATGCGGGCCAAATTTTGCTGAGTTTTTACAGATATCGGTGTTGTATAAAGTGCTTTAACCGCCGCAGGCCCTCAATGATTTCTCCGGTCGCTTGCGCATAGGAGAGCCGAATTGTGTGGTGACCCCTTATGGGGTCGAAATCCAGCCCAGGCGTCAGAGCGACCCCCGCCTCTTGCAAGACTTCCGCTGCGAAGCTCCGACTATCGACGCCAAACTCAGAAATGTCAGCGTAGATATAAAAAGCGCCATCGGGCGGCGCAATTTGCGTCAACCCGGCCTCAGGCAGCCCGTTCAGCATCAGGCGGCGGTTCTGCCTGTACACGGCCAGGTTTTCTTGCATTTCATCATGGCTTTGCAAGGCTGCCAAAGCCGCCAGCTGGCTGACATGCGGCGGGCAGATAAACATATTTTGCGCCAAACGCTCAATACTGCGCAGATGGTCTTGCGGTACTACCAGCCACCCAATCCGCCAACCGGTCATCGAGAAATACTTGGAAAATGAGTTGATCACATAGGCCCGATCCGTGACCTCAAGCGCAGTGACGGCTTTCTTGTCATACTCAATACCGTGGTAAATCTCATCTGAAATAAAGCCGATGTCTCGCGATTGCGCGAAATCTGCCAAAGTTGCTAAGCTCGGCTTATCTATCATCGTGCCCGTGGGATTGCCTGGCGAGGCGACCAATAGCCCATCGAGCTGCCTATTTTGCAAATCAGAGACCTGTAATTGATGGCCTTGGCTGGCATGGGTGGGAATATCGACAGGTGTGAGCGCAAGGGCCTTCAAAATCTGCCGATAGGAGGGATAGCCAGGCGTGGCCACCCCCACGCCTGCGCCAGGATCGAACAATGCGGTAAATGCCAAGAGAAAACCTGCCGATGAGCCGGAGGTCACAACAACCCGTCCCGGATCCAAATCCACATCATACCAACGCTTATAAAGCGCCGCAATTTCGGCGCGCAGCTCTGGCAAGCCAAGGGCCACCGTATAGCCCATCGGATCACGCGGCAGCGCAGCAGCAACGGCCTGCCGGGCTTTAAAAGGCGCTGATGTACTCGGTTGCCCCACTTCCATATGCACAATTCGGCGACCTTTCGCCTCAGCGCTACGGGCCGCTTCCATCACGTCCATAACAATGAAAGGATCAACTTGACTTCGTTTCGACAATGGCATGCCTTTTCCTTTCGCAAACGCATTATTAGATGGCCCAAGGACTGATATATGTTCAAGACCTATTTGAAAGCAATTTTTCTCGCCATATTTTGCGCGCTCAACGCCTCTGCGGCCCAAAGCATCAGCCTCCTGCGCGATCCAGATATCGAACACGGGTTGCAACAACTGGCCGACCCGATATTACGCGCGGCCAATCTCAATAGTGAAAGTGTGAAGGTTTGGATCATCAATGACATGAGCTTGAATGCCTTTGTCATTGATCACACGCATATATTTCTACATGCGGGACTTGTGCTTCAACTGAAAACTGCCGCCCAGTTGCAATCGGTGATTGCTCATGAGGCGGCGCATATTAGCAATGGGCATGTTTCGCGGCGCCTCGCCAATGCCAGGCGGGCCAAAATGGCCACATCCTTCGGGGTATTGGTTGGCGCTGCCGCGGCTGCTGCGGGTCATACTGACGCGGGTCTCGGGCTGGCCCTTGGCGCAACAGGATCGGTAAATCGTATCTTGCTGGCCCATACCCGCATTGAAGAATCCGCCGCAGATCAATCGGCGGTGCGTTTCATGAACTCGGCCAAAGTCGATCCCGCCGCCATGGCCGAAGTCTTCGAACTCTTCATCGGTCAGTCCACTCTCACCGAAGACTATCAAGATCCTTATATGCGCAGCCACCCGCTCAACCGGGATCGCATTCGCACCATCCACGCCTATGCCGCAAACGCGACGCCACATCGGCCAGATGCCAAGCAGGCCTATTGGTTTTCGCGCATTCAAGGCAAATTATCAAGCTTTCTACGGGCGCCTCAATGGACCATGCGCCGCGCAACAGGCAGTTCAGATGTGAGTAGGATGCGCAGAGCGATAGCCGAACACCGCAGCGGTCGCAGCAGCACCGCGAAAAAGACCATTGCCCAACTCGTTGCAGACCATCCCAGCGATGCATTTTACCGAGAGCTTCAGGGACAAATCCTATTGGAAAGCCTGGAATTTTCGGCGGCAACAAAAGCCTATGCCAGCGCCGCCAAACTGGCGCCCAGCAATGCACTTATCTTAGGGGGCTATGGTCGATCCCTCCTGGCGCAAAACACCAAAAGTTCAAACGCGCAAGTTCTGAAAATATTGCAAAAGGCCCGCAACCTCGACAGTCGAGATGCAAGAATTTTACGAGATATAGGCATGGCCTACGCGCGCAGTGGTCAGCAGGGGCAGGCTGTTCTGGCCATTGCTGAGCGTTACGCATTGCAAGGTGACATGCAAAATGCCGCCATTCAGGCCAAACGTGCCGAAGGTCTCTTGCCACGCGGCTCAGCGGCTCGGCAAAGGGCGCAGGATATTTTAGACACGGCTAAAACACCTTAACCGGCCGCTGTATCCTGCGCGGCTGTTTCAAGCTCCAGCTGTGCCGCGCGGATCTCCACTTGGCTGACAATATGCTCAACCATCTCGTCATTCGATAATTTATGGCTTTGCTGCCCAGCCAAATAGACCATGCCCGCGCCATTCCCTCCGCCGGTGAAGCCGACATCGGTCATCAACGCCTCTCCAGGACCATTGACCACGCAGCCAATGATCGAGAGGGACATTGGCGTTTTAATATGCTCAAGCCGGCGCTCCAACGCCTCAACAGTTTTGATCACGTCGAATCCCTGTCGTGCGCAGCTTGGGCAGGAAATGATATTCACCCCACGATGGCGCAGGCCAAGTGATTTTAAGATGTCATAACCGACCTTCACCTCTTCTACGGGATTGGCCGAAAGGCTGACGCGGATTGTATCGCCAATGCCCATCCAAAGCAGATTTCCCAGACCGATCGCTGATTTGATCGTGCCGGACATCAAACCACCCGCCTCAGTGATCCCAAGGTGAATTGGCGCATCAGTGGCCTCCGCTAAGGCTTGATAGGCCGCGGCGGCCATGAAGACATCGCTGGCCTTGACGCTTATTTTGAATTCATGAAAATCATTGTCTTGTAGAATTTTAATATGCTCCAGACCGCTTTCCACCATCGCATCGGGGCAAGGCTCGCCGTATTTCTCGAGCAAATGTTTTTCAAGCGAGCCGGCATTCACCCCGATCCGAATGGAGCAGCCATTATCGCGCGCCGCTTTGATCACCTCGCGCACGCGCTCTTGGCTACCGATGTTGCCTGGATTTATCCGCAGGCAGGCCGCCCCAGCCTCAGCGGCCTCTATGCCGCGCTTATAGTGAAAATGGATGTCTGCGACAATCGGAACCGGGCTTTCACGCACAATCTCCTTGAGCGCTTTGGAGGAGGCCTCATCAGGTACAGAGACCCGCAAAATATCAGCGCCGGCATCCGCGCAGGCCTGGATTTGCGCAATGGTCGCAGCGACATCAGTGGTCAGCGTATTGGTCATCGTTTGAACCGTAATGGGCGCTTCCCCACCTACCGGAACAGAGCCAACCATGATCTGCCGACTTTTGCGGCGGTAAATGTTACGCCACGGGCGAATATGATTGAGAGACATGCGACACTTTCACGGGTTACCTTTGTAGCCCTATGACTAGGGTTTGACGGGATCAGTTTCAAGCTCAAGCAAGAAACTATAAAGCGGCGACTGATCCTGCGGCGTGTGACGCTCATAACTTTGAGACAAGTTTTCCGCAGAGAGCTCAATATTTTTCGCCACACGGCCGCTGCCCCCGGCCGGACCATAGAGCGCACCATTCACCAAAAAGAACAATGCGCTCGCATTGCCCGCCCGCTCAATGACAGCGGGAGCATCGTTGAACGGCACCTCATAGGGCGTGCGCGCATCCATGATGCGTTCAAAAATAATTGAACCTTCAGAATCTTTGACCCGCAACCAAACCCCTTGGGACGACACAAGCTGCACCGCCACGGGAAAGTTCTCGACCACTTGCAGCGGAGCTTCAGGCTCAGGCTCGAATGCGGCCCCAACGATATCGGCCAAAATATCTTCGACGCTTTCATCAACAACGGCTGTCACCATTGGCGGCTCCTGAGCCGCGAAAGCGCCGCGTTGGTCTGGATCAATATTTGCAATTGGCCCATCACGCGGCACGACAACAGGAACATCTAACGCCTGTGGCTGATAGATACGGCTATAAATTTCATCGCTTTGCGCATTTTGCAAAGACGACGCGACAGAGGCCGTCTCCCGCGGCCGAAGAGGATCCAGATCAGAGGCCACCAATGGGGCCTGTTCCACCGGAACCATCTGAACGCGCTGGATTTCTTGCACCACAGAATAAGCCCCATACCCAAGCCCACCCAGCAACAGCATCAATACCACCGATGATACAAACGCCCGCACATCAACCCGGTTGAAAAAACTTTCCTTGGGCGGCGAAAATGGGGTTGTGCTGGCAATAGCACCAGCGGGCCGGCGCGTGATTAAAGCGGCCAGGCGCTCTTCACGGCTCAGCCGCGTGGGCAGCGCACGCTCTGACATGCCGTGTATAGATTCAAAACCGCTTTCTTTACAAAATATTTCAAAAGAAGCGTCCGGGTCCATACCGAGATATTTGGCGTAAGAGCGCACATATCCAGCGATAAACCCCGGCGTGTCGAATACCGAAGGGTCGCAATCTTCCACTCCTGCGATATATGCGGCTTTGATTCTAAGGTCGTGCTGCACGTCCATGAGAGACTTGCCGCGCGTCGCACGCTCCCCGCGCATCACATCGCCAAGGGTCACCTCAAAATCGTCAAAGCCCTTCAGCTTTAACGGTTTTTTAATTTCCTTAAGGCGTGATGACTTGCGGCCAATCATGGAGCTGCCCTGTGCGTTTTACCCCCGGGCGCCCCCAATGGCCTCCGGACGAGTGAAACATTAATAACACAGCGGCAAAAAAAACATAGAGCTTGGACTTATAATTTGCTTCAATAAGCGAGGTTTAGCCAACTTTTTTGCCCAAACGCGCAAATTTTCAGTCGTAACATCTTTGATAGGCCGATAGATCGTTCTGAAATGCCCCGTGTTTTTGTTTGACTTACAATGGCAAAATCCAACCAATGGGCAGGAGATTCGCGTTCTAATAGTGTTTGGAGATCCCATGTCCGCAGCTATGCTCGACCCCGTTTTAGGTCACATTGACGCTCACATCGACCAAACAACCGAACATCTGTTCAACTTGCTTCGCATTCCAAGCATCTCAACGGATCCGGCCTATCGTCAAGACTGCGACAAAGCCGCCGATTGGTTGGTTGCGGATTTAAAGTCCATCGGCTTTGACGCCAGCAAGCGCGCCACGCCAGGTCACCCGATGGTGATTGCCCATACCGGCTCTGAAGGGCCGCATGTGTTGTTTTATGGCCATTACGACGTGCAGCCGGTGGATCCGCTTGACCTATGGGACCGTTCTCCCTTTGAACCGGTTCTTGAGCAAGGTGATCTCGGGCCAGTGATCCGCGCACGCGGCGCGTCAGATGATAAAGGCCAGCTGATGACCTTCATCGAAGCCTGCCGCGCCTGGAAAGCGGTCCACGGCTCCCTGCCCGGCAAAATCAGCCTATTTTTTGAAGGCGAAGAAGAATCGGGCTCACCCTCATTGGTGCCCTTCATGCGTGACAACGCAGAGGAGTTAACCGCCGATGTTGCGATGATCTGTGACACGGGGCTGTTCGGCGATGACACACCGGGTATTGTCACCCGCCTGCGAGGACTTTTGGGCGAGGAATTGACCATCACAGGCCCGTCTAAGGATCTACACTCCGGCATGTATGGTGGACCAGCGATGAACCCTGCGCGTGTGCTGGCCAAGATCATCGCGGCACTACATGACGACCAAGGCCGCATTACGGTCTCGGGCTTTTATGACGGTGTGCCTGAGCTGCCCCCTGAGATTGCCGCGCAATGGGACGGACTCAACTTCGATCATGGCGAATTTTTAGGACAGGTAGATCTATCTGAGCTGGCCGGTGAGCAAGGGCGCAGTGCCCTAGAAATGATCTGGTCGCGCCCCACCTGCGAGGTCAATGGCATTTGGAGCGGCTATACAGGTGCAGGATTTAAAACTGTTTTACCGAGCCAAGCACATGCGAAAATCTCATTTCGCTTGGTTGGGCAGCAAGACCCCCATGTGATCCGCGAAAATTTTCGTGCGATGGTGCGTTCGCTCCTGCCCGCCGATTGCAGCGTCACCTTTAAATCGCATGGTGCCTCCGCCGGGTCCGAAATGTCGATAAAAAACCGGGCCTTTGACGCTGCTCGCGCTGCGCTCTCCGATGAATGGCCCAATCCGGCCGCATTTGTGGGATGCGGCGGGTCGATCCCAATCGCTGGACATTTCAAATCGATTCTTGGGATGGATGCGATGTTGATTGGCTTTGCCCGCGACAATGATGCGATTCACAGTCCTAATGAAAAATACGACCTGCGGAGCTTTCACAAAGGCATTCGCAGCTGGGCGCGGATCCTGCACAGGCTGTACGGCTAAGGCGACCTGGCCTTTTACCTGCGCTACAGCTTTAAATTATATTGGAAAATGGCGCGGTTGACGGGGCTCGAACCCGCGACCCCCGGCGTGACAGGCCGGTACTCTAACCAGCTGAGCTACAACCGCGCATCTGT
>NYTV01000021.1 GCA_002683685.1 Paracoccaceae bacterium
GCTCTGGTCTATCCAGATTTGCAGCGCCCCGCACAGGATTTTGGTGGCCGGATCGTAAGACTCAATATTGGTCTCGAAAAGGTGGAAGATTTAACCGATGATCTTGCTCAGGCCATGGCGCAGCTAAGCTAATCCATACCCCCCCGAAAAAAACGGCTGGCCTCGAAAGTCCAGTCGCAGAGGTGTATATGTACTGGGGAGAAGCGAGGTTATATTTAGTTACGCGGCTCCAAGGCTATTGGACCACTTAAATTTTCATCTGGTCATAATTCACGATTGCACTAGCTACCTGTTATGCAAGGGAGATGGTGTTTTAATATGCCGAGACCATGGCGAGGAGTTTGGTAGTTCAATCCCCCGTGTGCCTAAAGCTTCAATATGGGATCCCTTGCAGGGGGAATATGTGTCTATGATCAATCCAACTTTCACCTACAATAATCCCAATGCTTCATGCGCCCTTTGTGATCGCAAAAAAAATCCGCACCCTGACTATAGCCATGAACCGATTGTTACAACGCGCTTAAAGCTTCGCCGAGGTGACCAAGACCTGTGCATTAACTGCTATTGGGAAATCGTCGCGCTCGCCATGAATTCCCAGGCAAACATATTGGATATCGTCAATGAAAAGCTCAATATGAGGCGCCTAATAACAAAAAATGCCCCCTCAATCTCTGAGCGCTACATTCGCCAACCCGATAATCCAAACGCCGCATCAACCAAAATATAAAATGTCACAAAAACATAACATAGTTTGGTTCAAGCGCGATTTAAGGATAACGGATCACGCTCCACTTCTGGCCGCTTCACGCCAAGAGGAGCCGGCAATTCCTTTGTATATTGTGGAACCTGATCTTTGGCTCCAACCGGATGCATCGCGGCGCCATTGGCATTTTATTCATGACTGTTTGTTCGATTTAAACATCGCTTTGCAAGATCTAGGACAAGAGTTAATCATAAAAATTGGTGGTGCTGCGGACATCTTTGCACAGCTGCATTCAGACTATGACATTGGCACGGTCTACACTCACGAAGAAACTGGTAACCTCTGGTCGTATCAACGAGATATTGCAGTGCAAAGCCTGTGTAGCGACCTCGGTATTGACCTACAAACCACCCCTACAAACGGGGTCGTGCGCAAATTAGGCAGCCGTGACAGCTGGTCAAAAATCCGAAATATCCGCATGGTTGACTCCATTCACCCAAGACCAATGTCCCTGAAAACTGTTGGGCATTGTCAGTCAGATCCGCTGCCGAGTAAATGCGACCCAATGTTTGGGAAACTGCCAATTGGCCGCGTTCAAAAAGGTGGACGCATTCAAGCTGTAAAGGAGCTTGGGAGCTTTCTAAATGACCGCTCTCGCGGCTACCTATCGCATATTTCTGCACCAAATCAGTCCGAATTCTACTGTTCCCGCCTGTCAAGTCACCTCACATTTGGAACTCTGTCTGCGCGGGAAGTTAGCCAGTCGATTACCAAGCGGCGCAGGCAGTTATCAGCAGAAGAAACCAAAAGTTTCGGACGGAATTTGCGGGCATTTGAATCGCGCTTAGCATGGCGCTGTCACTTCGTTCAAAAGATCGAGGACCAGCCAGAAATTGAGACGCATTGCATGCATCCCTCTTTTGAAAATCTGCGCGAGGCGACGCATAACCCTGCGCACTTCCAAGCCTGGGCAAATGGCACCACGGGATTTCCCTTTATTGACGCCTGTATGCGTAATCTCACCGCGGAAGGTTGGATCACATTTCGCATGCGCGCCATGCTCGTAAGTTTCGCCAGCTATCAACTTTGGCTTGATTGGCGCATAACTGGGCCTCACATGGCGCGCTTATTTACAGACTATGAACCCGGCATTCACTACAGCCAAATGCAAATGCAATCCGGAGTTACCGGGATCAATGCCATTCGCATCTATAACCCCATTAAGCAATCCAAGGAACATGACCCTAAGGGCATCTTTATTCGTAGGTGGGTTCCTGAGCTAACGGCCGTTCCAGAGGATTTCATTCATGAGCCTTGGGCTTTTACACCGAACCTTATTTCATCGAGCAGCTTTACACTCGGGCAGGATTACCCTGCCCCAATAGTGGATCATACCACCGCGACACGCGCGGCCAAGCAAAGAGTTTTTGAAGTCAAACAAGCTCCACAATTTCGTGATGCGGCACAGGCCGTTTTCCAAAAATTGGGAAGCCGCAAGGTCCAAGCGACCAGAGCACGCAAATCAAAACCTAAAAATAATGCCCAATTGTCTTTGTTTGGAGATTAAAGCGTATCCCATAACTTGGTTTGAATTCGCACTATCTAACTCATTTCAAGCATTCTTTAAGGGCCGGATTATTCCACAGATATTGATAATATGCGTTATCACTATACGTAAAGTCCGGGGCGGAAGCTGACCGCAAACATGGTGCTCTGCGGTGATTAAAAGGTTTTGTAATTTTCATGTTAAGCATCGCGATCATTGGCGCCGGCCTATCCGGTCTTACAGCTGCAAATATCTTGAGCGAACATGCCAAGGTGACCGTATTTGACAAGGCCAAGGGACCAAGCGGCCGCCTNGCGACGCGACGCGCCGAGCCCTATAATTTTGACCATGGCTGCCAATTTTTTAGCGCAAAGTCCAACGCNTTCAAAGAATTNTTAGCGCCCATGCTGCGCCATGGCGTCATCAAATGCTGGAATGCNANNTTNGTCGAAATTGAAAATCGCCANGTCACAAAANCGCGTCAATGGGATGCGCAAAGCCGTCATTATGTCGGATCGCCAAGTATGAATGCGATTGGAAAATTCCTTAGCCAAGATCTGCATCTCCTTTTGGGGACGCCAGTAACTGCAGTCCGCAAAACCCCGGCAGGCTGGCTGCTAAAAGGTGAAACTGGTCAAGATTTGGGGCAATTTGATTGGGTGATCTCGGCTATTCCCGCGCAGCAAGCGGAACAATTATGGTCTGAAGAAATGTCATTTCATGCTAAAATTAAAACTGCCCAAATGGCAGGGTGCTTCACTCTAATGCTAGGTTTTGAGACAGGTTTCGCACTTGATTACCAAGCTGCCTTAGTGCGCGGTGAAGATATCAGCTGGATCTCCGTGAACTCCTCAAAACCGGACCGTAAGGCTGCGACCTCCCTGCTGGTTCACTCGAGTAATTCCTGGGCAACAAAACATGAAAACTTAGATCGCTATGAGGCCTTGCAACACCTGCTCAATCAAACGAGTTTGGTGATTGGCCAAGACGTCAGCCAGGCAGATCATAAGGCAGTTCATCAATGGCGCTACGCAAACGGCCCCAAACGTAGTGGTGAAACCTATTTCGTAGATCATACTACTAGAAGTGGTGCTTGTGGAGATTGGCTCATAAAAGGCCGTGTGGAGGCTGCCTTTACTAGTGGATTTTCCATTGCGCAGGATATTTTACGCCAGCTCTGAGGCAGCTGTTACACCGCGCGAATGGGCTAGCAAACCTCGATTTTGATCCGATTGGCTGAATCGGAGCGTGAGTCTTGGCAATGTTAGAACAAAGGTCAAACGTCAACCAAGCGTAGGTTCGGTTTCGGGTCTAAGTTTTTTGGGGCGCTGTGGGCAATGTAATCCCATGTCGCAAGTGCGATCATCGCGGCATTATCTGTCGCCCATTTTTGCGGCGGCAAGCAAAGGGAGACCCCCGTCTGCTCACTGATCTGCTGCATACGCGCGCGCAGCTGACGGCTTGCGGCCACGCCACCGACCACAGCCAGAGAAGCCGGTGCCTTTTGCGCGATGGCACGGCGCAGCTTGGCGCCCAATACATCCAAGCAGGCATCCACAAACGAGGCTGCGACATCATCAATCACAAAGTCTGGATGAGTTTCCACATGACGCGCCACGCTGGATTTCAACCCAGAGAATGAAAACTCATAGCCCGATTGTATCATTGGCCGCGGAAATTTTATGTTTGCGGTGCCACAGGCCGCCCGACGGTCAATCGCCGGTCCGCCCGGCATTCCCAGCCCGAGGGTGCGGGCCACCTTATCATAGCATTCCCCCACCGAGTCGTCCCGCGTGGTGCCCAAAAGCTCGTAGGAATGTTGGTCTTCAAGATAGGCCAAAAGCGTGTGTCCACCCGACACCAACATGACAAGCGCCGGATAGGTGAGGCGTTTTTCTTCCAAATCCACACTGCGGATATGCCCACGCAGATGGTTGATCCCATAACAGGGCAGATCCCACGCCATGCTCAAAGCCTGTGCTGTTGACAGGCCCACCAAAAGCGATCCCATGAGCCCCGGCCCGCGCGTAACCCCAATGGCACGAAGATCCAGACGGCTCGCGGCAGCCCGCACCATTACAGTTTCAATGGTAGGCAAAATAGCTTCGAGATGTGCGCGGCTGGCCAACTCGGGATAAACACCGCCAAATTCAGAATGGACCTCATATTGCGAAACGGTTTCGATCGCAGCGATTTGACCATTTTGATCAACCAGAGCGACAGAGGTGTCATCACAAGAGGTTTCAATTCCCAGCACCAAATCACCCATGGCGCACCTCCAAATATTCAGCCAATTGAGCCTGCGATATCGCACCCAAACGCTCAATCAAAGCGGGAGATTGGGTGCAATTTATCAAGGTAGAGGCCTCATCCGCCCCGGCCAGCCCCTCCACAACTAAATCCGGCGCGCCCGCCAATTGCGCGAGAGCCGCAGATGCATGCGCAGGTGTCGGATGGCCGGCACGATTGGCACTCGTGACCAACAACGGTCCAACCTGGCGCAAAAGTTCCAACAAAAGGGGCGCATCAGGAATGCGAAAGGCGATTTCGCGACGATCCGCCAACCAGTCTGGACAAATTTTTGGATCAATCTCTGCCGCAATCGTCAGAGCGCCTGGCACGAAAGGGCTGGCCAGGGCCTGCTCGATGGCTGGTGTGAAAATAACGCCTAAATCGACAAGTTGCGCGGATGTTGTAACCATGATCGGTAGAGCCTTGGCACGAGGCCGATCCTTTAATGCATATAGGCGATCCACACCGGCCGGCATATTCGGGAGAGTTGCAAGCCCCAAGACCGTATCCGTTGGCAAAAGCACCACGCCGCCCACACGCAGCGCCTGCACGATGCGCGGCACATTCGCCAGATCATTGGACACAGAGATAACGCTCATTGTACCGTCACACTTAAACTTTCAGAGATTGGAAAAACCCGCGTACTGTGCTTGGATATTTGATATTTTTCCAAGGCCAGGGCTAAAAAACAGTCCATAGAGGCGGAGTTTCCCTGCGATACCGGCCAGGCCTCATCGGGCGCATTTTCATCATTCGTGAAGGCAAATTTCCCGGCGAAATCCGCGATCTCTTGGTGCGCGCGCACAAACTCTTTCACCGCGTTAACATCCGTAAACCTCATATCTGACAACACGCCAGCTTCGAATTTTCCGATGTAGTAATTTGGGCGCGCGGCTGGGCGGATACACACCACCGGCCGCGCCCTGCCCGCCGATACATGCCGGCCAATCAGCTCAAAGGCGTGAAGACCGGTCACCGGGATCGAAGCGGCGAATGCTAAAGCATTGGCAAAGGCCACTGTTGTGCGGGTCGCGCCCAGTCCGCCGGGGCCAATATCCACAAAGACGCAGTCCACATCCGACATTGACTTGCCACTATGATCCAATCCCGCTTGCACATGGGCCTGCACATTACGCAAGCCCACCAAATCGGCATCAAGCGAGCTGTCGAAGATCAGCTGGTCGCCCTCTCCCAAACCAACAGCCATTTGACCAGCAGAATTTTGCAACAAAAGCGACATCATAGCCATTCACGCAAACACCTTTTTTGAAACTGCGCCAAAAGACGATGGGCCCGCTGCCCAAAAGCACCAAACTCCAAATCCCGCGCGCCGTCCTGCTCATGTGGGGCGGTGAAAGCGATGTGCAGATATGCGTCAAACGCCTCCTGAATCCGTCCACCCCATTCGATGACTGAAATGGATCTGTCAATTTCCTCTTCAAGCCCCAGATTGTGAAATTCCTGCGCGTCTGCCAGACGGTAGGCATCCACATGTAACACATCGCATCTCTTTGTCTGGTAGATATTTGCGATCGTGTAGGTGGGGCTGGATATATCGTCCTGCGTTCCAAGCTCTTGGACCAGATGGCGGGTGAAAAAGGTCTTGCCCGCAGCCAAGTCACCCTGCAACAGCACCACATCGCCCGGCCCGAGCAACTCCGCCAGAGATGCGGCAATATCTGCGGTCATGGCCTCAGTTTTGGCAGTAAGACGCCAAGGCACCGGCACAGCTCTTTCAAGGTCACAAACAGGGGTCACGGGGTCTATTCACCACTATGAGGAAGATCGCGCCCCTTTTACGGAGTGTCGGCGGCAATGAAAAGCCGCTACGTGACCGGCGGGTCGCAAAACCCGGCCTTTGGCAAGATGGCTTGCGCCAGCTTCGCCACAACCCTAATCTATGCCCCATGGCGCGTGCCACCCTCATTTTCATCAGGGCCAAGCGGAGATTTGGAGCATCAGCATGGTGACATTCTCAGCCAACCTTGGCTTTCTTTGGGCTGATCTGCCCTTGCCCGCCGCCATTCGCGCCGCCAAAGCCGCGGGATTTGACGCGGTGGAATGCCATTGGCCTTACGCCACGCCGCCGACAGAGATTACAGCCGCGTTGAAGGACACAGGGCTTGAAATGTTGGGACTGAACACGCCGAAGTCTGCAGGAGGCATTGGCCTGTTTGGCCTCAGTGCCCTACCGGGACATGAAGCTATGGCGCGGGCGGTTATTGACCAATCTTTGAGTTTTGCCACCGACATCGGAGCGCGCAGCCTGCATGTGATGGCAGGCATGGCGTCAGGAGCTGAAGCGCAGGCAAGCTTTTGCGCAGCGCTCTCCCATGCATGCCATCAGGCTCAGCAAGGTGGCATGACGATTTTGATCGAACCTCTCAACCGCCACGATGCGCCGGGGTATTTCCTCAACAGCTTGGCACAGGCAGAAGAGATTATCACATCCGTCAATCATCCAAACCTCAAATTGATGTTTGATTGCTATCATGTCGGCCGTACCGAGGGCGATGTTATCGCCCAATTGCAGGCGCGCCTCCCCCTCATCGGCCACATTCAATTTGCCTCCATACCCAACCGAAAAAGTCCCGATCAAGGTACGTTGGACTATACGGAGGTTTTCGCCGCCCTAGACAAGCTCGGTTGGAACGGCCCCTTAGGCGCCGAATACCACCCCGATGGGGCCACCGGTAACAGTCTGGATTGGATGAACAAGTACAAGCCTAAGCCCTCTGTATAACGCCATTTCAACACAAAAATGCAGGCAGCGTATGCCGGGGGCAGGCAGATACAGCCCGGTCTTGCCACCAAGCAAACCGTTATGGCTTGGTGGCTGGATTATGCAGAGGTCTTTATTATATGGCGCATTCAGGAGCACAGGCATTTGATTCAACCTGTGTTTATTTTGCGTTGGGCAGTCAGATGGTGCTGTGAGAGAGGATTGAACTCTCGACCTCACCCTTACCAAGGGTGTGCTCTGCCACTGAGCTACCACAGCATCTGATGGGCGATTTAGACAGTCTTGGGCCTGGGCGCAAGTCCAAGAATGGGCAAAGTCTGCAGAATATCGCCCGTAGCCTTGGCAAAGCGTGCCGGCGGCTGGACCGCGCGCAAAGCTTGAGTTAAGCCGTCGTTATGGCAGACAAACACAAATCGACCCCAAAGTCGGCCCAGTCTGAGCGTGAAGCGCGCTTGAAGGCCGCCCTGAAGGCGAATATGGGCCGGCGTA
>NYTV01000022.1 GCA_002683685.1 Paracoccaceae bacterium
TGTCAAGGTTGTCTTGCCATGGTCAACGTGACCAATCGTGCCGATGTTTACGTGGGGTTTCGAGCGTTCAAACTTTTCCTTAGCCATGGGTGGCTCCTCTTGTTGTTCGTGGCGGTGGGCACAATGCCCACCCTACGGGTTGGTGTAGGGTGGGCCAGTGGCCCACCACGTTTATGCAAATTTCGCTTGGATCTCTTCAGAGATATTCGACGGAACAGGTTCGTAGTGACCGAACTGCATGGTAAAATTGGCGCGGCCCGAAGACATGGAACGCAAAGTATTGATGTAACCAAACATATTCGCCAAAGGCACAAAGGCATCAATCGCAATCGCGTTGCCGCGATTTTCTTGACCCTGAACTTGACCCCGACGCGATGTCAAATCGCCGATGATGCCACCTGTATATTCTTCAGGTGTGATCACTTCGACCTTCATCACAGGCTCAAGCAGTTTCGCGCCAGCCAGACGCATGCCTTCGCGCATACACATCCGTGATGCGATCTCAAAGGCCAGAACAGAGGAGTCAACATCGTGATATTTACCCTCAAGCAAAGCCACTTTGAAGTCGATCACAGGGAAGCCAGCCAGAGGACCGCTGTCCATAACGGAGCGAATACCCTTTTCAACACCTGGAATATATTCCTTTGGAACCGAGCCGCCAACGACGCGAGATTCGAAAGAATAACCTTCGCCTGGTTCAGTTGGCGTGATGGTCAGCTTGACCTCACCATATTGACCAGAACCACCCGATTGCTTTTTGTGGGTGTAAGTGTGGGTGACTTCATGGCCTATGGTCTCACGATAGGCCACCTGTGGCGCACCGATATTGGCTTCGACTTTAAACTCACGGCGCATACGATCCACAAGGATATCCAAATGCAGCTCGCCCATGCCTTTCATGATGGTCTGACCTGATTCAAGGTCAGTTTCCACGCGGAAGGATGGATCTTCAGCAGACAGACGCTGCAGCGCGAGGCCCATTTTCTCTTGGTCGCCCTTGGTTTTTGGCTCAACCGCAATTTCGATCACAGGCTCTGGGAAAGTCATTGTTTCAAGAACCACCGGAGCATTCACCGCACAAAGTGTATCCCCAGTTGTTGTGTCCTTCAGGCCACCCAAAGCGATGATGTCACCAGAAAATGCTTCTGAGATTTCATCACGGTCATTGGAGTGCATGATCATCATACGACCCACGCGCTCTTTCCTACCCTTAGTGGAGTTCAAGAAAGAATCGCCTTTTTCCAATTTGCCAGAATAAATCCGTGTGAAGGTCAAAGACCCAACAAAGGGGTCATTCCAGATTTTGAACGCCAGCGCAGAGAAGGGCATGTCATCATCCGCACGGCGGGCGATGTCACGGGTTTCTGTCTCATCGCCAGGTTTAAAGCCCATATAGTCGACAACGTCGAGAGGGCTCGGCAAGTAATCTACAACCGCGTTCAGCAAGGGCTGAACACCTTTATTTTTAAATGCAGATCCACCAAGCACAGGCACGAATGCCATCGCCAAAGTACCCTTGCGGATCAACTTGCGGAGCGTCGGAACGTCGGGCTCATTGCCTTCCAAATATTCCATCATGGCTTCATCATCTTGCTCGACAGCAGATTCAACCAATTTGGCGCGCCATTTATCAGCTGCTTCTTGCAGCTCAGCACGGATTGGAGCTTTGATCCAAGAGGCGCCAAGGTCTTCACCCTGCCATAGCCACTCTTCCATCGTCACAAGATCAACCAAACCTTCCAGTTCAGTCTCTGCACCAATTGGGAAAGCGATTGGCACAGCCACCGCACCTGTACGATCTTCGATCATCTCAACACAGTTGAAAAAGTCCGCCCCGATTTTGTCCATTTTGTTGACAAAAACCATCCGTGGAACCTTGTAGCGGTCCGCTTGACGCCAAACTGTTTCGGTTTGAGGCTCAACACCAGCATTTGCATCCAACACGCACACCGCGCCATCAAGAACCGCCAAGGACCGCTCAACTTCAATTGTGAAGTCAACGTGACCTGGAGTATCAATAATGTTCAAGCGGTGCTTGGGGCTGTCTGGGGACACACCGTCTTCTGTGCGCTCCCAAAAAGTGGTGGTCGCAGCAGAAGTGATCGTGATGCCACGCTCTTGCTCTTGCTCCATGTGATCCATGGTTGCAGCGCCATCATGCACTTCACCGATGTTATGCTCTTTACCTGTATAGTACAGGATCCGCTCGGAGCAGGTTGTTTTACCCGCATCGATGTGCGCCATGATACCGAAGTTGCGGTACAGCTCTAGTGGATATTCGCGTGCCATATCTGTTCAGCCTCTGTAGGATTACCAGCGATAATGGCTGAACGCTTTGTTTGCGTCGGCCATCTTGTGAGTGTCTTCGCGCTTCTTGACGGCGGAACCACGGGATTGCACCGCGTCCAACAATTCGCCAGCAAGACGCTCTTCCATTGTGTTCTCATTGCGCTTGCGGCTAGCTGTGATCAGCCAACGAATTGCAAGAGCTTCGCGCCGCTCGGGACGCACTTCGACGGGCACCTGATAGGTTGCGCCACCAACCCGGCGTGAGCGCACTTCGACGGAGGGTTTTATATTTTCCAAAGCTTCGTGGAACATCTCAACAGGTGCGCGCTTGACCTTCGCTTCGACACGCTCCAGCGCACCGTACACGATGCGTTCTGCAACAGATTTCTTACCATCGAGCATTAAGTTGTTCATGAATTTTGTCAGCACCAAATCACCATATTTGGCATCGGGCAGGACAGAGCGCTTCTCAGCGGCGTGACGACGTGACATATCTTGATTCCCTTACTTCGGACGCTTCGCGCCGTATTTCGAACGACGTTGCTTACGATCTTTGACGCCCTGAGTATCCAGAACACCGCGCAGGATGTGATAACGAACACCAGGAAGATCTTTTACCCGGCCCCCACGGATCAAAACAACAGAGTGCTCTTGCAGGTTGTGGCTTTCACCTGGGATGTAGCTGATCACCTCAAAACCATTGGTCAAACGGACTTTTGCAACTTTCCGCATCGCCGAGTTCGGTTTCTTTGGCGTGGTTGTATAAACGCGTGTGCAGACACCGCGTTTTTGTGGACATTCTTGCAAGTGCATGGACTTGCTGCGTTTTACTTTAGGCTGCCGGGGTTTCCGGATCAGCTGTTGGATCGTTGGCATTGGCGGTTCTCTTCCCGTCTAGACAAATAAGGTGATGGGAATAATCCCCACCGGTTCCAATGTTAAGCGCCAGGTCAGTTACCCATCGCCGGTTTCCGCGTCTGATCGCGGTAATTTTTCGCCAAAGCACAACCAAAACCGCATCCCTTCCCGTAGTCGGATGGGGCGGCGGGGGTTCCAGAGGAACAGCAAGCTGTTCTTGACCACTTCAAATTTTGATGTTGCGCAATGAGGTATCCCCCATGGCAGATGAGGGGCGTATATGCAGAGTCGCTTTTGCTGTCAACAGGTAGCAGGCGCAAGGCGACAACTTCTCATGCTCCTGTTAATTGATTGTGTTTGAACTCCGTACAACTGCGCTGTTTCACAGCACCACATCAGCCCGAAGTGCCCTCTGCCCGACCAAGCGTGCGTTGGGCAGATCATTGCTTTGAGCGCGGATGCGCGCGGCCTTAGGCGTAAGCCCATGATCCAACCAGCGCTGTATCAGCCGTGCCTCAAGCTCCGCTTGCGCCCAGGTCAGCTGGACCGAGAGGTCCCAATAGCCCGCCATGTCGCGCCAGATCGGTTCATCCATCAAAAGATAGTTCCCTTCGATAACGATTGTGTCACACTCCGGCGCAATATAGCCCGCGCCCGCAATGGAAATATCGCGGCCCCGGTCAAAAACTGGATAATACAGCTCCTGCGGCGCGCCCAGCGCCTGCACAAATCGCAACAGCCCGATTGCGTCAAAACTCGGCGGACTGCCCTTCCGGTCTAAAATCCCGCGGTCGATCAGAATGCTATTGTCGAGATGAAACCCATCCATCGGCACGAGCTGGCTGGCCACGCCAGCCTGCCGCAGCGCCTCCACCAGCCCGGCTGCAAGCGTGGACTTCCCGCTAGCCGGAGGCCCTGCTATGGCGACCACCCGCCGCGCTTGGCGCCTGGGGCTTTGCAGCACCCGCTCAAGCAGAGTCAAGATCGGCGCAGTCATGCTGCCTTCTCCAGCGCTTCGTTGGTGCAAGTCATACAGGCAATCACATCGGGCATTGTATTGGACAGTGTCTCAAACATTTTTACGCTCTTGTTCCAAAGTCACGGCAATTTCCTACCCAATCTCAGCGTCGCGGCAACTGGCCGAGGAGGTCCAGCTCATCAAAAGAAGGCGACAATTAATCTCGCCATGTGTCTGATCGTTTCGCAACAATCAATCCTACCGCCAGAAAAGCTCAGTGCCGCGGTGGCTGTCAATACACAGACCCCCAACGACCGATCAAAAGACCAGCTTCAAAATACCAAGTTCAAAGGCCAAAGCTTGTGTATTTCGATAGGCCAGCGCCTATCTTTCCAGCGCCCGCAAAATATAGGGGCCCATATCGGCCACAACCGCCGCAACACCTTCGGCATTCGGGTGCAGCCCATCTGCTTGGAAATAATTTTGCAAATCTGGCGTCACTCCATCTGACTCCATAAGCGTTTTGAAAAAGAACGGGTAGAATGTGACATCATAGCGGGCAGCGAGCTCTTGAAACGCTGTGTCATACCGCTCCTTATAATCGGCACCGTAGTTCAGCGGGCCCAAGTGCCCAACCAAGAGCGTCGTGATATTCCGAGCCTCCAGTTTTTGTAAAATTTGATCCAAATTTTCATGCGCCAACCCAGGATCCAAGCCCCTCAGCATGTCATTTGAGCCAAGATTGACAATCACCAAATCCACTGGCTCAACCAACGTCCAGTCCAGCCGAGCCAAGCCGCCCGCTGTTGTATCACCCGAGACACCAGCGTTGATCATGCGCACCTGTACCCCCTGCCCGACCAGCCAGGTGCCCAACTGAGGCACAAAGCCACTCTCTGCCGGCAAACCATAGCCCTGGGTCAAGCTATCGCCGAAAGCCACGATGCTCTTGCTTGAAGTTTCGACAGGGGTCTGCGATTGGACCTCCGCATGAAACATCGTGAAAAAAAGAATTAGCGCCAAGGCGTTGCAATAACGGTAGATCAGACCATATCCAGAGGACGAAAATATCATAGGTGGCTCCCGTGGACTATAAATTCGCAATCGATCTCCAGAACGTTCACCTCTCGCTTGAGGGNAACGCCGGNNCNGTGAGCATTTTACATAGTATCGACTTGCAAATTACTCAAGGGCGCAGCTGCGCCTTGGTCGGNCCCTCCGGATNGGGCAAGTCCAGCCTGCTGATGGTAATGGCCGGGCTCGAGCAGGCCACAAGCGGCCGCGTGACCGTTCTGGGAGAGGATATCAGTGCGATGTCCGAGGCTGAATTGGCGCAATTTCGCCGCGGGCGGGTTGGAGTCGTGTTCCAATCCTTCCATCTCATCCCGTCGATGACGGCCCTGCAAAACGTCGCAACGGCGCTTGAATTGGCCGGGGAACCCAATCCATTTGGCCGCGCACGTGAAAAATTAACCACGTTAGGTCTGGCCCATCGCTGTGACCATTTTCCAAAACAAATGTCCGGTGGTGAGCAGCAGCGCGTGGCCCTAGCGCGCGCCCTGGCCCCCAATCCAAAGCTCGTCTTTGCAGATGAGCCCACAGGCAATCTGGATGCGGCCACGGGTGCCAGTATTGTGGATAGCCTATTCACCCTGGCCCATGAGCAGGCCGATACAACTTTGATCCTCGTCACCCATGACCTTGATTTGGCCCAGCGTTGTGATCGAACAATTGATCTGCGCGATGGCAAAATCACTGAAAGCAATGGCGCATGATTGCTCTCAAAATTGCCCAGCGTGAATTGATCGCCGCCTGGCGCGAGCGCCTTCACGGTTTTCGCATTCTCATGCTCTGTTTAATCTTTGGCATCGCCTCTATCTCTGCGATTGGCTCACTGCGGGGCGCTATTGACGCGGGATTAAATAGCAATGGCAGGATTTTTCTAGGTGGTGACGCCCAAATTGAGCTCACCTACCGCCAGGCCAATGCGCAAGAATTGGCCTGGATGGCCGGCCAAAGCCGAGCGCAGTCGCAGATCATTGACTTTCGCTCCATGGCCGTCGCCCCTCATACAAATAAGCGTATCCTCACACAGGTCAAAGCGGTGGATTCGGCCTACCCTTTGGTGGGGGCCGTTATCCTGTCGGGAGATATGGATTTAGCACAGGCCTTCGCCGGCCGGGACGGGCTGCCGGGCGCGATCCTCGCCCCTGCGCTTTTGCGTCGCTTGAATATCACCTTGGGTGATCAAGTCCTGTTTGGACAAAAAGCATTTGTGGTCATGGCAACCCTGCTCAAAGAGCCTGATAATTTTGGCAATTTCGCCTTGGGCCCGCGCAGTCTTATCTTGACCAAAGACCTGGAGGGCTCAGGATTACTGACCGCCGGCACGCTCTTTTCCAGCAAGTATCGGCTACTTTTAGAAGCTGGGCGTGATCTAGATCAGGCCCAACAAGGGTTTGAAAGTGATTGGCCCGGAACAGGCGCCAAATGGAAAGATGCCCGTAAAGCCTCCCCCGGAGCTGATCGGGTGATCGAACGCATGAGCCGCTTTTTGATCTTGATCGGCCTATCGGGCCTAATCGTCGGCGGTATCGGGGTTAGCGCTGCTGTGCGGGCCTTTATTGTCAAGAAAACTGGGCATATCGCCGTGCTCAAGACGCTTGGTGCCACGCCGAGCCAAATCTTTTGGATCTACACTGTGCAAATCGCTGCCTATACCGGCCTGTCTGTGGTGCTTGGCCTTGTGCTTGGTGCCCTTGCGCCCTTTGCGGCCCGACCATTTTTGCCGGACAATCTCGCAGAGGTCGCTCTGATATCCATATACCCATCAGCCCTCATTGAAGCTGCGATCTATGGCAGCTTGGCGGCGGCGATTTTTTCCATTTGGCCCTTAGCGCAGACCGAGCACATTCGCCCAGCCAGTCTCTTTCGAGGCGCCGCAGCGACGCAGTGGCCAGCGCGGCGCTATCTCTTTGCGCAAGCTGCATTATTGGCCACAGCACTCTTTGGCGCAGTCCAGTTTTCCGGCTCTTGGTCCATGACCTTCTGGCTCTTGGGCGGCATTGCCATTGCGCTGCTCATCTTAGCTATGATCTCAGGCGCATTGCAATTCACGCTCAAGCGTATCATGCATGGCTCGGCATTTCAGGGCCGATTGCCGTTGCGCGCCGCATTCAGCGCCCTGGCCAGCGGGTCGGAACGCACTGGCTCGGTTGTCATGGGCATCGGACTTGGGCTCACAGTTCTAGCTGCGGTTGGTCAAATTGACGGAAACCTGCGGCGCTCCATCACCCAATCCCTGCCCGACAAAGCTCCAAGCTTCTTTTTCTTGGATATTCAATCCAGTCAGCTGCCAGAATTCAAGCAGCGATTGGCGAAGAACCCAGCAGTGAGCAAGGTTGAAACGGCACCAATGCTGCGCGGTCTCGTCACGAAAATAAACCAACACCCCGCCACTGACGTTGGCGGAGATCATTGGGTGCTGCGGGGCGACCGCGGGATCAGCTATGCAGATGGTCTGCCCGATCAGACAAAAATTACCGCCGGGCAATGGTGGGGCGCGGGCTATAACGGGCCGCCCCAAGTCAGCTTCGCCGCCGAAGAGGCTGAAGAGATCGGCATCGGACTGGGAGATCAATTGACACTCAATGTACTGGGCCGCGATATCGTCGCCGAGATCACCAGCCTGCGCGAGGTCGATTTTTCCACAGCCGGCATGGGGTTCGTGATCTTGTTGAATGAGGCGGCTTTGAAAGGCGCGCCGCATTCTCACATCGCAACAGTCTATGCGGAAGCTGCGGCTGAAATACCAATTTTGGATGAATTGAACCAAGCCTTTCCAAATGTCACTGGCATTCAAATTCGCGAAGCCGCAGCCTTGGTCACTGGCGTGGTGTCTTCCATCGCCTCCGCCGCCTCGATCGGTGCCCTTGCAACGCTGATCACCGGGTTTTTGATCTTGATCGGAGCCGCAGCAGCCAGCGTAGCCCAGCGCGCCTATGAAAGTGCGATCTTAAGAACCCTCGGGGCCACGCGGCGCGAAATCCTGACCTCCTTCGTCCTACGCTCCGCCATGATCGGGGCGCTCGCCGCCGGCGTAGCGCTCGGCGCGGGCCTGCTGGGCGGCTGGGCGGTCAGCCATTTTGTATTTGAAAATAAATTTGAAATCATCTGGATGAATGCTGCCTTGGTCATCCTTGGCGGTATCGGCCTAACTTTGGTCACAAACATGCTCTTTGCCCTTGGCCCCCTTTCGCAATCAGCCGCATCAGAGCTCAGGCATCGCGATTGACGCAACCGGGCAAGACATCTGGGCGCGCTGCCTGTGCGATCGGAGGTTATTGGCCTATGCGGTGTGGACAAAACAATTCACCTTATTGCTTTAAACCGCTATAGTTGCGGATGGAGCCATAGGGTGAACGAATGGGCGATGCGCGCGTTACATACTCAGTGATTATCCCGACTTATAATCGCGAGCCTCTTTTGGCGCAGGCCTAGCTATCTATCCATGGTGCCCGACCCGACTTTTGCGAAATGATTGTCGTCAACGATGGCACAGCCGCAGCTAGCTCCACCACAAAACGCTTCGGGCCAAGGCAACGCGCCCGTTATTTCAAACATATTTTGGACAGTCAGGCAAAAACTCTAGCCACAGACAGCAATACCCAGGCATGGCTCTGGAAGCGCTATCTCAAAATGGCCGCGCGCGCCGGCGGACTTGAAGGCTACCAAACTCTGCGGCAGGGTTAACGGCAGGTCGCAAGTGCCTGCTGGCGGCCTATTGGGCAGTCTGGCGGATTTTGGCATAGCTTGAGCGGCGCTAAGCGCTCAAATCAGCGTTGTCCAACACAGACCCGACCGCGCGCGCCCTAGCCACCACCTCCCGATCCGCTTCTGCGCAGGTCAAGCAAAACGGTGGCGCAAAACCCGGAATGTCACCCGGCATGTCATCCCGCGCCATGGCCCGCGCCATCCCCATAAGCTTGTGCCAAAAGAGCGCCAACAACCTGTAGGCCGATTTCCCTTGAGGGCCAACACTAACCCGGTCGTCTTTGAGTAGTGCCCGGTCCGTGCCTTGAAAGGTGGTGCCGCCCTATCTGGCATACCCGCAACCCGATCTTGTCACTCTTTAACAACCATTTTGCGCGGCACATTGGCCAGACATTCCGGCCCTGTGTCCCCAATGCGAATGCTTTCAGTAATCTCGAACCCCCAATCGTCCATCCATAGGCCCGTCATAAAATGAAATGTCATGTTTTCTTGCAAGACGGTCATGTCTCCAGCCCGCAAAGACATGGTGCGCTCGCCCCAATCAGGCGGGTAGCTGACGCCGATGGGGTAGCCGGTGCGATTATCTTTTGTAATGCCATATTTCTGGAGGACATCAAAAAATGCGCGGGCAATATCCTCACAGGTATTGCCGACCCGCGCCTTTTCCAGCCCAGCCTCCATACCTTCCAAAACCGCCTGTTCCGCATCTAAGAACCTCTGTGTTGGTTTACCCAGGAACACCGTCCGTGACAGTGGGCAGTGATAGCGTTTTACAACCCCGGCAATCTCGAAAAACGTTCCCTCTCCCGACTGCATCGGTGCATCGTCCCAGGTCAAATGCGGCGCAGAGGCATCAGCGCCCGAGGGCAAAAGTGGCACAAGCGCAGGGTAATCCCCACCGGCTCCAATAGCTGGATCATAGCGCAAAGCAGCGTCATAAATATCAGCCACCAAATCACATTTACGAATGCCAGGTTCGACCTTTTCAACAATGCGCTCATGCATCCGCCCAACAATCTGCCCGGCCTGGCGCATCAAAGCCAATTCAGCTTCTGACTTAACAGCACGCTGCCAATTGACCAGACCCGTCGCATCGGTGAGCTGCGCGTTAGGCAGGTTGGCATGCAGCGCCATATAAGCAGCAGCCGAGAACCAATAATTGTCCATTTCCACACCAATGCGACCTTTGGCCAAGCCGCGATCGGTCAATTGCGCCGCCAGATAGCCCATCGGATGGCGCTCGGGAGATTGCACATAGTGATCCGGGTAACCGATGATAGCGGAAGGCTCCATAAAAGAGGTACGCAGCGCGCCCTTGGCATCCTGTCCTCGCCCATACCAAATAGGAGCGCCGTCCAGAGGCAGGATCACGCATTGGTGTACATAAAATGACCAGCCATCATATCCGGTCAGCCAATTCATATTCGACGGATCCGACACAATCAGCAGGTCAAGCCCGCGCTGTTGCATGTCTTGGCGAGTTTTGATGAGCCGCCGGTCAAACTCAGCGCGCGCAAAATTGAGTTTAGCCTGTGGCATCTCTGGCACTCCTATCGAGACTGTTTTGCAAAACTTATCAAAGCCCGCATCACTTTATATCCCAAGTCCGACATATTTTTGAATAATCACCCAAATGGTGCGGCATTGACAATCTGGCTCTTGAATTCTTTCAGCCGAGCTGCGCCTATCGCCCATATGCGAATTGTTTCCAACAGGTAGGGTCAGCATGATCAGCCCAAAACACAGACGCGGCTCATGACAGCCCAGCGCAGCCAAGCCACCATTGGCCT
>NYTV01000023.1 GCA_002683685.1 Paracoccaceae bacterium
CCCCCTCCGGATGCAGCCGATCTGTGCTCCACTCTGGTGCAACCCAAAACACAGGCCCTTGCGTGTTTTGCGCCACCATCATTGCAAAACTGCGCCGAAATTGGCCGCAAGCCTCATGGGCGCGCGCCAGGGTCAGGTTAAGACCGGACCAAAGCTCTAATAGGGCCGCTTGCGGTTTGCGAACATCTGAAATCAGATTCGGGGTATAGGGTGTCATTTTTATAAGCGTATAGTGTTCCTTTTTTGTTCTCAAGGATTTTCGGCTTGCAGCTCAACATCCTTGAGCTAACTTACGTGCAACAAGGGGAATGTAGAATGAAAATGAATGAATTGGGCCGCAGCGGGATTATGATTTCCGATCTCTGTCTTGGGACGATGACCTATGGCACGCAAACAGATCGAGCGGATGCTTTTGCGCAGATGGATATTGCTATAGAAGCGGGGATCAATCTTTTTGACACCGCGGAAATGTATCCGGTCAATCCGATCACGGCGGAGACTCAAGGTGACAGTGAGCGTCTGGTTGGGGAATGGTTTCAGGCCAGCGGTAAGCGCAATCAAGTGGTGCTGGCCACCAAACATTCTGGCATGGGGATTAAACATATCCGTGACAGAGCGCCGATTACCGCCAGCTCGATCCCAACGGCGATTGATGGCAGCTTAAAGCGTTTAAAGACGGATGTGATAGATCTTTACCAATTCCATTGGCCTAACCGTGGCTCTTATATGTTCCGACAAAATTGGAATTATGACCCCTCAAAGCAAAACAAAGCCGAGACGATCCAGCATATGCATGACTGCCTAGGCGCGCTGCAAAAAGAAGTGTCGCGCGGCCGAATTCGCGCCTTTGGCCTGTCAAATGAAAGTGCATGGGGAACGGCGCAATGGCTGCGGGCCTCTGAGGAAGGGCATGGGCCGCGCGTGGCGTCCATTCAAAATGAGTATTCCCTGATGTGCCGCATGTATGACACGGATTTAGCAGAGTTAAGCGTCAATGAGGACGTGGGATTGCTGGCCTTCTCGCCTTTGGCAACCGGGTTTTTGACTGGAAAATATACCGCCAATATGGTGCCAGAAGGCAGCCGAATGAGCCTGTCGCCCGACCTGGGCGGGCGCAATACGTCTCGGGCTCATCTGGCTATGGCAGCCTATATGGAGGTGGCGCAAAAACATGGGCTGGATCCGGTGCATATGGCGTTGGCTTGGTGCGCTGGGCGCCCATTCATGGCCTCCGTTATCTTTGGGGCCACGACGGCGGCGCAATTGGCGCATATTATTGAGGGGAAAGACATTGAGTTGTCGGACCAAGTGCTTGCAGATCTCAACAAGACCCATCGCGCTCACCCCATGCCCTATTGAGCGGATTAATGGTGACGGCGCAGGGCGCTAATGGATTGACCAAAAGCGTTGTGGAAGGCACGAGCCAGGCTGGCCTGCGAGGTGAACCCGCAGGCCAGAGAGATTTCTTGCACGCTTTGTGCGCTGTCGATGGCACGTCGGCGCGCTTCGGACAGGCGCAGTTCTAGAAAATAACGCCCCGGAGCTCTGCCAGTGGCCGTTTTAAATTCAAGTTCCAATTTGCGGGTGGAGATGCCATTGGCGCGGGCCAGTGACGCGATTGTCGGCGGGCTGTCGATCAGGTTTTCCATCTGTTTCAATACCCGCGCAATCCGGGGATGTTTGCTCGAAATGCGCGTTGTGGCGATCATCTGTTGCGGTGCATCACCGGTGTGAAGCGGATCGTATATGAAGGCAGAGGCCACGCGCTCTGACAAAGTCCGCCCGTGGCGGCAGGTGATGAGATACAGCATCAAATCGATACAAGGAGACGCGCCGCCGGTCGTGGCGAAGGGAGCGCTGATGGCATAACGATCAGGCACCAGATTGACTGCTGGAAATTGGCGAGAAAAAGCCTCGGCATCCTCCCAATGGCAGGTCGCGCGGTGGCCATCCAAGAGCCCGGCCTGCGCCATGACCCAACTGCCCCCATCCACGCCCCATAGCTGACAGCCGGCCGCGACATAGCGCCTGAGGGCAGAAAAAAGGAGCGGCGTGCACTGGGCCTCGAGGCGGAACCCGGCAACGAGGATCAGCAGGTCTCCTACAAACCCGCTTAGCTCCTCTGTCTGCACCGTCATGCCTGAGGTGAGATGCACCGGTTTGCCGCTTTGTGAAAGAAACTGCCAAGAAAATAGCTTGCGATCAGCCCTGCGGTTGCAGGCGCGCATCGGGTCAACAGCGGCGGCGAGGGATAGCGTGTTGCTCTCATCAAGCAGCAAAAGTCCCACATGCAGCGGTTTAGAATCCGCTTGCCAGATGTTATTTGCGTATTTCATTAAAAATCATTCGTATATTGACAAATTTTCTTTTGCAACTCTCGCAGATTGGTCACGATAGAAGGAGAAGATCATGCCCTTAGAAATGAACCGTGAGGTCTTTATCACCTGTGCTGTCACAGGCTCTGGTGCGACACAGGACAAAAGCCCGCATGTGCCGCGCAGCCCAAAGCAGATCGCGCAGAGTGCGATTTTGGCTGCCAAATCAGGTGCGGCAGTGGTGCATTGCCATGTGCGCGACCCTGAAACCGGCGCGCCGAGCCGAGATCCGGGCATGTTTCGAGAAGTCACAGACCGAATCCGGGATGCTGAGGTGGATGTGGTGCTCAATCTGACGGCTGGAATGGGTGGTGATATGGTTTTTGGTGACGTTGAAAACCCCCTGCCACCTGTAGCAGGCACCGATATGGCCGGCGCGACCGAACGGGTGGCTCATGTGGCTGAATGCCGTCCGGAGATTTGCACGCTTGATTGCGGAACGATGAATTTTGCCGAGTCTGATTATGTCATGACCAACACGCCTGGCACGCTGACCGCCATGGGCCGGATGATGACCGAATTGGGGGTGAAACCTGAGATCGAAGCTTTTGACACTGGTCATCTTTGGTACGCAAAACAATTGGTGGCGGACGGTGTTCTTGAACCCAATGCCTTGGTGCAGCTGTGTATGGGGGTGCCCTGGGGCGCACCCGATGATCTCAACACGCTAATGGCCATGGTCAACAACATTCCCGCAGGTTGGACATTCAGCGCCTTCGGGCTGGGGCGCCATCAAATGCCAATGGTGGCCGCCTCGGTTCTGGCGGGGGGCAATGTTCGCGTGGGTTTGGAAGATAATTTGATGCTTGACCGGGGGGTCTTGGCGCAAAATTATCAGTTGGTCGACCGGGCTGTCAGCCTGATTGAAAATCTCGGTGCGCGCGTGATTGGTCCGGCAGAAGTGCGCGAAAAGCTGGGGCTGGTGAAGCGGGCTCCGGTGGGCAGCTAATTTTTCTAAATTGAATATAATGAGATAGGGGTTTTGCATGACACAGGTCGCGGCAATCATCGGCGGTGGGGTTATCGGCGGCGGCTGGGCCGCGCGTTTCTTGCTCAATGGGTGGGACGTGCGCGTCTTTGATCCTGATCCTGAGGCTGAGCGTAAAATTGGTGAGGTGCTGGCCAATGCCCGCCGCTCTTTGCCAGGGCTGTATGAGTCTCCTATGCCCGCCGAGGGGCGCTTGAGCTTTCATTCGGAAATCTCTGAGGCGGTGACCGGAGCGGCTTGGATCCAGGAAAGCGTGCCTGAGCAACTGGCCATGAAGCAAAAGGTCTATCGGGCCATTCAAGCCCATTGCGATCCTGCGGCGGTTTTGGGGTCTTCAACCTCTGGATTTAAGCCGTCTGAGCTGCAAGAGGCTGCGATGCGCCCGGCGCAAATCATGGTGTGCCATCCTTTCAACCCTGTATATCTTTTGCCATTGATCGAAGTGGTGCCGACAGGGCAAAACGACCTTGAGATTGTGCAGCGCGCTGAGGATATTTTGCGCCAGATGGGGATGTATCCTCTGCGGGTGCGCAAAGAGATTGACGCCCATATCGCAGATCGTTTTCTGGAGGCGGTCTGGCGTGAGGCTCTTTGGCTGATCAAAGATGGCGTTGCCACGACCGAAGAGATTGACAATGCCATTCGCTACGGCTTTGGCATTCGCTGGGCACAAATGGGATTATTTGAGACCTATCGCGTGGCTGGTGGGGAAGCGGGCATGCGGCATTTTATGGCGCAATTTGGCCCAGCTCTCAAATGGCCATGGACAAAATTGATGGATGTGCCGGAGTTTACCGACGACTTGGTGAACCTGATTTCTGACCAATCAGATACGCAATCGGGCATGCATTCTATTCGCGCTTTGGAACGCATCCGGGACAACAACCTGGTTGGTATGATGCGCGCGTTGAAGGCACAAAATTGGGGTGCCGGAGCGCTTCTTGAAGACCAAGATCAGCAGCTTAGCGCACAAGCGGGCATGGTGCGGCATGTGGCGGATCTACAAACGGGCGGCTTGGCTGAAACTCTGCGCCGTGCGGTGCCTTTGGATTGGACCGATTACAATGGTCATATGAATGAAGCGCGCTATTTGCAAGCTTTCGGGGACGCCACCGACCGTTTCATGGAGATCGTTGGCTGTGATGCGGCCTATATCGCCTCTGGCGGCAGCTATTTTACTGCTGAAACCCATATTCGGCATATTGACGAAGTGCATGCCGGCAAGGTGATCCGAGTGGAGACCTATTGTGCGGAAGGTGCGGGCAAGAAAATGCATCTGTTCCACCAGATGTTTGAGGGCGAGCGGCTTTTGGCCACGGGCGAGCATATGCTTATTCATGTGTCGCTTGAAACCCGCAAGGCCAGCGTGCCATCTGCGCAGGTGGCGGAAAACTTGGAGCGTATTGCGACGGCCCATCGCGCGCTTGAGCGGCCTGCGGGCTTGGGCCGCAGCGTGGGGCGCAAATGAACGGGGTTCTGATCACGGCAGGAGGCAATGGGATTGGCCGGGCAATGGGGCAGGCCTTCGCTGCTGCGGGCTTTCGCGTTTGGGTAACGGATGTTGAGGCCGCCAGCCTGGAGGCTTGTCCCGCGGATTGGCAAAAAAGCCTGGTTGATGCCAGCGATGAGCGGCAAGTGGCCCAGCTGTTTGCAGAGGTTCAAAAGACCTGGGGCCGGCTAGAGGCGATATGCGCGAATGCGGGTATCGCCGGGCCCACGGCGGCGGTGGAAAACATTGAGTTGTCTGACTGGCAGCGCTGCGTCTCGGTGAATTTGGAAGGCGCTTTTCTTGCGGCAAAATATGGTGGGCCGATGCTCAAAGCGGCATCTGGCGCCATCGTATTGACCTCATCTACAGCCGGAATTTATGGCTATCCCAATCGGGCGCCCTATGCGGCGGCGAAATGGGGTATCATTGGTTTGATGAAGACCCTCGCGATGGAATGGGGGCCAGAGGGCGTGCGCGCAAATGCGATTTGTCCCGGTGCGGTTGAAGGGCCGAGGATGCAAGGGGTGATGGAGCGCGAAGCGGCGGCTAAGGGCGTGGATGCGCAGCGAATCTATGACGGCTATGCCTCTGGAACTTCAATGCGCAGCCTCGTCACTGCCGAAGATATTGCCAATATGGCCGTATTTTTGTGCACGCCCGGGGCGCGCTTGGTTTCGGGGCAGGTTATCGCCGTTGATGGTCACACGGAAAACCCAGATCCAAAGGTTTAATTTGGGGTGGCATCTATCTGTTGCAACAGCGCGCCGATGAAGGCTGGCAATTCGCGGGTGCCAATTTCTGCTTCGCGGATGAGCCCGTCGAAATGTTGGCTTAGAGCTTGGATACGGTCCGGAACCCGGAAGACCAGATATTTTTGCCCCAGGTAGATGACAGCGCGCAAAGGGCCGAAGATGGTAATCGGTGCCGAATAAATTTTTCGGGCGTCAAACAAAGAGAACCGCATCACGGGATAAAGTTGCGCTGTCAGCTGGGCCAGATGTTTGAGCTGTTCGATGCGAATTTGCCGTGGGCAGCCGCTGTAATAGCCCTCCGCACGCGCGAAGGCTTGCAATTCGTGAATAGGCAGAGCAATTTCATAATCAGATTGCGCTTGGCGCATCCAATTGAGCCGATCTTCAGCTGAGGCAATCGCGAGATCTATGGTATGCCCAAGGCTGGGGGCATATTCCCATTCGAGCATCGAACGAATTTTGACCATATCAGGCAGTCCGCTCGGGACATGGCGGATTTTATATCCGGCGGCCTTTTGATGCCAAGCAAAGATCTGTGCATCTATCAGCGCGCGTGGTGCATCGACCATGGTCATGGCCTGCTCCAAAATTTGTTCCAAAGAGTCGGGTTGATCGGACAGCCCCAGGAGCCAATCGGCCGAAACGCCAAGGCTGTTTGCGCATTGCGCCACCAATTGCCCATTGGGCAGACGTGGGGTTGTGCCCGCGAGAATTTGCGACAGGGTCGAGCGGTCCGCCCCAGTTTTGCGCGCCAGGCTTGACTGGGTGTCCCCCTTGAGGTCCATGGCCTTTTGCAGCCGATTGCGAAAGAGATCAGAGCGGGCGCGCTTGTCCATATTTATCACATTTGATGATTATAGTTACTTTTCATGAATTAAATTACATAATTCTCTAAATTCCACAATGGCGCAAAAAGATTTACGATCCGCCCATGGCACAGATTCAGCGCCCGTCTTTGATCACCGAATGGCCGACATTTGCGACCCTATTTGGGTGCTATGGCGGATGGATTGCGCTGCTTTTCGCGCCGCTTTGGCTGTCTGTGCCGGGCTTGGCGGTGATGATCGCTCTGCAATCTTCGCTGCAACATGAAATCATTCATGGCCATCCGACGAGATACCCATTGCTGAATGCGGCATTGGTGTTCGCCTCGCTCAATCTTTTGATTCCTTTCGGCCGGTTTCGTGACACTCATTTGGCGCATCACACAGATGAACGGCTGACCGATCCTTATGATGATCCAGAGAGCAATTATCTAGATCCTGCGGTTTGGCACGCCTTTCCGACTTGGCTGCAAAGGCTGCATCTGTTCAACGCGACGCTCGCGGGGCGTCTGCTGATTGGCGTTTTGATTTCGCAATATTATTTCATGCGCAGTGATTTGCGGGATATATCCGCCGGGCGTATGGAGGTGCTCCGAGCTTGGCTCTTGCACATTCCGGCGGCAGCTGCGGTGATTTGGGCCGTAATGGCGACCGGCTATCCCCTTTGGGCCTATGTTCTTGCGGCCTACGGCGGGCTCGCACTTCTCAAGATCCGTACATTTGCCGAGCACCGTGCCCATGAAGACGTGCAGGCACGCACCGTTGTCATTGAAGACCGCGGCTTTCTGGCGTTTTTGTTTTTGAACAATAACTTCCATTCGGTGCACCACATGTATCCGCATATTTCATGGTACGCTTTGCCCGGTCTTTATCGCGCGCAAAAAGACACATTCATGCAGCGCAACCAAGGCTATATATATAGGAACTATCGTCAAGTTTTCGCTCGTTATTTCTGGCAGGGCAAAGAGCCGGTACCCCATCCGCTCTGGTCTCGCACTGGGGGATCGCCTAAGTCTTGATCCATGTTATGGATTCCCATCACCCTTTTGGCGGCCGCGGCGCAGACCTTGCGTTTCATGTTCCAAAAGCGATTGCGCATTGCCACGCTGTCCACCGGCGGTGCAACTTTCGCGCGATTTTTATATGCAGCCCCGCTGATTGGTCTGGTGACAATCGGTTACGCTATGCTGCGTGGCTATGGAATGCCTGTGATGGATGGGCCGTTTTGGGCCTTCGCGGCGGCCGGCAGCTTTTGCCAAATTTGCGCCACCATGTGCGTTGTTGCCCTGTTTCAGCAACGCAATTTTACCATCGGCATCACATTCAAAAAAGTTGAAGTTTTGCTCGCTGCCGGCTTTGGGCTCGTGTTTTTGGGTGAGGGCGTGAGCCTGCCTGCGCTGGGGGCAATNTCACTCGGTGTTTTGGGCGTNATCATCATCTCGGACGCGCCGCCGGCGGCNGGTGNGGAAGGGCCGCGCGTGTTCAATAAAGCNACGNCNTTGGGCNTGTCTTGCGCCATTTTGTTTGGCGCNTGCGCTGTGTTTTATCGTGGCGCAACCNTGCATATTTCCGCCGCTGATCTCTTCGCCCGCGCCAGCATGACCCTTCTGGTGGCCATCTCAATGCAATTTGTCGGCATGGCCTTTTATTTGAAATGGCGAGAGCCGGGGCAAATCACCCAAGTGATCCGCGCTTGGCGCCTGGCCATTTGGGTGGGGCTGCTGTCTTTGCTGGGCTCTTTGGCTTGGTTCACTGCTTTCGCCTTGCAAAACGCGGCCTATGTCAAAGCGCTGGGCCAGGTGGAAATCTTGGCCTCTTTCGCCATATCGGTATGGGTTTTTGGCGAAAAAATGCGCCGTAGCGAGGCTCTGGGCATCACGCTCCTATCGGTTTCGGTGATCCTATTGCTCCTGCTGCTCTGAGCCGTGCAGGCGCATGAATAGGCTTTCTTCATCTTGGTTTTTGAAAAATGGCACCGAGGCGGGCGGCTGGATCTCGCGCAACGCGGCCAATTCTCCCAATACAATCGAGGTAATGAAGGGCAAGTTTAAGGCGCGGGCCTCATCCAGTGGAACCCATTGCAAATGGGACAGCTCATCGGATGCGCCGGAAAAATCGTCTAAATCTCCAGCCAGTTGATCGGCATCCACCAAAAAGAACCGTGCATCAAACCGGCGGGGTGGACCGGGCGGGGGTATGGCGCGAAAAAAGAAATACATTTTCTCCGCTGAGGGGCGAAAGCCAGCTTTGGCAAAGCCGCTCCAATCTTCCGGCGCATCTCGCCACTCCTCTGCTGCCCCAAGGATCAATCCGGTTTCCTCCCACAGCTCGCGAATGGCCGCCACGGCGAGGGTCTCGGGTGAGGGGCCGCTGTTGTCTTCCAAAAGCCGCGCGTGGCAGGTCTGCACCAAAGGTTTTGCCAGAGGGATGAAACTGTCCTCTGCATCGACCGCGCCGCCGGGAAAGACGAATTTATTGGGCATAAACGCCGCTTTGGATCCACGCTGTCCCATGAGCACCTGCGGTGAGGCGTTCAGGTTGCGCAGTGTGATAATGGTCGCGGCGGAGCGGATGGGTGTCTGTGTCATGAAACCAACCTAGTGGGTTTTGAGCACATTGCCAGTGGTGTCCGCACCAAAGCCATTGAGTTTGCGCGCCCATTGAAAGGCAACGACCCCGCCTTTAATACGCGGGAGCAGATACAGGCAGAGGGCAACGGATCCGATACCAAAGCCCAGTGCCATGATCCATGGCTCGGGGCGGAATTGTACAAACACCACATGCAACAAGGGGGCAATGATGTGGCCAACAATCAAGATCGTGAGATAGGCCGGACCGTCATCGGCGCGGTGATGATGTAACGCTTGGCCGCAGGACCCGCAGCTGTCATGCACTTTGAGATATTTATAAAGCAGCACACCTTTGCCACACCGCGGGCAACAACGGCGCCATCCGTGGAGAAGGGCGGATTTGAGCGGGCGATCGGTCGGCATGAATTTCTCCTCCATTTGGTGTTGTTATCAAGCGCAGCGTGGCAAATGACACTGGGGCAAACTGCCACAAGAAATTTTTTTGAATATTTCGCGACGGAAAATGAGTGCTGCCGCGTTTTACCCATACCAAGCGCAAAAACAGCGCTGTGCATATGAAAACGAAAAATTAAGGAAACGATAATGAAAAAAGTCGCAATTTTCACATTGACCGCAACTGCAATCTTGGCGAGTGCGCCGGCGATGGCACGTCAGCATGGTGGCCCGCGCCCGGATTTTTCTCAATTGGACGCCAATGGCGACGGCCAAATCACGCAGGCAGAGGTGAAGGCCTTTGGCGCAGCGGAATTTGCGAAGGCCGATGCGTACGGCGATGGCAGCCTGACACTTGAGGAGCTGACCGCCAGGGCAAAAACCGACCGGGTAAGAAAAATGGACAAACGGGCCAAGCGGATGCTGAAGCGCCTGGACAGTGATGGCAATGGCACCATTGAGCTGGCGGAGATGGAAGAGAAGCAGGGCGGTATGCGGATGTTTGATCGCATGGATGAAAACGAGGATGGGGTTATTACTCAAGAAGAATTTGACGCCAAGAAAGGCAAGCGCCATCGCAAAGAAAAGCGCAACTCCCACGACGAGTGATCCGCTGTTATATGGCCAGCCTGCTCCGGTAGGCTGGTTATTTACCGAAGCTTTAAAACCTCCTAATCAGGACAAATGATGGCCCTTGATGCGAGTCAAAATCTTGAAGACGTGGAGCTTCTGGCGCGTTTTGCTAAAGGCGATCGCTCTGCCGCGCAAATTTTGACCGCGCGTTTGGCGCCTTTTGTGTTTGCGCAGGCATATCGGATGCTCGGGGATCGGGCAGAGGCCGAGGATATCACCCAGGACAGCTTGCTGCGCCTTTGGCATGCGGCGCCGGATTGGCAACCGGGCCAGGCCAAAGTTACAACATGGCTTTACCGGGTGGCCTCCAACCTTTGTATCGACAAAATGCGTAAGGCAAAGCGTCATTCGGGCGAGGCGGTCCCGGAGCTTCCCGATGATCGTCCGAATATGGAGCGCCGTCTTCAAGACCGCGCCCGGGCACAGGCGCTGCGGGCGGCGCTGGGCGGTCTCTCGGAGCGTCAGAAGCAGGCCATGACTTTGCGCCATCTCGAGGGGCTTTCAAATCCCGATGTCGCACAGATCATGCAAATATCGGTTGAAGCGGTCGAAAGTCTCATGTCGCGTGGCAAGCGCAGCTTGGCTCATGCATTGGCACCGCAGAAAAAAGCGTTAGGATTGGAAGATGATGGATAAAGATTTCTCCCCCGCTCCGTTGGACGATCAAGATTTGGAGGCGCTCTTCGCAGCGGCGCAGCGCGACACGCCAGAGCTGGATCCAAAGTTCCTGGCGCAGCTTCAGGCGCAGGCTGCTGCGGCCTTGCCTCAACAACCAGCGGCGGTGCCCCAGCGACGGCGGCCCGGGATATTTGGGAGGCTGTCACAAGTTGTCGCGCAAATTGGCGGTTGGCCGGCCGGGGCGGGCCTGGCCATGGCTGGGGCGGCGGGGGTCGTAATCGGAGTCAGCCCGCCGGAGACAGTGTTGGACATCACCAGCGCTTATTTCCAGACCGAGAGTCTCAGCGAGCTTTCTGGTATTGGGCTTGAGGCTGAGTTCACTTGGGAAGATAGCTAGGGGATGATCATGTCACACAGAATGTTGAAAATATGCCTCGTGGTTTCATTGGCCGTTAATCTATTGGTTCTTGGCGCGGTGGGCGGCTTTTTTGGATCTGGGCGCCATAAGGATGTGCGCTTAGACGGCTTTTCCACCCGGCAAGAGGAGCGGCAGCGCGGCCCGATGACCAGCCTCGGTCCTTTGGTGCGGGCTATGGAACGTAAGGATCGGCGTGACTTGGGGCGCATGATCCAAAAGGCTCAGGGGCGTGACCGGCGTATGGATCGCGACGCGCGGGCGCAGGCGACGGCCGTCTTGGCTGATGTCTTGAGCACCGTGCCATTTGATCCTGCGGCTGTTTTGGCTCTGTTGCAAGATGAGGCGATGATGATGGAAGAGCGGCGGCTCATCGCGCGGCAGGCCCTGCTTGATAAATTGGCCTCTATGACCCCAAAGGCGCGGGAGCAGTTGGCGCAGGCGATACTCAAAGGACCTAAGTAAGCGGCACCGCGCCCCTTGCGTAGGAGCTGGGCGGCAGATTATGAAGAGAATAGATGCATAAAACGGTAATGATATGACCCCTGATCTCGCGCAAACCCTTGCTGTAAAAGCCCTGGCTTGGATGATTGGTGAAGATGATCTGCGAGAGGTTTTTATGGGGGCGTCAGGCGCTAGCGAGCATGATTTGCGCGCCGGCGTGTCTGATCCAGTTTTTCTGGGCGCATTGCTTGATTTTATTTGCATGGATGATGCCTGGGTCACTCGGTTTTGCGATGATGTGGGCATTGCCAATTACATGGATCCCATGTTGGCGAGGCAGGCGTTGCCCGGAGCAGAATTGATGAATTGGACCTGATGACTATTCGCGGCGTCATTTTCGACAAGGACGGCACTCTGTTTGATTTCCAAAGCACATGGGGCATTTGGACAGCACAGATCTTAGAGCGCATCGCCGGATCTGATGAGGAATTGTTGAGGCAGCTTGCCCAAGCCCTTGGCTATGATGTGCCAAGGCGCAGAGTGGAGCCCGGCAGCGTGATCGTGGCCGGCACCCCGATGGAGATTGCGGCGGTGATCCACGGCTATATTCCAGCCATGGGCCAAGCGCAGATATGTGACAGGCTCAATCAGGAGGCTGAAACGGCACCGCAGGTTTTGGTGACAGACTTGCATAGGCTGACTGGTGAGTTGCGGCGCAGAGATCTCGGGCTTTGTGTGATGACAAATGATGCCGAGATCCCCGCCCGTGCGCATCTTGCGTCAGTTCAGGCACTAGATCTGTTTGATTTTGTGATCGGCAGTGACAGCGGGTTTGGCGCAAAACCACAGGCCGCGCCGCTGCTGGCTTTGGCCGATAAAATGGATATCCCAGCCGCGGCCTGCGTTATGGTGGGTGACAGTGCCCATGATCTACGTGCCGGCCGTGCGGCTGGAATGCGCACAGTGGCCGTGCTGACAGGCCTGGCAGAGGCGGCTGAATTGGCGCCGCTGGCAGATGCTGTCTTGCCCGACGTGTCCCATCTTCCCGCTTGGATAACTGCACAAAACAGATAGTCTCAGAGTTGGATAGAAAATGTCGCTATTTGACCGCAAACTTCGCAAATCTTTGGCATTTTGAAGTCAAGCAACCGTTGGAGATGATGATGAGTGATGCCCGGAGACGCCGAAGCGGTGGACGTGCTGGAAATACCCGCGGAAATCGCGGGGCAATTGAACAGATGTCTTGGCGCATGGTCGAAAACACGGACCGTCCAATCGAACCGCTGACGGGAGACGGCATTCAAGCCATCCATGACGGCGCGATGACTATATTGGAAGATATTGGAATTGAATTTCTGAACACCGAAGCGCTGGCAATTTTTAAGGATGCAGGGTGCAAGGTCGAGGGTGAAAAAGTTTTTCTGGATCGCCATTGGGTGATGGAGATGATCGCAAAAGCGCCCTCGGAGTTTACCATCACACCGCGCAACCCGGCTCATGAGGTGACGGTTGGGGGCAATAAATTGCTGTTTGGCAATGTCTCGTCACCGCCGAATTATTGGGATATGGAATTGGGCCGGAAGATGTCGGGCACCCGAGAGAAATGCCAAGATTTTTTCAAGCTCAGCCAGTATTTCAACTGCATTCA
The DNA here is from genome assembly GCA_002683685.1 of Paracoccaceae bacterium. Taxonomy (GTDB): domain Bacteria; phylum Pseudomonadota; class Alphaproteobacteria; order Rhodobacterales; family Rhodobacteraceae; genus Planktomarina. Next base: position 13,210 of record NYTV01000023.1, read on the forward strand.
TTTTGTCGGTGGCTACCCGGTGGAGCCTGTGGATGTGCATGCCTCCATTCGTCACCTTGAGGCAACCTATGACAAGCTGACACTGACGGATAAAGCGGCCCATACCTATTGTCTNGGNTCAGAGCGNGTCGAAGACACNATGGAGATGGTGCGNATCGCTGGCGGGCTNAGNCATGANGAGTTTGAANCCAAACCGCATATGTANACCAATATCAATTCCACCAGNCCTTTGAAACATGACTGGCNGATGATTGATGGCTGCTTNCGGCTCGCGCGGCGCGGGCAGGCGATTTTTGTCACACCTTNCACCTTGGCCGGTGCAATGGCTCCGGTCACCATGGCCGGGGCCGTGACGCAATCCATTGCTGAGGCGCTTTGCGCCATTGCCTTGTTTCAATATGTGCGCCCCGGGATTCCCTGTGTGATTGGCACTTTTACGTCGAATGTCGATATGAAAACGGGCGCTCCGGCCTTTGGCACTGCTGAATATATGCGCGCCACGCAGATGACGGGGCAAATGGGCCGGTTTTATAAACTGCCCATCCGCTCGTCGGGGGTCTGTGCGGCCAATGTGCCCGATGGGCAGGCGATGTGGGAGACGTCAAATTCGCTCTGGGCTGCCGTGCAATCGGGCTCGAATGTGGTGTATCATGCCGCCGGCTGGTTGGAGGGAGGGCTGATTGCCTCGCCCGAGAAATTCATCATGGATTGCGAAGTCTTGCAGCTGATTCAGCGTTATTTTGAGCCGGTGATCACCCGGACGGCGCCCGAAGATATCGCCATTGAGGCCATAAAGGAAGTTGGATCTTCGGGGCATTTTTTCGGCGTTCAGCATACCCAAGATCGCTATGAAACCGCCTTCCACCAACCCTTCATCAGCGACTGGCGCAATTATGAAGGATGGGAATTGGCCGGTGGTATTTGGACGGCGGAACGGGCCGCGGCCAAATATAAAGAGATCATGGCCGATTATAAAAAACCGCCTATGGATGAGGCCATTCATGAAGAATTGCGGGCTTTTGTCGATCGCCGGGTCGCTGAAGGCGGTGCGCCGACCGACTTTTGATTGTAATTATACTTTCGACGCCATTTTTACTGAAACTAATTTTACCAAAATGACGAACTATTAAATCGGCAAACGAACTCACTTCAACATTTTCGCACCGGCAATTTTTTAAGTGCTAAATGTTTGACTAGGGACGAAAAGCGGGCGATCCAACTGGATCGCCCGCTTAGTATTATCCCCCCATAACTTTAGGTAGCCAAAGTACGAGCTGTGGGAACAAGAATAGTAATACAAGTCCAACTAATTGCACTACCATGAATTGCATCATTCCCAGGTAGATATCTTTTAAATCCCAATTTGGCACTACGCCTTTTAGGAAGTAGGCAGATAAGGCGACTGGTGGACTTAGCCATGCTGTTTGTAAGTTTACCGCCACCATGATACCGAACCAGACCATCTTGTCGTACTGGCTATCGAACCCCGGTAAATCCAATGCCATCACTGTTGGTAGTAGTACGGGGATTACAATTAAAACAATTGGAACCCATTCCAACGGCCAGCCAAGGAGGAATATCAATACCATTATCAATATCAAGATCATATATGGAGACATATCCAGCTGGAGCAAGGCTTCAGTCATCATTTTGGGGGTCCCAAGTGAAGAAAATTCAGCTCCAAAAAAGTTAGAGGCTGCAACCAAGAACATGATCAATACGGTGATTTCTAAAGCTTTGATCATGCTATCAAAGAATCCAGAAATTTCAAATTTACCATAACTTATAGACAATAGGATTGCACCAAATGCACCCATTGCGGCTGCTTCTGCAGGTGTTGCAAACCCTAACAAAATAGAACCTAGGGCAAAGGAAATTAGTATTGTTGGAGGCATAAGACCTGCAAAAAATTCATTCCAAAGTTCTGAAAAATGGAAATTTTCAGCAGTGTCTAAGCGGTATAAACCCAAGGATTTGTATGCGGTGAAACACATAAATAACAGCCACATTGAATGGTAGAAGGCTCCAAATCCTAATTCGTTTGAATTCGTCAATTGTAGTACAGCCCAAGCTGCTTGGATCGTCACTGCGATCGGCACCACGATACGTAGGATCGCCAAATGCTTGAATGCACGATAGGCAACTAACAAAACTGCGATCAGTGTAATTAGGCCTCCGAAAGGAATGAACCCCAAAGCGCCGCTTAGAGCCAAACCAAATACCCGACAAATGGCCAGTACACCCATACATATTAGAATTACCTCTAACCCATAGTTATTAGAAGTTTCTGGTTGATCTTCTTCAGCTAGAATTGGGCCTAATGTTGGATTGAGCCAGCAGCGGCCCAGTGTGTAAACCAAATATAGAGTTGCTAAAATGGCACCTGGAATGAAGGCTCCGCGAAACAAATCTAATGTTGAAACGTCTAAGACAGGGCCCATCACGATCAACATGATTGATGGTGGAATTAGAATTCCTAAAGTGCCCCCTGCTGTAATTGTACCGGCGGCCAATTGTACGTTATAGCCTGAACGGGTCATTGTTGCACCAGCCATAATACCTAGAAGGGTAACTGAAGCGCCAACAATGCCAGTTGCGGCGGCAAATATTGTAGAAACAATCAGAACAGCTATGTATAATGAGCCCCGTATGCGCGACATAATCATCTGAATTGATGCAAATAAACGTTCCATTAAGCCCGCAGCTTCCATAACAATACCCATCAAAATGAATAGTGGAACTGCCATCAATTGATCGTTTAGCATGGTTGAATTGGTGTTGAGAGTCATCAAAAGGGTGGTCAACTTAAAGTTTGAGCCCCAGATCCCGAATACGAACGCCAAAAAGATTAGTGTAAAGGAAATTGGAAATCCAATAAAAATTACAAATAACATTGCGCCCAGCATTATCAGACCAATGGTTGGTTTTGATAGGCTAAGGCCATCTCCGATTATCCCAGAAAACCAGTCTGCAAGTGGTAGGGCATTTGGGTAGAAAACTGAAACTATTATTAAGCTGACGATTGCGAAATACGGAACTAATCCTTTAACAAATATTGCCTCGCGCTCTTTTCCCATTTTGTGAAAAGCGCGAAATAACTCTGGAAATCCCTGCAGTAATAGCAATAATCCACCTACCGGCATAGCTAAGCGAGCTGGCCAAAGGAGCGGTCCCCAGGTGCTGTCAAACGCCGTCTCACCGGAATTGTACGCAACAAGCCAATATTGTGATGCAATTATAGTGAAGAAAATCATCGATGGAATGAAGAACGCCATATATAACAAAGCGTCAACAGTAGCCTGTGTCTTATCACTCCAATTCCGATAAATAAAATCAGCACGAATATGCACGCCACGCATTAAGCCGTATCCTGCCGCGCCCATGAACAGAACTCCGGCAATCATGCGGCTGATGTCATAAGCAAAAACAGTTGGTCCTAGTCCTAAATTTCGGGCTAGTTCATCCCATCCATAGCTTGACATTATTGCAAAAGAATTTCGGGCAACCACTTCAAACACTACTACTCCGATTAACGGAACCATAAGTAAGCACAAAAGCTTGCCTGCCCAATCGTTGGTAATATCGATTGCTGCAGTAATTGGCTTCTGCCAAGGCGTCATGTCATCTGGTGTTTCCCCAGGCCGTTCAGCACGACGCTCAGCGATTAGCTCATCGGCTATTTCTAGCTTTTTTGGATCAACTTCTTCAGCCATCCGGCCCTCCCATGGGTTTTATTCCCAAAAATTTTTCTAATTTCTTCTTATGAAAACTTTTATATAAAATGCTTTCATAAGAAGAAATACGAGGCCGTTTGGCCTCGTATTTTTATGTTTTACTTCAAGCTATCAGCGTGTGCCTTGCCTAGAGCAGCATTTGAGGCCTGTGCGCCGGCCCAGAAGGGAACCGCAACGTCCGCAAAGTCTTTTTGAGACTGCCAAACTTCAGCAAAGAATTCGTTTTCTTCAGCGCCTTTTTCAAGGAGTGCCTTGGCAGCACCCATGTAAGCTGGGAAATAATCTGCTGGAGTGTCATGCAAGATAACGCCGTGGTTGTCAGTGAGATCTTTTAGCGCCTTACCGTTTGCAAGGATACGATATGACATTGACTTCGAGAGAGAAGCATTAGCCGCTACTTCAAGAGCTTTTTTCTCGGTATCGGTCAGAGCATCATAGAAATCCCCGTTTACATACAGGTCAGCATTAACCACGACCTGGTGCAGACCCTGCAGGTAGTAATGCTTCAGAACTTTTTGAAATCCAAAAGCCATATCTGCCACTGGACAGCACCATTCAGCTGCGTCGATTGTGCCTTTTTCCAAAGCAGGAAGGATGTCGCCTCCACCCATCGCCACGGACGCAACGCCGATGTCTTTATAGGCTTGACCAACCATGCCTGGAGGGGCGCGGAAGCGGTATTGGCGGAAGTCGTCCATGGAGGCGATTGGTTCAGAGAACCAACCTAGTGCTTCTGGACCCACAGGTTGGAGCATAAAGCCTTTTACATTGACTCCCATTTCATCCCAAAGTTGGTCATACAGCTCTTTGCCGCCGCCATATTGGAACCATGACAAGAACGACAGTGCGTCTAAGCCAACGCCGGCGCCAGCGATGGGAGCACCAAAGAGGTTGGCAGCGACGTGTTTGCCGGCCCAATAGTGTGTCCAGGCAAAGCCACCTTCAACCAGCCCTGCATCCACGGCATCCATAACATCTCTGGATCCCACCACAGCACCGGCAGCAAGAACTTCAAGCTTCAAAGATCCACCGGTCAAGGCATAGACGTCTTCACCAAAGTCCCTCACCATTTTAATCTCGTCACCCGTGGTGGGTAAGACTGATTGAATGCGCAGTACTTTTGTATGACCATCGGCAAACGCCGCTGGCGCAAAAGCCAAGCTGACCGCAGTAATCGCGGCTGTCTTGACAAGTGTTTTCAGGTTAAACATTTAAGTTTTCCTCCCTTACGTTGTGCCCTCATCGTATTGTTTTCAGACCCGGGCCGAGGGCACACCATCGGGTCGTAGAGTATTGGCACCATAAAAATTTCGCCAAATCCCAATTCTATTTAGTGGCTTTTGCTGATCTCCCAGCCTTCCACGAGCCCCAAGAGGGCCCCCACGCCGTGGTTAATGTCGAAAAAGCCACGGAACATCATTTCACCGGCCACGTAGAGTAGCACAATCAATCCCAACCAGGATATCCATGGATAATTTGTAAGCAACTTCATAATCAAAGTGGCGGCGAACGCCATGAGTATGATTGCCAATCCCAAACCGAAAATCAAGATTTGCTTGTCGCCATCGGCAATTGCGGCCACTGCAAGAACATTGTCGAGAGACATGGACACGTCGGCAATCGTGATCGAGATCAGAGCCCCCGCCATGGTTTTGCGCGGCGCGCCTGTATAGCCCTGCTCGAGATCATTGGCGGTGAGCATCGCCTCCTGCGCTTCGCGTTCCATGTTGTCGCGAATTTCTTGAAACAGGCGCCAGCACACCCAAAAAAGCAGGACAGAGCCGATAAACAAAATGCCGGGAATATCCAGAAGGGTTGTGGCAATCACGGCGAATACGATCCGCAGCACAGCCGCAATCACCATGCCGTAAAAAATCGCCCGTTTGCGCAATTGAGGCGAGAGGCCAGCCGCAGCCATGCCGATGATCAAAGCATTGTCACCTGACAGGATCAAATCCGCGATTATGATTTGACCATAGGCCATTGCAGTCTCAAACATTCTGGGCTTCCTCAGTTAGATGAATAGAGTGGATCAACGGGCGTCCTCCAAAATCATATCTGACAGTTTTTCTCCAATCATGATTGCCGGTGCATTGGTGTTGCCGGAGGTGATCGTGGGCATGATGGAGCAATCGGCTACGCGCAAGCCTTTGACCCCACGAACTTTTAAATCTGCATCCACAACAGCCATTTCATCCTGGCCCATTTTGCATGTGCCAGTCGGGTGATAGATGGTCACGCTATTGTCGCGGGCCCAATTCAGCGTCGCGTCATAATCGTCTATGCCGATTTTTGCCCCGGGGGTAAACTCTTCGGTGATATGTGATTTCAAAGGCTCAAATTGCGCAATGCGGCGGGCAATTTGGATGCCTTTCACGATGGTATCTTGATCGAGTTTTGTTGCCAGGTAATTGGGGTGAATTGCTGGGTGATCGCGCCAATCGGCTGATTTTAAATCCAGATGACCCGTGCTTTCTGGGCGCATTTGCAGCACGGAGGCGGTGAAGGCCGAAAACTTATGCGGCCCATCCGCCGGCGCAGAGGCGCTGAACGGCTGGATATGAAACTGAATATCTGGCGTCGCGAGCATCTGATCTGTTTTCAAAAATCCGGTGCCAAGACTGGCGGCCATGGTCATTGGTCCAGTTTGGCTTATGGCATATTGCAGCGCGATCATGCCCTGTTTGAAAATGTTGTTGGTCTCAATGTTTATGGTTGAAAGATTGGTCTTGAAAACCGGCCGCGCTTGCAGATGGTCTTGCAGATTTTTTCCAACTCCGGGCAAATTGCAAATCGGCTCTACACCCTTTGCCTTCAATTCCTGCGCGGCGCCAATGCCTGAAAGCATGAGAATTTGCGGTGAGCCGATGGCACCTGCGCTTAAGATCACTTCCCGACGGGCGCGGACAGTTTGGCTTTGACCTTTGATATTGGCAATAACGCCCTTGGCCTCGCCCTCTTCAATCAGCAATTTTTCGGCCTGCGCATGGGTGATGATGGTCAGGTTTTTGCGATTGCGCGCGGGCTTTAGGTAAGCCACCGCGCTGGAGCAGCGCCGCCCTTTGTCGATGGTCAGCTGAAAATACCCCACCCCTTCTTGATCGGAGCCATTGTAGTCGGGGTTGCGTTTATATCCGGCAGCAACGGCGGCATCGAGCCATTTATCAACGATTTCGCGTTTCAAACGGGTGGGGGATACGGACAGCGGACCGTCTTGGCCGCGCTCTGGACTGCTTGCGTCGCCACCCTTCCAAGTTTCGGCCCGTTTGAAATAGGGCAGAACATCTTCCCAAGCCCAGCCGGTGTTGCCCAGTTGTCGCCAATGGTTGAAATCTTCCGCTTGCCCGCGCACATAAAGCAGCCCGTTGATCGAGCTGCAGCCCCCTAAAACGCGGCCGCGCGGCCAGGGGATATCCCGGCCGTTCAGGCCCGGATCACTTTCTGTCCGATAACGCCAATCGGTTTTGGGATTGTCCATCGTTTTGAAATATCCAACCGGGATGTGGATCCATGGGTTGATGTCACGCCCACCTGCTTCCAGCACAGCCACAGAATATTTTGTATCTGCCGACAGCCGATTGGCCAGCGCACAGCCGGCTGATCCCGCCCCAATTATAACAAAGTCAAACTCCAATTTCGCTCCACTAATCAAAAAATGAGACTTTTTTTCTCGTTTTTGCAACATTTGTGCTAGTATGCAGGAAAGATGAGATTCGGCAATATAATTTTGCATGCGCGCGGTGCGAAATTTGGGTCGAGAGATTGAAGTGAGAGAACAATGGAAGATCGCATTCCGACGAATTTACGCACATTGCTGATCCTCGAAGTTTTGGGGCGCTCAGATCGCGCTCTATCGCCGACAGAGATCAACCAATCCATTGGCCTGCCCAAGCAAACCATCCACCGCCTTTGCGCCAAGTTGGAGCATGAGGGGTTTTTGGCCCGTGAAGAAGATGGCAAAAAACTGCGCCCCACGCGGCGCTCGAGGCTCATGGCGTCAGGTCTTCTTCATGCCTCGCGCAATCACATCGCGCGTCACCAGGTGATGCAGCGGGTGGCGGATGAGGTTGGTGAGACGGTCAATTTCGTGGTCCCCGATAGCGCCGGGATGATCTATGTGGACCGGGTCGAAACCGATTGGCCCTTTCGGGTGCAATTGCCTGTGGGGACCCATGTGCCGTTTCACTGCACGGCTAGCGGTAAAACCTTTCTGGCCAGCCTGACCCCGAAGGCCCGCCAAGCAATGGTGCGCAGTTTGCAGCTCAAGAATTTAACGCCAAATACGCTGTGCACGGAAGACGCGCTTTTGTCTGAACTCAAACAGGTGGCGAAAAATGGCTATGCCTTGGATCGCGAAGAATTTTTCACTGGTATGGTTGCGGTGGCCGTGCCGATTTTGGACGAACGCAGTCGGTATGTCGCCTCTTTGGCCTTTCACGGCCCGATTCAGAGGCTGACCTATGAAGACGCCTGGTCAAAGCGACAGGTTCTCATTGATGGCGCACGGTTGATGCGTGATGTCTTGTTTGAATGACCAACACAGGCGCTTGAGCGGGCAACAGCGATCCGCCTAGACCCGCGCAAGCGTGCCTCTGTCGACGATGGTTGTCATCAACTCGTGCTGTAGGTCTTGCCCGAGTTCTTGATTTAGTAGGGCCAATAAGACCTGTGCGGCCTTGCGACCCATGGCGTGCTGCGGCACGCGCACCGTTGTTAGGCTTGGCGTGGTGACGCGCGCGAGGGAAATATCGTCAAATCCGGTGATGGAAATATCTTCTGGAACACGCAGTCCCATTTTGTGAGCTTGCAGCATGGCACCAACCGCCAGAACATCGCTGCCGCAAATCACGGCCGAGGGTTTTTCTGGCTTCGACAATAGCTGCGCGAAAGCGGCGCCGGCCTCTTCAAAACTATATTTACACTCTTCAAGCCCCAATAATTGCGCACCCGATTGGCGCGCGATTGCTTGTTTGATGCCTAGGACGCGGGCGGTGGCGCGGTCGTTACCCTCTCGGAGGCCGCAAATAACCGCCAGTTTACGATGCCCATGGGCCAAAACATGCGCTGTGATGTCATGGCCGGATTTTTGATTGTCAAAGCCGACGCTTGGCGAGTGGCCTGTTTTTGGGCAACACCATGCCAAGACATGCGGTACGGCGTGTTGTGTTAAGAAAGCCAAGGTTTTTTGGGGCCGTGCTGCCCCAATCAACAACAAGCCATCAGCGCCCTGTGACAGCAAAGAGCGAATGGCGTCAAATTCCTGGTCCGGGTCATAGTTGGAACTGCCGACCAGCAGGGTCACCCTTGCGGCGCTCAGTGTCTCTTGAAAGGCTTGCAGGCCGCTGGCGAACATTGCGTTGTCCATCGTCGGAATGATCGCGCCAATGGTATTGGTGCGATTGCGCGCCAGAGCGCGACCACCGAAATGGGGCACATAGCCGAGGGTTTCGATGGCATTTTGAATCCGCTTCCGCGTGGGCTCTGCTACTTTTTGAGGCGAGTTTATGCAACGCGAGATGGATGCCGTCGACACGCCGGCCAATGCGGCGACATCTTCGAGGCTTGGGCGGTTGCTGTCACGCATGTTAATTTCCCATTCGTTGCTTCAGATGAATGTAAGCGCTTGCATAGTCCAATGCAAGCGCTTACACAATGAGTCGATAACACAAATAGCTTTCAAGGATGTTTGCAATGGCTCGGGTCTATCTCAAGAAATCTACCAAAACCGCTTCGACTGGCAGCGATGACGTGCGCGCGACGGTCATGGGAATTTTAAATGATATCGAAACGGGGGGTGACGCCGCTGCGCTTGAATATGCGGCGAAGTTTGACGGCTATGATGGAAATTTGATTTTAACCGAGGCAGAAATCCAAGCAGCTTGTGATCTGGTGCCCGAAAAGCTGAAGCAAGACATCCAATTTGCTCATGCCAATGTCAAACTCTTCGCTGAGGCGCAACGCGGCACGATCACCGATTTTGAGAAAGAAATTGTGCCAGGTTTGATTGCTGGGCAAAAAAGCATCCCCTGTAATGCGGCTGGCTGCTACATCCCTGGCGGGCGTTACAGCCATATCGCCAGTGCGATTATGACAGTGACCACAGCGAAGGTCGCCGGGTGCAGACATATCACAGCCTGTTCGCCTCCCGCCAAAGACGCAGGTATCGCGCCGGCAATCATCTATGCAGCCCATCACTGCGGCGCTGATAAGATTTTGGCCATGGGGGGAGTCCAAGGTGTGGCTTCCATGACCTTTGGACTGTTTGGCCTGCCTGAGGCCGATATAATTGTCGGACCGGGCAATCAGTTTGTAGCTGAGGCCAAACGCATTTTGTTTGGCCGCGTTGGCATTGATATGATTGCTGGTCCAACTGACAGCTTGGTGATTGCGGATGGCAGCGCGGATGCCGAGATTGTTGCTGCCGATTTGGTCGGACAGGCGGAGCATGGGTATAATTCACCAGTTTGGCTGGTGACGGATAATGAGCCTTTGGCGCAAAAAGTTCTGGATATTGTTCCCGGCCTGATCGCGGATTTGCCCGAGCTTAATCGGATCAATGCCGAAGCGGCCTGGCGAGATTACGCGGAAGTGATCTTGTGCGAAGATCGTGAAGAAATGGCCGCCACCTCTGATGAATATGCGCCCGAGCATTTGACTGTGCAGGCCGATGATTTGGATTGGTGGCTTGATCGCTTGAGCTGCTATGGCTCATTGTTCCTGGGTGAGGAAACGACGGTTGCCTACGGTGATAAGGCCTCGGGTCCGAACCATTGCTTGCCCACCTCACGTTCGGCCAAATACACGGGCGGTCTATCTGTTCATAAATACATGAAATTGGTCACTTGGCAGCGCGCCACTCGCGATGGCGCCAAAGACGTGGCCATTGCCACCGCACGCATTTCGCGGCTTGAGGGCATGGAAGGCCATGCGCGCACGGCAGATATTCGTTTGGCGAAATACTATCCGGGTGAAAACTTTGATCTGTCAGCGCAGGGCTAACCGATGAGGCCTGCGTCATTGTTCAGCGTTGAGGGTAAGATCGCGGTTGTCACCGGAGCGTCCAGCGGTTTGGGGCAGGGGGCGGCCAGCTTGCTTGCCGCCCACGGCGCCCGGGTGGTTGCGATTGCCCGCCGTGCGGATGCTCTTGCCGATTGGTCCGAGCAAGCGCCAGGCGAAACCGCCATTCTAGCGGCTGATCTGTCCGATCGTTCTTGTCTGGCCGATGTGGCAGCACAAGCGGCCAAGCCGTTTGGTGCGCCCGATATTTTGATCAATGCTGCGGGTATCAACACCCGCCGGCCAGCCGATGAGATGACGGATGCCGATTGGGATGTGACCCAAAACCTCAATGTTGCCGCGCCATTCTTTTTGGCCAAATCTATGGTGCCGGGAATGCAAGAGAAGGGCTGGGGTCGGATCATCAATTTTGCCTCTCTGCAATCGCGCCGGGCTTTTGCCAATGGCATCAGCTATGGGGCTTCCAAAGGGGCCGTTGAGCAGATGACTCGTGCGATGGCTGAAACGTGGTCCGCGAGTGGCATCACGGCCAATGCCCTCGCGCCAGGTTTCTT
>NYTV01000024.1 GCA_002683685.1 Paracoccaceae bacterium
TGGGATTGCGGCGCTATGATCGTACCAAAGTCGATGGGCTGGCCATGTCTTCGATCGAAATTGACAAGGTGATCCATGATTACCTGCGTTTGGGCCCGGTCGGACGTCAAAATGATCCGCGCATTGGCAAGGATCGCCAGGCGCTTATCATGTCTGGAGCTGCAATCTTACAAGCATTGCTGCGCTGCTGGCCCACCCATAAACTCTCGGTGGCCGATAGAGGCCTGCGTGAGGGTTTACTCTATGCGCAAATGAGCGCAGACGGTGTTTTGCGTGAACAAAAGAGTTGAGGCGATATGGTGAAAACTCCAGGCAATAACAGTGGTCGCGGCCAGCGAGATCTGCGCGTCAAAGTGAAAACGGCACGGGGGCGGAAACTGTCCTCAACGCTTTGGCTGGAGCGCCAGCTGAATGACCCCTATGTTAAGCGGGCACAGGCGGATGGGTATCGTGGGCGTGCGGCCTATAAAATATTAGAACTTGATGATAAGTTTCGGTTTTTGGTGCCCGGGGCGCGGGTTGTGGATCTGGGCTGTGCACCGGGCGGATGGTGTCAAGTGGCGGTCAAGCGGATCAATGCATTGGGCACGCGGCAGGGCAAGAAAGTAGGGACGATTTTGGGTGTGGATTTGCAAGAGGTCGAGAGCATTCCTGGCGCGGAAATTCATGTGTTGGACTTCATGGAGGATGATGCGGATGCCAAGGTGAAAGCCTGGCTCAATGGGCCGGCTGATGTGGTGATGTCGGATATGGCTGCGGCCTCCTCTGGCCATAAGCAGACCGACCATTTGCGCATCATCGCATTGTGCGAAGCGGCGGCCTATTTTGCTTTTGACGTGCTCACCCCTGGCGGGACTTTAGTGGCCAAGGTTTTGGCCGGCGGCGCAGAAGGCGAGCTGCAAGCGCTGCTCAAGCAAAAATTTACCAAAGTCATCAATATGAAACCGCCGGCATCACGCTCCAATTCGTCAGAAAAATTCGTCGTTGCAACGGGATTTCGCGGTTAAATTCTCTTTACATCGCCCCGGCAGTCACGGCACATTTTGAAGCGTAAATGTCCTTAACCGGCGGGAGTTCCCATGACCTATATTTTGGCTATTGATCAAGGCACCACTTCGAGCCGCGCCATTCTTTTTGATACACAGATGCGCCCGGTTCAATCTTGTCAGCAGGAATTTCAGCAATATTTCCCGCAATCGGGATGGGTTGAGCATGATGCAGAGGAGATTTGGACCTCAGTGCAAGCGGTTGTTAGGGGGGTGATGGAGCAAGCGGGCTGCACAGCCAAAGATATCGCGGCCATCGGCATTACCAATCAACGTGAAACAACCCTAGTGTGGGACCGCAAAACCGGCGCGCCAATCCATAGGGCAATTGTGTGGCAGGACCGGCGCACATCGGCGTTTTGTGATCGTCTGCGCGCAGAAGGAAATGAGGCTGAAATCACGCAAAAGACCGGCCTTTTGCTGGATCCTTATTTTTCCGCGACCAAGCTGCATTGGCTGCTGTCTCATGTGGACGGGGCGGCTGAACGTGCGGCGCGGGGCGACTTGCTGTTTGGGACTATGGACAGCTATTTGATTTGGAAGCTCACGGAGGGCCGCGCGCATGTGACCGACGCCACCAATGCAGCGCGGACCATGCTTTATGACATTCGTCGAGGCTGCTGGGATGCACAGATATGCGCGCTTATGGAAGTGCCGCAGAGTATGCTGCCCGAAGTGCGCGATTGCGCCTCAGAGTTTGGAACAACCCATGTGTTTGGTGCAGATATTCCCGTTCTCGGCGTGGCGGGGGATCAACAGGCCGCGACCATTGGCCAGGCATGTTTTGAGCCTGGGATGTTGAAATCGACCTATGGCACGGGCTGCTTTGCGCTGCTCAACACGGGCGATACTTTGGTCTCATCGAAAAATAGGATGCTTGGCACGATCGCATATCAATTTGACGGCAAACCGACCTACGCGTTGGAAGGCTCGATCTTTATCGCCGGGGCGGTGGTGCAATGGCTGCGCGACGGGCTGGGATTGATTTCTGCGGCCCATGAAACCGCTGACATGGCCGCCGGCGCCGATTCCACCCAATCGTTATACCTTGTGCCTGCCTTCACCGGGCTGGGCGCTCCTTATTGGAACGCCGAATGTCGTGGCGCGATCTTCGGATTGACTCGCAACTCCGGTCCCAAGGAATTTGCCAAAGCGGCGCTCCAAAGCGTCGGCTACCAAACCCGTGATCTGCTGCTGGCGATGCAAGATGACATGGGAACGCCAGGTGAGGCGGTTTTGCGCGTGGATGGGGGCATGACCGCGTCTGATTGGACGATGCAGTTTCTCGCAGATATTCTCGGTGCGCCGGTGGATCGGCCGAAGGTTTTGGAAACCACAGCTTTGGGCGCTGCATGGTTGGCTGGCTCACGCGCTGGCATTTATCCCGATCAACAGGGGTTCGCAGAGAGCTGGGCCCGCGATTGCCGCTTTGAGCCGCAGATGACAGATCTAGAACGCACAGATCTATACACCGGTTGGAAAGACGCCGTGCGCCGAACTTTGGTCTAAACGCTCCCGCTGTATGAGCGAAGACAGGCGCGCATCCTGGCATTCAGCCCGCGACGACACCTATAGCTGACGAACCGGCCAAAAGTGAGCGGATATGAGCATTTTGCCCCAAGGCCGGCGCTGCTCTCGTGTCTTTGTTGAGATGGTGCTATGCAAGGGTGTTTCAGAGATTAGTGATAGCTTGTGCGCTCGTAAGGTCGTCAAAGACAGTGTCTCTGTCTCTGCCATCGCGTTGAAGGACGCTAGGATCTGGTAGAAAACGGATTGTGACCTTTCTGTCGATCGTACCCAACAGCACCGCGAATTTGTCTGTCGGCGCAGGGTGTCTGTGCATTATACTTATTGAGGGTCTGTGTTGGCAGACGGGTGCATCAGCCCAGCTTTTCTAAGAGGTGGTCCAATAGTACGATTCGAGTTTGGTTGCGGTGGGTGTAAAAACGGCGCGCGGAGCTTTGGTGGATGAGGTGATATTCTTGGCGGCTTTGCGTCGGTTCCAGACCAGCCCAGTGAAAACCTTTCGCTTCGTCGCTTTGATAACATTTTATCCATTCTCATATTGGCAGTGCAAAGCGCCAGATGCGGAGCGCTATGGGCTTTCGTACCCTCGATAATTTGGATAGATTCCTGGCGAGTGATACACCCGACGGTCGGCTTTAACTGAAATGGACAGAACAATGAAAAAAATTACATTCTTAGGATTGGGAGTCATGGGCTACCCTATGGCGGGGCATTTGGCGCGTGCGGGCCATGAGGTCACTGTTTACAACCGTACCGCTTCAAAGGCCGACGCTTGGGTGTCTGAGCACGGCGGTAAAACTGCCGAAACCCCAGCCCAAGCGGCAATGAGTGCTGAGATGGTTATGGCCTGCGTTGGCAATGATGACGATTTACGATCGGTTTGTTTGGGCCCGGATGGCGCTTTTGCGACCATGGCCGAGGGCAGTATTTTCGTAGATCACACCACGGTGTCTGCCGCGGTCACCCGTGAGCTCTATGACGCCGCGCGCAGCAGAGCCATAGCCTTCGTTGATGCGCCTGTATCTGGTGGCCAGGCGGGCGCTGAAAATGGCCAATTGTCGATCATGTGCGGTGGTGATCAGATCGATTTTGATCGCGCCGCGCCTGTGATGGGCGTCTATTCAAAACTCTGCCGCCGCATTGGCCAGAGCGGTGCGGGGCAGATGACTAAGATGTGCAACCAGATTGCCATTGCCGGTTTGGTACAAGGCCTGGCAGAGGCACTGCATTTCGCCTCAAAAGCCGGTCTTGATGGGGCATCAGTGGTCGAGGTCATCAGCCAAGGCGCCGCTGGAAGTTGGCAAATGTCCAACCGCTACGAGACAATGTTGGACGATCACTTTGAGCATGGCTTCGCTGTGGATTGGATGCGCAAGGATCTGGGAATATGTCTGGCGACGGCAGATGATAACGGCGCGAGCCTGCCCGTGACGGCTTTGGTCGATCAATTTTACAAAGATGTGCAGAAGATGGGGGGCGGGCGCTGGGATACGTCGTCGTTGTTCAAACGCTTGCAAGCGCTGTAAGGGCCGGCGCGCCAAGGGCGGTATGCCTCGCCCTTGGCGCATAAGCTGGGTGGTTAATCTGGGTGCTTAATTTTTAATGCGCGCCAAGAGCTGCAGTTTTTTCTTCCGACAACAGCGCCCGCATCGCCCAACCGCCGAGGGCGATTGATGCTAGGGCAAGCAGCGCAGCGATGCTTAGGCTTGCGATGCCCGCCAGCCCTGCGCCGACGGTACAGCCACCGGCCAAAACACCGCCCACGCCCATGAGTGTCCCGCCTAAGAAATAGCGGCCGGTTTGTTTCGGCGCGTCAAACGATTGCCATTGAAATTCCCTTTTGCTGAGGGAGGCTGCGGCGGCTCCGAGGACGACGCCAAGGATCAATCCGACACCGAATCCGGCCGGGATCGCCGAGGAGGCGACAGTCCAAAAGAGTAAATCTGCTGCTGGCGCGGTAAATGACAAAGATTGCATGACGATTGGGTCAAATTCATCCTGCAAGACAAAGCCCGTGCCAAGCCATCCGGCGGGGACCAAGAGCCCCAAAAGACCGGCCCAGAGCGCTTTGCTCCAAGCGATACCACAGCGGGCGGCGAGGGCAAAGCAGGTTAAAGCCAATACAACCGCCCAAACCGCAGCGCCGCCAGGGATATCGGCAAGAGAGCTGACTTCACCCATGGGCAGGGTGACAGAGCCGAGCCAGACCCGCAGAGGGGCAAGAATGCCTTTGAGGGTTGCGTGGGCGAGCACAGCAAAGATGATAAGCACCGTCAGGGCGCGTAGATTGCCCGAGCCTGTCAGTACGGTGAGGCGGGAGATACAGCCACGGGTGAGCACCATGCCAATGCCAAACATCACACCGCCGACGAGGATCGCCGCAATCGGCAGATCATTATCCAGCAAACGGTGACCATCAAACGAGATATAGCCGGTGACGGTTAACAGCTGCGTGACCAGCACAGCTGTTCCTAGGGCGACCAACCACAGGCCGCGCGCGGATTGCGCTTGATTTCCGGTGCCCACAACAGCGCTGCGAAAGCAAAACTTGAGGTGTTGCGCGATCGCGCCGAATAGCGCGCCAAGGATCAATGCTAAAATCAGCGACGCCTGTACAGGATTCAGGGTTTCGAAACCGAGTTGTTCAAACATTTCAGATACCTTTTGTTGTATGAGCCCCACTTGCCTCTTAACCCAGCGGGATGCAAATGGGGCTGGGACGACAAAATTCTGGCGAGCGCGGGATGGACGGGATATGGTTCCGCAGGCGGCAGTAACCTGAGAACCCTATCCGAGGCGCGCAATTGTGGTGCAGAAATTTGGTCCTAATTGCGATGGTGGCAGAACATGATCGCTATGCGTGATCACGATGCCGCAGGCTTCAATCAATTTGATGGAACCCTTGGATTAATTGGCGCAGCCCGATCGCGGCGCCAATTGTGATGCAGATCAATGTCACTGGAGCGCCATAGGCGAGGGTGGAGAAGGCGGATAGTCCCTGTCCCACGCTGCATCCCAGCGCCAAGACTGATCCGATTCCCATGAGCGCCGCTCCAAAGATTTGCCGGCGCAACTCGCGCGCATCGTCACAGGCCTCCCAACGGAAGTGCCCTTTGTATACGGAGCCAAGAAATGCGCCTATTAAGACTCCCAAGACAGATCCCGTGGCAAAGCTCACGGAATTTCCGCTGGCGCTCATCAGGTAGATCAGGCTTTCTCCTATGGGGGCAGAGAAGGTATGGGTGACGAGTGGCAGCCCTTCGAAACCATGGGTGGCAACCCATTGCGTGCCAATCCAGCCATATACAATCGCCACTGCGACCAGCGCGCCCCAGAGCAATGTGTTGGGGTTTTGCCAAACCGAACGACTGGCCGCGGCGAGGGCAAAGATGAAAAATCCAATGCCCATCCCGATCCAAGTTAGGGACAGTCCGAACTGGTGGGACAGCGCAAATGCAATGCTTGGCGGGGTAGGGGCGGCACTGCCGCCGCCGAAGAGCCAAATGCGCATATAGGCCAAGGGTCCTGCAATCGTCATATAGGCGAAAATGCCCATCACCAGCACAATGATGAAGGCGCGGATATCTCCGCCCCCCAATCGTGCCAATGCGCCATAGCCACAGTTGCCTGTTAGTGCCATGCCATAGCCAAAGGTGAAGCCGCCCAGGACGCTGGCCCATGGGTTCCAAGCGGCTGAGAGGTAAATGGCTTGGGTCAGATCGACCCAACCAAGCGCTTGGGCGGCGAAGCTGCCCACAATCGACAGGCCAATCGCAATGCCCCACATGCGCAGGCGCTCAACACTGTCGCCGTAAAAAAAATCTTCCAGAGCGCCGAGGGTGCAAAAACGGCCAATGCGGGCCGCGAGGCCAAGAACTACCCCACCAGCTAAGCCGATCCATGCGACAATTACCGGTTCTGACAGCGTGTCCAGCATGTGATTGCCTTATGAGTCTCGACAAAAGAGATCATAGACGACCTCCATGATTTGTGTGGAGCGTTTATCGGTCAAACTATAATAAATGACCTTGCCATCGCGACGTGGGGTTACAAGGCCCTCCATCCTAAGACGCGACAATTGCTGCGACACGGCGGCTTGGCGGGCAGAGAGCAGCTCTTCCAGATCCGTAACTGATTTTTCACCAGAGGCAAGATAACACAGAATCATCAAGCGCCCCTCATGGCTGATTGCCTTGAGGAAGTTTGCAGCCCGAACCGCGTTACCTGCCATTTTGTCCAAATCTTCGGGACAAATATTCTCGTCAAAAACCGGCAAAGCCATGGTCTTGTTCTGCCTCATATGCACATTGTCTAATATATGTGGCATATTCGGCCCTCAGGGGTCAATAAGACGAATTTCATCGGCTTAAGAGCACATCGGCAGCGATCAGCATCTGCTCCAGAAGGCCCCAAAAGAAATCTTGCCCAGGGTAACCTTCGATTCTGGAGGCTTCAACCCCATCCACCATCAGCACAAAGGTTGGCGTAAAATGCAGGCTGCGGGTAAATTGCAACTCTGCTGGCAGGGTCTCATGCAGATCCAAGCGCAAAAGCGGTGCGGCGCGGCCTTCAGGGGTTTTGGGATAAATCGGGCCAATTTCTTCGTTCCAGCGGGCACACCATACACAGCCCTCTTCCTCGGNCATAATCAAGCGTGTCTCCGCCATAGCTGGTAGGGCAAGCATCGNAAGGGTGAGGCTCAGTGCTTTCGTCCACATTTGGAAATTGACCTTTCGTATTCANAAANTGTAATATGAAATTATCANATTGCAATATAGGCGGCCCCTTATGTTCGACATTTCCATCGTNTCAGCATTTTTTGCGGGTCTTTTATCCTTTGTTTCTCCCTGTATTTTGCCAATTGTACCATTTTATCTCAGTTATTTGGCTGGGGTTGGGATGAACCAAATCAACAGCGACTCACAGATCGAACCGGCCACGCGGCGCCGTGCCGTGCTTGCGGCGATGTTTTTTGCCGCTGGGGTGATCACGATTTTCTTAGGTTTGGGAGCGGCTGCGACCACCTTTGGTCAAGTGGTGCGCGAATATTTTGATATTCTACGTTGGGTGGCAGCCGCCATTATCATCACGATGGGCTTACATTTCCTTGGGGTGATCAAGATTGCTTTGCTTTACCGACAGGTGAGTTTTGATGCCTCGAGAATGTCTCATCTCGGCCTGGCCGGTTCCTATGTGGTCGGTCTGGCCTTTGCTTTTGGCTGGACCCCCTGTGTCGGTCCGGTTCTAGCGGCGATTTTATTTACCGCGGCGAGTGCGGAAACCGCTTGGAATGGGGCGTTGCTACTCTTGACCTATGGGCTAGGCATGACGTTGCCCTTCATCATCGCGGCTTTGTTTATCGCCCCATTCATGCGCTGGATGGCGCGGTTTCGACGGCACTTGGCCTTAGTGGAAAGAGCCATGGGGGTGTTTTTGATTCTCTTTGGATTGCTCATCGCGACAAACTCCATGAACTATATTGCGCAATGGATTTTAGAACTTGTGCCCAGTTTTGTGCGTATCGGATAGGAAGGGACTGCCATCAAACGTTTAATTTTGATCGCCGCTGCTGTTTTCATGAGTGCAACCATAGGTTTGGCCGAAATGGGCGACGATGGTTTGCATAAAGCGCCGTGGATGCGAGACACGTTTAAAGATCTGTCAGAGGATCTGGCCGATGCCAACGCCGAAGGCAAACGACTTATGGTCATCATTGAGCAAAGAGGCTGTATCTATTGCAAGAAAATGCATGAGGACGTTTTTCCTGTTGCCAAAATCGCCGATTATATCGAGGAAAATTTCTTTGTTGTGCAGATAAATATGTTCGGAGCCGTCGAAGTCACGGACTTTGACGGCACCATATTGCCCGAAAAAGAGATGGTTCGCCGCTGGGGCGCATTGTTTACCCCTTCCATTCTATTTTTTTCTGAAGAGGTGGGCGGAGATGTTTCTGCCAATCAGGCCGCTGTAGCATCTATGCCTGGAGCCTTCGGAAAACACACAACATTCAATATGTTAAATTGGGTTGTTGAGCATGGTTATGAGGGGGAAGAGAGTTTTCAAAAATATCATGCGCGCAAATTTTCCGAGCAAAGTAAGTATATTCTAAAGCAAATCAAGAAATAATAAATTCATTAATGTGAATTTGTGGTTGATTGATGCCCTCTTGGTCGACTACGGTACACACAAATAAAAAGTGTTTCGGGAGGACGCATGAGAAATATTTTTACAATCGCTGCCGTGTCGGTGTTGAGTGTGACAAGCGCTTTGGCAGAGAACGCGCCAAGTGATGTGGCTTTTGAGGATGGCTCTGTGATGGCGTCCTTGACTGGATCGGCTGGCGATGCCGCCGCAGGCCGCAAAACCTTTATGAATCGCAAACAGGGCAATTGCCTCGCGTGTCACATGAATGATGACATGCCCGAGCAGCAATTCCACGGTGAAGTCGGCCCGCCATTGACTGGCGTTGGTGATCGCTGGGAAGAAACTGAATTGCGTGGGATCGTCGTTAACGCGAAGATGATGTTCGAGGGAACGATCATGCCGGCGTTTTACATCGACAGCGGCTATGAGCGCCCGCTCAAGAAGTTTGATGGCAAATCGATCCTGACTGCCCAACAAGTTGAAGATGTGGTGGCATATCTTTTGACCCTTAAAGACTAAAGATCTGAATAAGATCAGGGAGACACAACATGGAATTTACGAGACGAAACATTTTGGCCCTCGGATCTGGCGCTTTTGCGGCCGCGAGTTTCGCGGGTATGCCAGCCTTTGCATCGAAAACAGATGATGCGATTGCGGCCTTTACTGGCGGTGCCAGTGTTACAGAGGGCGGCATTGATCTGACTGCCCCAGAAATTGCAGAAAATGGCAATACTGTGCCGGTATCGGTCAGCGCACCCGGCGCGGTGTCCATCATGCTTTTGGCGACAGGCAACCCAACGCCAGCGGTCGCTACATTTAACTTTGGTCCAATGGCGGGCACGCGCGCCGGTGCGACGCGCATTCGTTTGGCAAAGACCCAAGACGTGGTTGCTGTCGCGAAAATGGCAGACGGCTCATTCCGCACGGCGGGTGCAACTGTAAAAGTAACAATCGGCGGCTGCGGCGGCTAAACTCAGAATTTAAGGAGAAGTACTGATGGCGAAAGGTGTAAAACCACGCGTTAAGGTTCCAAAATCGGCCGCAGCAGGTGATGTGATCACGATCAAGACTTTGATCAGCCATAAGATGGAATCTGGTGTGCGCAAAGATGGCGACGGAAACATCATTCCGCGCTCAATCATCAATCGGTTTGTCGCCGATTTTAACGGACAAAATATCATCGACGTGAATTTGGAACCTGCGATTTCCACAAATCCATACTTCCAATTTGAAGCCATGGTGCCCGAAGCCGGTGAGTTCAAATTCACATGGTATGACGATGATGGTTCTGTCTATGAGACCTCAAAGAAAATAAAAATAGCCTAATATCTTGTGGTCTAGGGAGGACTGAAAATGGAATTCAAGACTTTACTAACGAATGCGGCCGTTGTGGCTTTGTCCGCTGGGTTTGCGTCTGCACAAGACGACTCAATATTGGCGGTGGATGGGGATGTTATCAATACTCGCGCGGCTGCACCGGCCTTTGCTGAGAACCTTGATACGGTCTATTCTGGATGGCACTTTAGATCTGGTGAAACCCAGTCGCTGCAAATGGATGATTTTGAAAATCCTGCTTTCGTGTTTGTCGATCAAGGTATTGATTTATTTGACAAGGTTGAAGGATCTGAGGGCAAGGCCTGCGCAAGCTGTCACGAAGATGTAGTCGATTTTGCGGGCCTGCGTCCAGCACTTCCACGGGTTGAAAATGGTGAATTGGTCACCATGGAAAACTTAGTCAATGAGTGCCGCACAGAGCGCATGGGGGCGGAACCTTGGAAGTATACCGGTGGTCAAATGACGGCTGTGACTGCATTGATTGGTCTGCAATCGCGTGGCATGTCGATCAATGTTGCGGTCGATGGCGATGCAGCCCCATTCTTTGAACGCGGTAAGGATCTGTATTACCAGCGCGTCGGTCAGTTGGATATGGCCTGCTCAAATTGTCATGAAGACAATTACGGTGTCATGATCCGCGCCGATCACCTGAGCCAAGGTCAAATAAACGGCTTTCCAACCTATCGGTTGAAAAATGCTAAATTGAACTCGGCCCATGCACGTTTCAAAGGTTGTATGAAAAACATTCGCGCAACACCGTTCAAAGTGGGTGGTGACGAGTTTAAGGCTCTTGAGCTGTATCTCGCGGCGCGTGGGAACGGTCTGTCTGTAGAGACTCCATCGGTCCGAAACTAAGTTAAGTTTAAGGAACCCATGTCCCGATTGCAGGGCGTGGGTTCTTTTATAATCAAACGAATTCAATATCGTGCATATGTGGCGCGGATGTGAGGACTGAAATGATATCTCGTCGTGATTTTTTGCAAACCAGTATGGCCGCGGCTGCGCTTTATGGTGGATCTGGCGTTGGGAACTGGGGGCGACTGGCTGCACAGCAGTCGCTGACGCAAAGCAAGTTGCTTGAATTTGAGACCTTTGGCAATGTCTCTTTAATCCATGTCACAGATATTCATGCTCAGATGAAGCCGATTTTCTTCCGCGAACCGGAGATAAATATCGGTGTTGGCGCCAACCGCGGACAGGTGCCACATGTTACCGGGGCGAATTTTCGTAAGCTCTATGGAATTAATGACGGCAGCGCCTCTGCCTATGCGCTGACCTACAATGACTTTTCCGCTCTGGCCAAGGGATATGGACGTGTTGGTGGATTGGACCGTGTCGCAACTGTCATCAACCAAATTCGCACGGAGCGCCCGGATGCTTTGCTGCTGGATGGGGGAGATACTTGGCATGGCTCTTACACCTGCCACAAGACCGCGGGCCAAGATATGGTGAATGTCATGAATGCCCTGCGCCCCGATGCGATGACCTTCCACTGGGAGTTCACTTTGGGCAGCGAGCGGGTCAATGAGATTGTTGAAGGCCTGCCTTTCGCGGCTTTGGGGCAAAATATCTTTGACAGCGAATGGGATGAGCCGACCGATATGTTTCCTCCCTATAAGTTCTTTGAAACCGGTGGGGTGAAGGTTGCAGTGATTGGTCAGGCTTCCCCTATATGCCCATCGCCAATCCGGGGTGGATGTTCCCAGAATATGCCTTCGGTATCCGTGATGAGAACATGCAAATGATGGTGGATGAAGTGCGCGCCAAAGGAGCTGATTTGGTGGTCTGTTTAAGTCACAACGGCTTTGATGTGGATAAACAAATGGCCGGAATTGTGACAGGAATTGATGTGATCCTGTCTGGCCATACGCATGACGCTTTGCCCGAGCCGCTTTTGGTGGGCAAAACCATCATTGTGGCGTCAGGCTCTAATGGTAAATTCGTAAGTCGTGTTGATCTGGATGTGCGCAATGGGCAGATGATGGGTTTCCGTCACAAGCTGATCCCGATCTTCTCAGATGTGATTGAGCCAGATGCAGAGGTTGCAAAAGTTATCGACGCACAGCGCGCCCCCTATGAGAGTGAGCTGCGTGAAGTCATTGGCCGCACTGCAGAAAATCAAACACTTTACCGCCGTGGAAATTTCAACGGTACATGGGACGATCTCATTTGCAACGCATTGATCGAAGAGCGGGACGCAGATATCGCCTTGTCGCCCGGCGTGCGATGGGGGCCGTCAATCTTACCGGGCCAAGATATTACCCGTGAAGATATTTGGAACGTTACTTCAATGTCTTATGGAGAGGCCTATCGCACAGAGATGACCGGTGAATTCTTGCATATTGTCTTGGAAGATGTCGCCGATAATTTGTTCAACCCGGATCCCTACTATCAGCAAGGCGGGGATATGGTGCGGGTGGGGGGCCTTGGCTATCGGATCGATATCAACAAACCCCAGGGTCAGCGGATCACTGAAATGACTTTGTTGAAAACAGGCGAGAAGATCGAGTCTGCGAAAACCTATACGATCGCCGGTTGGGCCAGCGTCAACGAAGGTACTGAGGGGCCGCAAATTTGGGATTTGGTGGAAAACCATATCCGCAAGCAAGGGACGATCTTACTGGATCCGAACAATTCAGTTGAGGTTATCGGGGCCTGAGGCAGTCCTGTATGATTGAAGGAAAATATTATGTCGACATATGACGCAAAAAAACCATCCCGCCGGGCGTTCTTAAGTGGCGCGGCGGCTGTCGGGGCAGGGGTTGTGACCTCGTCTGCAGCGCATGCGCAAACCGCCGATCTTTTGATTGTTGAGCCCCAAGATTGGGCGCAAAGCTTCGGTGATGGTGTGGATGCTACCCCTTATGGTCTGCCAATTGAACATGAGGGGGATGTCATTCGACGCAATGTTGAATGGTTGACCGCTGATACGGTCAGTTCGATCAATTTCACACCGATCCATGCGCTCGATGGCACGATTACACCGCAAGGCTGCGCTTTTGAGCGGCACCACTCGGGTGCAATTGATCTCAAGAAAAGTGATTATAGACTGATGATCAATGGGTTGGTCGATACACCTTTGGTCTTTACCTATGAAGATCTGGAGCGCTTTCCGCGCGAAAACCATGTGTATTTCTGCGAATGCGCGGCCAATACCGGCATGGAATGGGCCGGCGCGCAGCTTAACGGGGCGCAGTTCACTCATGGAATGAT
>NYTV01000025.1 GCA_002683685.1 Paracoccaceae bacterium
AACGCCCGGCAAAGTCACAGCGCCACCGCCAGAAACTTCGCTGGTGATCAATTCACAGATCGCATCCAAAGAGGCGGCCGCGGACTTTTTATCCGTATCCATTTTCTCTGCCAACGCAGCGACCAATTGTGTTTTCGTCATAGGTTTCGACATATATTTTCTCCTAACAAGCCCAACACCTTGGGCACCAATCTCGGGTAGTTAACTGCATATTGTAGAAAGACACAACAAATTGTATCGTGTAAATTGAAAAAAATGGCCAAAAGTCTCAAATTTATAGAAATGCTGTCTCCTCGAAACTTCTCAACTTACGCGAATGTATTCGCTCTAACGGCATTTCGCGCAAAAGCTCCATTGCACGAATACCTATCCTAAGATGACGGGAAACTTGGGTTTTGTAAAAGCTTGTCGCCATGCCAGGCAATTTCAACTCCCCATGCAGCGGTTTATCGCTTACGCATAGCAAGGTGCCATAGGGCACGCGGAAGCGATAGCCATTGGCAGCGATCGTGGCGCTTTCCATATCCAGCGCGATGGCACGCGATTGACTTAGCCGGTGCACCGGGCCCGATTGGTCGCGCAACTCCCAGTTGCGATTGTCGATGGTCGCCACGGTTCCGGTGCGCATAATTTGCTTCAAGTCATAACCCTGCAAGGCTGTGATCTCAGCCACAGCCTGCTCAAGGCTGGTTTGGATTTCGGCCAAAGCTGGGATCGGCACCCAAACCGGCAAGTCGTCGTCCAAAACATGATCTTCGCGCAAATAGGCATGGGCCAACACAAAATCTCCAAGACTTTGCGAATTGCGCAGACCGGCGCAGTGCCCCACCATGATCCAGGCGTGCGGGCGCAATACGGCTATATGATCGGTGGCGGTTTTGGCATTCGACGGGCCAACGCCGATATTCACCAAAGTGATGCCGCTGCCATCGGCTCGGGTCAGGTGGTAGGTTGGCATTTGCGGCATTTTTTGCGGCGCTTTCAGAGGGGCGTCTGCGGCTGTGATGCAATGATTGTCCGGGCCAACGAAGGCCAAATAACCGCTATTTGGATCTGCCATTTGCTCACGCGCGAAGGTCTCAAATTCTTCCACATAGAATTGGTAGTTTGTGAACAACACATGGTTTTGGAAAAATTTTGGATCCGTGGCGGTGTAATGGCGCAAACGGGCCAGGGCATAATCCACCCGCTGCGCATCAAACAGGGCTAAGGGTTGACTGCCATCTGGCTGCGGGTCATCCGTGCCGTTTACGATATTATCATTGGTTGTGGCCAAATCAGGCACATCGAAAACATCGCGCAGCACAAAACCCGCCGCATCCGCCGGAACCACAAGGCTTGGATCATGCGCCACTGCGAAATGGACAGGGATGGGTGTGGTTGAATAGCCAACCTGCACAGCGCAACCATGGTTCGCAATCAGCAACTCCAACTGTTGCTCAAGATAGTTTTGGAACAAGCTCGGTTGGGTGATGGTCGTGGCAAAGACGCCCGGCCCATAGACATGACCAAAGGACAGGCGACTATCAACCGACGCGTAGCTCGAGGTTGTGATCCGCACCTCCGGGTAAAAAGCCCGATAGCGGGTGCTGCTATCTCCGGATTCCAAGACCGATATGAATTTTTCACATAAAAACGCAGAGGCTCTTTTGTAAAGGGCGATCAAATGAGCAACGGCCTCAGGCGCCTGCGTGAACCTCTGCGGGGCCGGGTCATCAGGGAGGGTGAAAACAGGATCAGGCGCTGGCATCTTCTTGGCTCCCCTCCTGCACCACGGGCACAATCTCAAATTTGCGCACATCCACCAGCCCAAGATCCGAAATTCGCAGATCTGGTATCACCACAAGCGCCAAAAGTGAGTGCTGCATATAGGCATTGTTTAAGTGACAGCCACAATCGGCCATGGCCTGCACCATGGCCTCCGCTTTTGCCGCAACCTCAGCGGCTGGCGCATCAGACATGAGGCCAGCGATGGGCAATTCAACCAATGCCAATTCCCGCCCGTCTTTCCATACGCTCACACCGCCACCCACCTCTGCCAAGCGATTGGCGGCCCGTGCCATATGCTCGGCGCAGGTGCCGACCACAATCATATGGTGGCTGTCATGGGCCACGGTAGAGGCGATTGCCATCTCCCCGCGATAGCCAAAACCCGACACGAACCCATTGGTCACAGTGCCACGCGCCCGGTGCCGCTCGACAAGGGCAATTTGGCAAATATCACCCTGCCCGCAAATGCGCCCGCCCCGCACCGGAAGCTCGGCCTGCAGCGCCTGGGTCGGCGCTTGGTTTTCCACCACGCCAATCACGCGCACCTGTGCCACCTCACCACCCTCAGCCGGCGCGGGGATGGTGAACTCAGCGGCAGATTTTTTTGCGCCCATGTGAACCGTATTGCGGGCTGTGGCCGGCCAGTCGATATGCGGACACTCTGTCGTGATCTGCCCCTCCAGCGCAACGGTCTTGCCCCGCGCAATGACCCGGTCAATCGGCAGCGCTCTCAAGTCAGAGGTGAAAATCACATCAGCCCGTCGGCCTGGCGCAATGCTTCCCAATTCCCTCTCAAGACCAAAATGCGTGGCCGTGTTGATCGTCGCCATTTGCAACGCAACCAATGGATCACAGCCACAAGCAATCGCATGACGCACCACCCTATTCATATGACCGTCCTGCACCAGCGTTCCGGAGTGGCAATCATCCGTGCATAAAATGAAGTTGCGAGGGTCCAGCCCTTTCTCGGTGATCGCGGTGATTTGCGTTTCCACATCATACCACGCACTGCCCAGCCGCATCATGGAGCGCATTCCTTGACGCACGCGCATGACAGCATCCGCCTCGCAGGTGCCCTCATGGTCATCAGCCGGACCACCGGCGGCATAGGCATGAAATGCCGGCCCCAGATCAGGGCTGGCGTAATGGCCGCCAATGGTCTTGCCTGCGCGAGCCGTGGCCGCCATCTCGGCCAACATCTGCGGATCACCCTTCACAACTCCAGGGAAATTCATCATCTCCCCGAGCCCGATAATCCCGGGCCATTGCATGGCCTCAGCCACATCCTCAGCGCTAATCTCGTGACCCGTGGTCTCCAGCCCTGGTGCCGATGGCGCGCAGCTTGGCATTGCGGTGAAGATATTCACCGGCTGCATCACCCCCTCATCATGCATCAGCCTCACCCCGGCCAGCCCCATGACATTGGCAATCTCATGGGGATCGGTGAACATCGTCGTGGTGCCATGCGGGATGACCGCGCGGGCAAATTCCGCTGGGGTCAACATGCCGCTTTCCACATGCATATGCCCATCACACAGGCCAGGGATCACATATCCGCCCCAGCGCAAAGCCTCCGTATCAGGCCCGATGCAATGGCTTGCGTCCGGTCCAACATAGGCAAATCGCCCAGCCGCAATAGCAACATCCCATCGCAAAATTTCGCGTGTGTGCACATTGGCCAATTGGCCGCCTAAAATCACAAGATCCGCTGGCCGGCGCCCTGCGGCCACCGCAACCAAATCAGCTGCGCAATCAGACCAAGCCCCAAATGAATTTTCCATGCCCTATGGTTTTCCGATCTAGACGGGCTGCGCAAGTCCCTTTACTGTTTTTTCAGGCAAAAATACCTTCCAACACAGGGTTTCCTATGAATATTGTTATTTTCCATAACCCCAATTGTGGCACGTCGCGCAATGTGGTGCAGATTGTTAAAGATGCTGGATACAGCCCAACTGTGGTTAAATATCTCGATACCAGCTGGACAAAACCCCAGCTGCAAACCCTATTTGCGACCGCAGGTCTAAGCGCCCGGGACGCCTTGCGCAGCTCGAAATCACCGGCCGAAGAGCTGGGATTGATGCGCTCTGATGTGGCCGAAGAGCAGTTGCTCGACGCCATGGTTGCCCATCCCATCTTAGTGAACCGCCCCTTTGTCGCTTGCAAAGGGCAAGTGCGCCTCTGCCGTCCCTCCGGGCAGGTGCTCGATATGTTGCCAAATTGGCCCGCCGCCCCCTATGCCAAGGAAGATGGCAGCCCGCTTATCACCGCCGATGGCGCAGTGGTGCCTGGCGCTTAGCTTGAGGCGCGCTATCTCATCAATCGGCAGGTTTTCCAGCCGCAACGATAAAGGACAATCCGATGACAGCATCCAATCCGCGCCCCAATATGGACAATTGGCAAGAGCGTGTCGATCTCGCCGCCGCCTTTCGCTGGACGGTGCGATTGAACATGCATGAGGCGGTGGCCAATCACTTTAGCTTGGCCATTAACCCCGAGGGAACCAAATTCCTGATGAACCCCAATCAAATGCATTTTTCGCGCATCAAAGCCTCGGATCTGATCGTTGTCGATGCCAATGATCCGGCAAGTATGGAAGGCCCCGATGCGCCAGACCCTACCGCTTGGGGCTTGCATGGCGGGTTGCATAGCCATTGCAAACACGCACGCTGCGCCATGCATGTGCATTCTCCCTATGCCACAGCCTTGGCATCTCTCGCAGACAGCTCACTGCCGCCTGTCGATCAAAATGCCTGCATGTTTTACAACCGCTATGTCATCGACAACAATTACGGTGGCTTGGCCTTTGAAGAGGAAGGCGCGCGCTGCGCCAGCCTGTTTGAAGATCCGAAAAAGAAGGTCATGATCATGGGCAATCATGGCATTTTAATCATTGGCGATACGGTCGCTGAAACCTTCAATCGCATGTTCTATTTTGAGCGGGCCTGTCAAACTTATCTCCTCGCTCTGCAAACTGGTCGCCCCCTGCGCATTCTTGATGCCAAAATCGCAGAAAAAACCGCGCAAGAGCTGGAAACCTATCCCGAGCAAGATGCCAGACACCTGGCCGAGCTCAAAGCCATCTTGGACGAAGAGGGCAGCAATTACGCCGCATAGACCGGCCGGCGGGGGCGCGACAATCGCCCCCTAGGTCAATGCCCGGCGTAAGGCCTGCGGCGTGGTGCCATATTCTGAACGAAATGCACGGGTCATGGCACTGGCGTCTTGATAGCCGCAACGCACGGAAATCTCTGCCACAGAGATGGTGGTATCAAGCGACAATTGCCGCGCACGCTCCAGTCTGATCCGCCGGTAAATGACCTGCGGCGCGGCGCCAAGCCGGGCAAGCATTTGCTGTTCCAAGTGCTTTTGACTGCGCCCAAGCTGCTGTGCCAATTGGGCAATCGGCAAAGGCTCCTCAATATGGGCCCGCATCAGATCCACCGCGCGCGCCGCGATCCCCCCGCGCCGTACCGGCCGTTGCGCATAGGCGCCAGAAAACAGATGCTCAACCCGCAAACGCAGAGCGGCACCGTGCTGTTTTTCAATCATTTGCATCGCAAGAGCAAAGGCTGTGGAGGCCCCACCGCAAGTGATCCGATCGCGATCATAGATTACGGCCTCCTTTTGCACATCAATATCCGAAAACCGCTCAGAAAACCGATCCAGCTCGTCCCAATGAATTGTCGCCCGATAGCCATCAAGCAAACCGGCTTCCGCCAAAAGCCAACTGCCGGTGTCCAGCCCGGCGAGAGTGTCAAACCGCCGCGCCGCCGCTCGCAGCGCCCGGCTGCTCGTCACATTAGCATGGGTTAAAAATCCATAGGATGGCATGACCATCAAGATATCGCCGCGCATACTAGCCAGCTGGGCATCCGCTTCCAGACGCAGACCCGAGGACGAGCGCACCCTCTGCCCGCCGAGCACTACAATATTCCACTCAAACACCTGTTGGCTCGACAAATCATTGGCCGCGCGCAATGGCTCGAGCACATTGGCTAAGCAATGGTTTGAGAAGCGATCAAACAGCAAGATCGAAATCTGGGTGGGCACCCTGGAAGGATTCTTCGAATATGGCATGATTTATTCTAATATAGCATGATATTGCCGGGCAATAGCCCTAGCGTCATATCACACAACCGCGAAGGAGGCCCCCATGCTCTATGGATTATCTGCCGAACAAGATATGATCGCACAAACTGTGCGCTCATTTGTCGAAAAAGAAATTTACCCTCATGAAGAGCTGGTGGAGCGCACGGGCGAGGTGCCCAATGAGATTGCCCAACACATCAAAGAAAAAACACTCGAGCTTGGGTTTTATGCCTGCAATTTTCCGCAAAGCGTGGGATGCGCAGGCCTGTCACATGTAGATTTTGCCTTGGTGGAGCGTGAATTGGGGCGCGGCTCAATGGCGCTCAATCATTTCTTCGGTCGACCACAAAATATTCTCATGGCATGCCAAGGAGAGCAAATTGACCGCTATCTCATGCCTGCCGTACGCGGCGAGCGCATGGATGCTCTGGCGATGACAGAACCCGGCGCCGGCTCTGACATTCGCGGCATGAAATGCAGTGCCCAGCGCAATGGCGGCGATTGGGTGGTCAATGGCAGCAAACATTTCATCAGCGGCGCAGATCATGCAGATTTCTTCATCGTCTTCATCGCCACAGGCGAAGACCAAACCGACAAAGGCCCCAAAAAAAGGATCACGGCCTTTCTCGTGGATCGAGGCANCCCCGGTTTTTCTGTGCGTGACGGCTATAAATCGGTCAGCCACCGCGGATATAAGAATATGATCTTGGAATTCGATGACTGCCGCCTGCCACAAGCGCAGGTGCTCGGTGAAGTGGATGGGGGCTTTGAGGTCATGAACACCTGGCTCTATGCCACGCGGATCACCGTGGCGACCATGAGCGTTGGCCGGGCGCGGCGGGTCTTTGACTATGCGCTGAGCTATGCTGCCGAACGCGAACAATTTGGCCAGAAAATCGGGAAGTTTCAAGGCGTCAGCTTCCAACTTGCGGATATGATTACCGAAATTGATGCGGCAGATCTTCTCACCCTGGCCGCCGCCGACCGTTTGGACAAGGCTCTGCCCTCCAACCGCGAGATTGCCTCCGCAAAGCTCTATGCCAGTGAAATGCTGGCGCGTGTGACCGATGCGGCCATTCAAATCCATGGCGGTATGGGCCTGATGAGTGACTACCCGCTTGAACGCTTCTGGCGGGACGCGCGAGTCGAGCGCATTTGGGACGGAACCTCCGAAATTCAGCGCCACATCATAAGCCGCGACCTGCTGCGGGCCCTGGGGGCATAATGACCCGCTGGCCAGTGGCCTTTCATGCGCAGCTGTTAGCATAGGTGAGACATGCGAGACCTAACAAGACTTCTCAAGCCCAAATCCATCGCTGTCATTGGCGGTGGGGCTTGGTGTGCCTCAATCATCTCAGCGGGCAAGCAGATTGGGTTTGACGGCCCTTTGCATCCGGTTCACCCAACCGGAAAGCAGATCGCAGGCCACAAGTCATTGCGCAGCCTCGAGGAGGTTCCTGGCCCCATTGACGCCGCCTTCATCGGTGTGAACCGTCATGCCACCCTGGATGTGGTGGCACAGTTGCGACGCTTAAAG
Source organism: Paracoccaceae bacterium (assembly GCA_002683685.1). Taxonomy (GTDB): domain Bacteria; phylum Pseudomonadota; class Alphaproteobacteria; order Rhodobacterales; family Rhodobacteraceae; genus Planktomarina. The sequence goes on from NYTV01000025.1 coordinate 7,397, forward strand.
GCCGGTGGTGCCATCTGTTTTGCCTCGGGCTTCTCCGAAGCGGCCGCTGAAGACGCCGCGGCGCAAGACCTTCAAGCCGCGCTGATTGAGGCCGCCGGGGAGATGCCAATCCTTGGGCCCAATTGCTATGGGTTTGTGAATGCTTTTGATGGCTGCGCGATTTGGCCCGATCAACATGGGTGCAGCAGGGTGCAAAGGGGTGTGGCGATTTTGACCCAAAGCTCCAATATCGCCATTAACCTCACGATGCAGAACCGCGGCCTGCCAATTGGCTATATGCTCACCTGTGGCAACCAAGCGCAAACCGCCCAAACCGACATCGCGTTGCAGCTGTTGGACGATGAGCGCGTAACGGCGATTGGATTGCACATTGAAGGGTTTGGCAATCTGCGCGGGTGGGAGGCTCTGGCCCAAAAAGCCCGCGCCAAGGGGGTCACCTTGATTGCCCTGAAATCTGGCGTTTCGCAGCAAGCCCAAGCGGCAGCAGTGTCCCATACCGCCTCTTTGACCGGCAGCGATACAGGGGCCGACGCCTTTCTCCAACGTTTGGGCATTCGCCGTGCGCGCAGCCTGCCTGTGTTTTTGGAGTCTCTTAAGCTTGCCCATCAATTTGGACCATTGTCGAGCAACCGCATTGCCTCAATTTCCTGTTCGGGCGGTGAGGCCGCCTTGGCGGCCGATACTGCGCAGGGCACCGGACTTATTTTTCCACCGCTGAACCCGCGACAAGCCAAGGACCTCAGCGCGGCCCTAGGGCCGATGGTGGCCATGGCCAACCCGCTGGACTATCACACTTATATTTGGCGCGACCAAGCGGCCATGACACAGGCTTGGGCGGCAATGGCCGATGATGAGATTGCCATGACCTTGCTGGTCAGCGACTACCCGCGCGCAGATCTATGCGACGCCAGCGACTGGGAGTGCGTCACGCAAGCCGCGATTGAGGCCACGCGGCGCACTGGACGGCCCTATGCGGTGGTGGCGAGCCTGGCAGAACTTCTGCCTGAGCAGACCGCAAAAACCCTGATGGACCATGGCGTTGGTGCCATTCACGGGCTGGACCATGGGCTCGAAGCTCTCGATGTGATGTCGCGCCCAATGGCGCCGCCCGCCGAGCCGGTGCTCTTGCCCGGCATAGACCGCGATGCGGAGCTTCTTGATGAGCAAAGCGCCAAATTGGCACTTGCGGCCCATGGTCTGACGATCCCACCATCCGTCGTTGTCACAGATCGCAGCACGGCCGGGCAGGCTGCGGCTGACATCGGCTTTCCGGTCGCGCTCAAAACTCTGGGGCTGGCGCATAAGACCGGTGCCAATGGCTTGGCTTTGGGTTTGACCACCCGTGCGGAGGTGGAGATCGCAGCGCCGCGCCTGGCCGATGGGCCGCTCTTGGTTGAACGCATGGTGGCGGGAACTTTGGTTGAAGTTTTGGTGGGCGTTACGCGCGATCCGGCTCATGGGTTTGTTTTGACCCTTGGCGCAGGCGGCACGATGACCGACGTGTTGCGCGATCGTGCGAGCCTGCTCATACCTGCGACCCGCGCCGAGGTGACAGCGCGGCTGAAAGACTTAAATATCGCGCCACTCCTAGAGGGGTTTCGCGGAAACCCACCCGTTGATTTAGACGCGCTCCTCGCCGCTATTAACGCGGTGCAGGCCTATGTGCTTGCCAATGCAGAGCGGGTGGAGGAAGTTGAGATCAACCCGCTGATCTGCACGCAGGACAATGCGATTGCTGCAGATGCCTTAATAAGGAAAGCCCAATGAGCCCGATTAAGACCTATATTGAAGATGGAATCCTTCAAGTCACGCTAGATCGTCCGAAAGCCAATGCGATTGATTTGGCGACGAGCAAGATCATGGGCGAGACATTTGCCGCCTTCCGCGATGATCCAAGCCTCCGGGTGGCAATCATAACGGGCGCGGGAGACAAATTTTTCTGTCCCGGTTGGGATCTCAAAGCCGCCGCCGATGGGGATGCGGTGGATGGCGATTACGGCGTCGGCGGTTTTGGCGGCTTGCAAGAGTTGCGTCAGCTCAACAAGCCAGTGATTGCCGCGGTGAATGGTATTTGCTGCGGCGGCGGTTTAGAATGGGCGCTCTCGGCAGATATTATCCTTGCAGCAGATCACGCCAGTTTTGCCCTGCCTGAAATTCGCTCCGGAACAGTGGCCGATGCCGCCTCGATCAAAGTGCCCAAGCGCATTCCGTACCACATCGCGATGGAATTGCTCCTAACCGGCCGCTGGTTTGATGTGCAGGAAGCCAAGTCATGGGGTCTGGTCAACCATTCTTATCCCGCGGGAGATCTGATGCCACAGGCTTGGGATATGGCACGATTGCTGGCAAGCGGTCCGCCTCTGGTCTATGCGGCCATCAAGGAAATCGTGCGCGATGCCGAAGATAGCAAGTTTCAAGACAGCATGAACCGTATCACCCAAAGACAATTGGCCTCTGTCGATATACTCTATGCCTCGGAAGACCAGCTCGAGGGCGCCAAAGCCTTTGCCGAGAAACGCGACCCAATCTGGAAAGGCAGGTGAAGGTGCCGATCTACCCAGCCAGCCGGGTAGATCGCGCCATATTTTCGCTCAGCTGCCGCAGCCTTTTTTCGTGCTCAATGCCACCAAATGTTCTTTGCGTGCTTTTGCAGCTTTAATCGCGTCATTTGCATTGGCATATGTGCCAATAATCGCTGGCCAGAAGATCACCGCCGCTGCAACATTTGTGCCCGTGATTCCCTTTTCTTTTTGCGCATTGCGCTCAAACTCATGCGCTTCTTGAATTTCAGAGGCCAGTTGCATGCAGCTGAGCTGCTCATCGCCCATCTGCCTCTTATCGACCACCTCAGGAGACGCACAGACCGTCAAAGATGCCGCAACACTGGCGACTGCAATACTTTTAAAAATCTTGATCATAGGGACTCTCTCTTTCATTGTGCCAATCAGCACCTCCTCTCCTGAGATCAATTGGTTTAAAACTTATCACCAGTAAGGGCCGGAAAATTGGCACAACTTTAGCTATCGGCGATGGTTGTAGGTCGGTGGCCAAAGAAAATCACCCCTTCTCGCTGCCGCCTTTTGCCCCTATGACCCTTCTATGACCAAGACACTTCTTTGCATCGGCTATGGTTTTTCTGCCCAAGCCTTGACCCCTTTGCTTCAGCCCCAAGGTTGGAGCATCACCGGCACCACGCGCAGCGCCGAAAAGGCAGAGGCCATGCGCGCTGAGGGGGTCACACCGATGATCTGGCCAGGCTGCGATCTCGATAGCGCGCTTAAGGCGGCGTCGCATCTTTTGATCTCCGCTGCACCGAACTCGGATCTGGGTGATCCCCTGCTGGCACGCGTGGCGCTCAGCGCCCATGCGTTTGACTGGGTAGGATATCTGTCCACCACCGGTGTCTATGGCAATCATGACGGTGCTTGGGTGGATGAAACCACCCCGCTCACCCCCAGCACCGCGCGCGGCGCGTTGCGGGTGACAGCCGAAGCTGCTTGGCAAGCCACGGGCCTGCCACTGCATATCTTCCGCTTGGCAGGCATTTACGGGCCAGGCCGCGGTCCGTTTGCCAAAGTCCGCAACGGCACCGCCCGCAGGATTATAAAAGCCGGGCAGATGTTTAGCCGCATTCATGCCGATGACATCGCCCAAATCGTCGCTGCCTCAATCGCACAGCTACGCCCGGGAGCGATCTATAATCTGTGCGATGATGATCCAGCCCCGCCGCAAGATGTTCTGGCCTATGCAGCCGAACTTTTGGGCCTGCCCCTGCCACCGGAGGTCGAGTTTGAAGCCGCCGAAATGACGCCCATGGCCCGCAGTTTTTACGCAGAAAACAAGCGCGTGCGGAATGATTTAATCAAGACAGAACTTGGGGTGCGCCTGAAATATCCGAGCTACAAGGAAGGGTTGCAGAGCCTTCTAAAATTAGAAGGCTCTTAAAATTAGCCGCTAAGCTCGCGCTTTAAGAGAGGCAATGCCAAGCGTTTGCAAGACTTTATCGTGAATGTCCTGCGCTGACAGTTTGGCTTCGCGGTACATATCCGCTGGGCTGGCTTGATCGATAAAGCTGTCAGGCAGAACCATAGAGCGATATTTCAGCCCGCGATCAAACACCGCTTCCTCAGCCAGAAGCTGGGCTACATGGCTGCCAAATCCACCGATTGCGCCCTCTTCAATGGTGATCAAAACCTCATGATCCGCAGCCAATTCAAGGATCATCTCCCGATCCAAAGGCTTGGCAAAGCGGGCATCGGCGATGGTCGGGACAATCCCTTGGGCCGCCAAAGTTTCCGCCGCAATACGCACCTCGCCCAAGCGGGTGCCAAATGACAAAATGGCAACTTGGCCACCCTTTTGAATGATCCGGCCCTTGCCGATTTCCAGAGGTGCCGGATTTTGCGGCAGGTCGCAGCCAATGCCCTCGCCGCGTGGAAACCGGAAGGCAATTGGACCATCGTCATAGGCCGCTGCTGTTGCCACCATATGACACAGCTCCGCCTCATCGGCAGCGGCCATAACAACAAAACCGGGCAGATTGGCCAGAAATGCAATGTCAAAAGATCCCGCATGGGTCGCCCCATCGGCCCCCACCAGACCGGCCCGATCAATCGCAAATCGCACGGGCAGGCGTTGAATTGCCACGTCATGCACCACTTGATCATAGCCGCGCTGCAAAAAGGTGGAATACATGGCGCAAAAAGGCTTCATGCCGCCCGCCGCCAGAGCGGCTGCAAAAGTCACCCCATGCTGCTCGGCGATCCCCACGTCAAAACATCGACTGGGATAGCGCTCTGCAAAGAGATTAAGCCCCGTGCCATCTGGCATGGCGGCCGTCACCGCGCAGATTTTTGGATCACTCTGAGCCTGCTCTAGCAAAGACTTCGCAAAAACAGATGTATAGGAGGGTGCATTGGGGATGGCTTTGGCCTGCGTGCCCGTCACGACATCAAATTTTCCGACCCCATGTCCTTTGTCGCGTGCAGCTTCCGCTGGGCCGTAGCCCTTACCTTTTTGGGTGATGACATGGATCAACATCGGACCGGTGGCACGGTCGCGCACCATGCGCAGCACCGGCAACAATTGGTCGAGATCATGCCCGTCAATGGGACCGAGATAGCTAAAACCCAGCTGCTCAAACAACGTGCCGCCAACGGTCATATGTTTCAACATCTCGCGCGCGCGCTTCGCCCCTTCCTGAAATGGACCCGGCAGAAGCGACACGGCCCCTTTGGCTGCGGCTTTTAACTCTTGGAAAGGCGCGCCGGTATAAAGCTGGCTGAGATAGGACGACAAGGCGCCAACCGGCGGGGCAATCGACATTTCATTATCGTTGAGGACGACAATCATCCGTTTTTTCAAATGGCCCGCATTGTTCATCGCCTCAAAGGCCATGCCAGCACTCATTGACCCATCACCAATCACGGCGATGGCATCGCCAATCCCATGGTCCGGCGCCCCCCCCAAATCACGCGCCACAGCAAACCCAAGGGCTGCCGAAATGGAGGTTGAGGAATGCGCCGCACCGAAAGGATCATAGGGGCTCTCACTGCGTTTGGTGAAGCCGCTAAGCCCACCTTTTTGCCGCAGGGTTCGGATGCGGTCGCGCCGATCCGTTAAAATTTTATGCGGATAGGTTTGGTGCGACACGTCCCAAATCAGATGATCCTTGGGCGTATCAAACACCGCATGCAGCGCGACAGTCAGCTCAACCACCCCAAGACCGGCCCCAAGGTGACCACCGGTTTCAGAGACCGCTGACACCGTCTCCGCCCGCAGGTCATCAGCCAGCAGACGCAACTCTCTGTCGCTCATGATCTTTAGATCCGCCGGCGTGGTGACTCGATCAAGCAAGGGAGTGTGGGGAGGTGTTTGTGTCACGCGCGCCGCCTTTTCATAGATCTCGCGACACAACAAATCGTGCCGCCGCTTTTAAAATATCGGCGCGATCGCCAAAATCATCCAATGCCACGCAGGCTTCATTTACCAAATCTTGGGCCCGCGTCTTAGCCCCCTCAAGCCCCAAAAGGGAGACAAAGGTGGCCTTGCCAGACGCGCTGTCTTTTCCGGTGGCTTTACCCACCACATCGACCGTGCCTTCCACATCCAAAATATCATCGGCAATTTGAAAGGCCAAGCCCAGGCTCTGTGCATAGCGGCGCAGCCGCGCTGGGTCTGCGCCCATCATGACAGCGCCGGCTGTGGCAGACCATTCAATCAGCGCGCCGGTCTTGTTGTTTTGCAACTGTGCAATATCGCTCAAGGTCAAAGGCACGGCGGCCGTCTCTGCCGCCATATCCTGCGCCTGCCCCAAAACCATCCCCTCGGCCCCGCTGGCCTTTGCCAACAGTGTGATCAGCTCCACTTGGCGTTGCGCGCCCAAGGCAGAGTCGGGTCGAGCCAGCAGCTCAAAGGCTAAGGTTTGCAACGCATCACCAACCAAAACCGCTGTGGCCTCATCCCATTTCTTATGCACCGTCGGCTGACCGCGCCGAAGGTCGTCATCATCCATACAAGGCAAGTCATCATGCACCAAAGAATAGGCATGTAGGGCTTCTACCGCGGCCCCAGCATAGACCGCCTCTTTCTCTGCTGCGCCCATCAACCGGGCACTCTCAATCACCAAAAACCCGCGCAGGCCTTTGCCGCCCGTCACCGCATGGCGCATGCCTTGAGCGATTGGCAAATCACCTAAGGGGCGCATGGCCTTTGCAAGACAGGCCTGCGTTGCATCAGCCGCCGCCTTGAGATGGGTGGGAAAATCAGCCTGCATGATTGGTCTCGGCGCGCCCAAAGGCTCACCCAGCATCCAAAGGAGCAACGCCGTTCGGTTGCCCATCGCCATTCAAGGTTATGGCAGCAACCTTTTCTTCAGCAGATTTCAATTTGGCTTCGCAATGCGCCTTTAGCGCCGCGCCGCGTTCATAAAGGGTAATGGAGGCATCTAAAGCCACATCGCCCCGCTCCAATTGCGTCACAACTTGCTCTAGCTCGGCCATTGCGGTTTCAAAACTCATTTCCGCGATCTGTGCATCAGCCATGGGTCTGCTCCTTCAAAATACTCACATGCGCCGCTGCACTCGCTGCCAGCGCCTCCAGATCGTACCCGCCTTCGAGACAGGATACCACCCGACCTTTGCAATGCTTGGCCGCCAATTCGCAAAGACGCTGCGTGATCCATGAAAAATCATCCTCCGTCAGATTCATACCTGCCAGAGGATCCTCAACATGGGCGTCAAAGCCGGCTGAGATAAACAAAAATTCAGGGGCAAATCGCTCCACCGCTGGCAGAACCTCTGCCTCCATCACCCCGCGAAACGCCGCGCTGCCCGCCCCATCGGGCAAAGGACAATTCAGCACATTGCCATAGCCACCCGTCTCATGGGCATGGCCTGTCCCAGGATAGAGGGGCATTTGATGCGTGCTGGCGAAAAAAATGCGCCCATCCCCTTCCACCAAGTCCTGCGTACCATTGCCATGGTGCACGTCGAAATCCACAATCGCAACGCGCGACAGCCCGTGATGGTCCAGCGCATGTTTGGCGGCCAAGGCCACATTGCCAAAAAAGCAAAAGCCCATCGGCGTTTCACGCTCGCAGTGATGCCCTGGAGGCCGGGTGGCGACGAAAACATTGCCCGCCTCGCCGCTCATCACCATATCCACCGCCCGAAGCGCGCCACCTGCCGCCCTCAAAGCCGCTGTCAGCGTGCCGGGGGACATATGGGTGTCCGCATCCAAACGGCTCCAGCCATCTTGCGGCGCCGCGGCGCGCAGAGCGTTGATGTGAGATTGCGGATGGCAACGCAGCAGATCATCATCGGGTGCAAGCGGTGCGGTTAAGGTCTCCAAACCCAAAGGCGCAAGTGCTTTCAATACATGTTCAAGACGCGCCACCTGCTCGGGATGACCGGGCGGCGTCACGTGCTCCAAGCAATCATCATGGGTGATTATTTTTGTGCTCACAACGCATACCTCTGTTCCAGAACCAACATATATCCCGCACCGCGCACGGTCTGTAAATAGCGCGGCTGTTTCGGATCCTGTTCAATTTTCCGCCGCAACCTTGTGATTTGCACATCGACTGCGCGCTCTTGTGCCTGGCCGCCATCACGCCCGAGCTGTTGAACCAAATTGCTGCGGCTGAGCGGCACGCCCGGTTTGCTAGAAAAAATCCGCATCAACTGGCTCTCCGTTGCGGTCAAACGCAACCGATCCTCCCCCTGCCACATCTCACCGCGGTCGACATCATAATGCACCTGACCCAGATGCATGACCTTGGGCAGAGGCGCGGCCTCATCTTGCGCAGGCACTCGGCGCAAAATGGCATTGAGACGCAGCAACAGCTCTTTGGGCTCAAAAGGCTTAGCCAGATAGTCATCCGCGCCAGCCTCAAGCCCCAAGATTCGATCCTGGGTCTCGCCCTTGGCGGTCAATAACAAAATGGGCGTGTCACTATTTTTTCGCACCTCTTTGGTCAAAGAGATTCCATCCTCGCCCGGCATCATCACATCTAAAATGATTAAATCGAAGTCGAGACCCGATAATATCCGCCGTGCATGCGCTGAATCACGGGCCGCAGATACCAAAAACCCATTTCTAATAAGAAATTTTTGTAACAATGTCCGAATGCGCTCATCATCATCGACGATAAGCAAATGCGAATCTGGAGTCATACTGTCTCTCCGCTGATCAGCTGATCATAATGTTTTTTCAAATCTGGATCCATCATAGCCTCGAGCACGGTGCAAAAGCCATAGACAGCTTCCGCCCCCGCTTGGCGATAGGCAGTACGCATTCGATCACGTTGGGCGTTAGAAAGCGCCTGCTCCAACTCTCTGCCCGCATCTGTCAAAGACAAATGCCGCTCACGCTTGTCCTTGGTGCCCACTGCATTGAGCACCAAACCATCATCAATCAAGGTCCGCAGCACGCGGTTGAGGCTTTGCTTGGTCACGCCGAGCGTGGACAGGAGGTTATTTACCGTTGTGCCAGGGCTGCGCTGGATAAAATGCAGCGCCCGGTGATGCGCACGACCGTAAGATTTTTCCGCCAATATGCGATCTGGATCCGCGGTAAATCCGCGATAGGCAAAAAACATCGCCTCAATACCTTTGCGCAGCTGTTCATCGGTTAAAAACAGCAGACCATGGGTGTGTTCAGATCTATTTTGTCCCTGCGCCATGATATGCCTTTCTGATTAAATCTATTTCAATAATATGTCAGTGTTGTTGACATTCCAAGAATCAATTGCTAGCGATTACCACATTTTGCGCAATATTGTGTCCGAAACGGACGTAATTTGCGACACAATTGGAAATTTGGCCGACCAAAAGGAGAACTACACATGGCTGGCGCATATGACGACCGTGACGGTGTCATCTGGATGGATGGCGAATTGGTAAACTGGCGCGAGGCTAAGGTTCACGTCCTGACCCATGGCTTGCATTACGGCAGCTCTGTGTTTGAAGGTGAGCGCGCCTATAACGGAAAGATTTTCAAATCTCGTGAACATTCCGAACGGCTTTTGAAATCTGGCGAATATATGGATATTCCAATTCCATATTCCGTGGACGATATTGAAGCGGCGAAACAGGAAGTCTTGACCGCCTCCGGCCTTCAAGATGCCTATGTAAGGGCGGTTTGCTGGCGCGGTTCTGGTGAAGATATGGGGGTCGCCTCTGCGAACAACCCCGTGCGTATGGCAGTGGCCGCTTGGGAATGGGGCGCCTATTATGGGGATGCCAAATTCAACGGCGCAAAGCTCGATATCGCCAAATGGCAGCGGCCAAGCCCCAAAACAATCCCATGCTTTGCCAAAGCCGCTGGGCTTTATATGATCTGCACCATGTCGAAACATGCCGCCGAAGCCAAAGGCTGTTCGGATGCAATGATGCTGGATTATCGCGGTTATGTCGCGGAAGCCACAGGAGCCAATCTGTTCTTTGTCAAAGACGGAGAAGTGCACACACCGACGCCCGATTGTTTCCTTAATGGGATCACCCGGCAGACCGTGGTGGGCATGTTGCAAGAGCGTGGCATCAAGGTGATCGAACGGCACATTATGCCTGAGGAGCTTGAAGGCTTTGAACAATGTTGGTTGACCGGCACCGCAGCGGAAGTGACACCTGTGGGCCAAATCGGCGATTACACATTCGAAGTCGGCGCTCTGGCGCGCGACATCGCAGAAAGCTACGAAAAACTCGTGCGCGCATAAACATGCGATGCCCAGGCAGAACCAGCGGCCTCAACCTCACGGGTTGAGGCCAAAAAGACCCCTGCCCAACCCAGCCACCAAGCCATAACACTTCGCCCGGTGGTAACACCGGGCTGCGCCTGCCTGCCCCCCGGCGGGCGCATTCAGAGTTTCAATATACTGATACCTATGTATATTGCTTAAATTCTGCCGTGATTTTCTGCCTTACGGTTGAATTCCTTGGGCTGCTTTAAGCCCTTGGGTTCTACATAAAGCTACGCTCAAAGGCCCACCATAGGCCCACGAAGGCAATGGCCAAGGATCCGGGGATCACCACCGCACGGCGGTAAATGGCGCTGCGCCCAAAAGGCAGAGCCAAGAGCACAAAGGCCGCCGCGATCACCGCCAATTGGCCAAGCTCGACACCGATATTGAAGGCAATCAGCGACAAAATGAATTGCCCCTGTGCCAAGCCAAGATCTCCCAAGACTGAGGCAAATCCGAGCCCATGTAACAAGCCAAACCCGAATACCACGAGGACGCGCCACCACCCCAGTTTCGGGCGCAAAATATTCTCAATCGCCACATAGGCAATGGAAACGGCAATTAAGGCCTCGACCAGCCACATTTGCGCAGCCGGAATGGTGATAATGCTCAAAGTTGCAAGGCCAAGCGTGACCGTATGGGCCAGCGTAAAGGCCGTGACCTGCGCCAAGAGGGGGCGCCAGGCAAGCGAGAAGAAAAACAACCCTAAGACAAAGAGAATGTGATCCAGACCCTTTGGAATAATATGCTCAAAGCCTTCGACCACAAACCGCAGGAATACAGCGCCGGTGCTTTCTTCAACAGCACCGGAGCGAGGCAAGGGCGCACTGACCTCGCCGCCCTGCAAAAAAGCCGCATAGGCGTTTGGACCTTCGCCATGACGCACCACCAGCCCGCCATTTTCCTCGGCCCAACCCAAGGAGACTGGAGCCGTCCCAGCTGGCAGCTCCGCTGACATAGTAACCACCGTATCGCGGGGCAGCTCGAGATCGGGTTCAGCGATTACATCCACCGATGTCAAGCGCATCGGCCCAGCCCCTTCAATGAGAATCCCACGAGAAATATCGGCAAATCGCATTTCAACCATTTGCGCCAAAGTTTGATCCGGCAGGCCGCGCAACTGGTCATAGACCTCTGCTTCGGGTGCCTCATCCGTATCTGCGATTTGCGATTGGTCAATTCCTGCCAACAGCGTTTCCACGGCGAGACGTAGGGCAATTTCAATTCTGTCCTCGCGAACAGAAACTTCTGCCACGGCCGGCCGCAATTCATGAGCGCGCGCCTGTCCTGCCAAACTGGCAAATCCCACAAGCGCACTTGACATCAACACGAAACACCACACCATCGACCTCAGTAATTGCAAAATAGGTCTCAACATGTTCCAGCTCTCCTTTAAATTACTTTTGGCTGTTATTTTTGCTGGGCCTATATATGCCCATGAATTTTGGATTTCTCCAGTGGAATTTCAGGTTGACGCAGAAAGCCCAATTGCAGCGCATTTCAGGGTTGGGCAGGGCTTCAAAGGCGGAAGCCATTCCTATCTTAGCCGCTACACAGCCCGCCACGAGCTGCACCAGGCAGGCAGAGTTATAAAGATGAGCGCAAGAGAGGGTGATCGGCCCGCCATGCAGCATCCCGGACTAGAAGACGGGCTGGCTATTTTGGTGCATGAAACCACCAACAGCACCCTCACCTATCGGGAATTTGACAAATTTATCAACTTTATAGAGCATAAAGATTTTGAGGGGC
>NYTV01000026.1 GCA_002683685.1 Paracoccaceae bacterium
CATGGCGCCCAGTGGGTTGTCAATTTCTGATATTCCGCAGGCTTTTTTGATCGCTGTGGTGGCTTTGGTAAAATAGCATTTACCGCTTGCTCTCGCATACATTCGCGCCTAAAAGCCAAGCTCTAACGCGAGACCGGCCGAAAGTGGCATGCCGAGTCGCGCGCTCACGTTCTAAAATAGGAGATCGAAATGCCCAAAATGAAGACCAAGTCGAGCGCTAAAAAGCGTTTCAAGGTGTCATCGACCGGTAAGGTCATGGCGGCACAAGCTGGCAAACGCCACGGTATGATCAAACGTACGCGCAAATTCATTCGTGACGCCCGCGGCACGACCACTCTGTCTGCTCCTGACGCGAAGATCGTCAAGAGCTACATGCCCTATGACCGCTAAGGAGGTTCACAGAGATGTCACGTGTTAAAGGTGGGACAGTAACCCACGCCCGTCACAAGAAAATCATCAAAGCTGCGAAAGGCTATTCCGGTCGCCGGAAGAATCTTTATAAAACAGCAACTCAGGCGGTCGATAAGGCCAACCAATACGCCACGCGGGACCGCAAAGCCCGCAAGCGTAATTTCCGGAGCCTGTGGATCCAGCGTATCAATGCGGCATGCCGCAGCCATGACGAAACTTTGTCTTACAGCCGTTTCATCAACGGTCTGTCCTTGGCTGGTATCGAAGTTGATCGCAAAGTTTTGGCCGATCTGGCTGTGCACGAGCCCGACGCCTTTGGCGCAATCGTGTCCAAAGCGCAGGCGGCTCTGACCTAAGTCAGCCTTCAGAACATTTAGATGCAGCCTCGGAGTATCTCCGGGGCTGTTTTCGTTTTACGCCGGCGTCATCAGGCGTTAGCTCATTTGCATAAAATTTTTGACAATTTAATTTTGGCTGTTTAACCTCTGTTACATTTCAGAGACTTATTTTGTCGCCTGTCACACGGTGACTAAAATATTATTTAAGCGTTGGATTTTTGATGGTTCGTTTTGCGCCCACCCATATTTTCGCCCTCATTAGTCTCTACGGCGATTGTTCCTCTCGGCGCAGCGGTTCAAGGCCTTGAACCTGTCGTCCGGCTACAAACCGCGCCGGGGTTTATGGCGCGACAGGCGCCGAGGTGATTCTGATCTACAAGCGGGGCTCGCGAGGGGGGGCTGCGGTGCTCAATCAACGTTTGATCTTGTTAAACGTGCCAAAGGATGTGGCGCTGAAAAATTTCAAAATCATCTATGAGCAACCGGTCACTGCCAAAAAAGCCCTTGGAAGAAAATGATGCAAAAGTCGCGTTGCGCGCTCATAATAACAAAGCATTCACCGCTTAACAGACTGCCCCCCACCCGCCAATCCTGTCCTTAGGAGGTAGGGGCGCCCTCGGGTGATGATCTTGGTGCCCGCCTTTTCGGTATTTTTGCGCTTGGCGGGTCGCCCGAATTCCATCATACGATCATGATGATTTCGCGTTTGCTCAAAACTCTGTGGCAACATGTCCGCTACATCCCGCTGCTGTCAGCCTTAACCATCTCGCGTGGTCGCGCTTTTGACCGCAGAGCTCAGGCGTTTGGCGGATTGGTTGGCCTCTTGGTCCGTTTCTTTCCCTTGGCACGCCGGCGCGTTGAATCTGAATTGCGGCGCATCTATCCGGATATGCCGCGCGGTGAGCGGCTGGATCTGTGTCGCAACATGGGCCGCAATATGGGGCGCACGCTGTATGAAATTCTGCATTGCAGTGAATTCCAAACCCTGCACCACCGCAATACGGTGTCCGGCCCCGGGCTTGACGCCTTGCAAAAGGCTCATGCCGAGGGAAAGGGTGCGATCATCGTCTCGGGCCATTTCGGCCAGTGGGAGGCGGTTCGTTCAACACTCAAATCACTGGGTTTGGAAACGGGCGCCGTTTATAAACCGCAAACCAATCGCCACTATGAGCGCCGCCTTTATTCGGGCATTGCAGCTGGCGGCAAACCTATTCTGGCCACCGGGAAAATCGGCACCCGCGCGCTGGTACGCCATGTGCAATCTGGTGGTTTCATAGCAATTTTGCTGGATGAGAAATACCCCGACGGGGTCAGGTTGCCATTTTTGGGGCAGCCGGCGCTCACGGCTTTGGTTGCGGCGCAATTGGCGATAAAATATGATTTGCCGATGGTGCCCGCTTTCGGCACCCGCACGGAAGACGGCACGAAATTCGCTGTGGACTTTGATGCCCCTATTCCCGCCACTGATAGCATCACGATGACCAAGGCCTTCAATGACAACCTATCAGCACGCATTTTGGCCCACCCGGATCAATGGTATTGGTTACTTGGCCGGTGGAAGGACGCTTAGCTACCCTGGCAGAGGCTTGAACCTCCAGTGAGGCGAGCAGTTTTACGCAAGCGCCCTTGCTCGCGCCGCATAATCTCGCTAGCACGGGGCGCAATATAATTTGGAGACTCTCATGGATGATCTGCGCGAAAAATATCTAACTCTCATTTCGGCGGCGGCGGATGAAGCTGCTCTGGAAGAGCTGCGCGTTCAAGCCGTTGGGAAGAAGGGCGAGATCAGCCTGCATATGCGATCATTGGGCAAAATGTCACCCGAGGAACGGCAGATCGCGGGTCCTGCACTCAATGCGTTGAAAGATGAGGTGAATTCGGCNCTCAATGCGCGCAAATCAGCNATGGCAGATGCGGCTTTGGAGGANCGTTTGAANTCCGAATGGTTNGATGTCACATTGCCGGGGCGGCAGAGGCCGGCTGGCACCATCCACCCCATTTCCCAAGTTTGGGAGGAAGTGACCGCGATTTTTGCAGATATGGGATTTTCAGTGGCTGAAGGGCCGCAGATCGAAACCGATTGGTATAATTTTGACGCGCTCAACATGCCCGGTCACCATCCCGCGCGCGCCGAGATGGATACATTCTATACCCATCGCGCTGAGGGAGACGATCGCCCACCGCATGTTCTGCGAACACATACCAGCCCGGTGCAAATCCGCTCCATGGAAAAAACAGGTGCGCCAATGCGGGTTATCTGCCCCGGTCGGGTGTATCGGGCTGACTATGATCAGACCCATACGCCGATGTTTCACCAGGTTGAAGGTCTGGCGCTGGATACTGATATTTCCATGGCCAATTTGAAGTGGTGCCTAGAAGAATTCGTGAAAGCCTTCTTCGAAGTGGATGATGTTGAGCTGCGGTTCCGCGCCTCGCACTTCCCCTTTACGGAACCTTCTGCGGAGGTGGATATTCGCTGCTCTTGGACAGATGGGCAGCTGAAAGTGGGCGAGGGGGATGATTGGCTCGAGATTTTGGGCTCTGGTATGGTTCATCCCAAAGTATTGGCCGCCGGTGGAATTGATGCCGCAAAATATCAGGGCTTTGCCTTCGGCATGGGGATTGATCGCATTGCTATGCTGAAATACGGCATTCCAGATTTGCGGGCCTTTTTTGACAGCGACCTACGCTGGCTGCGCCATTATGGCTTTGCGGCGCTGGATAAGCCGGGGTTGGTCAGCGGGCTGAGCCGATGAGGCCGCTCCAAGGGGTGTCATGGGTGTGACCACATGACCCGGATTTTGATTGTCGATCCCAACGGGCCGGGAATGCCAGCCTCGGCGCCCGGATTTGCTGCGGTCTTGCAGGCACTTTCGCCGCAGATTACTTGCAGCTTTTGCGCGCCCTATTTGGGCAGGCTCTGCCTGAAGGTGCGTTTGATGGAGTGGTGTTCACCGGGTCAGCTGTGAGTTGGTGCGTAGACGCACCTGGAGGATGGGTTTTGCGAGAGATCTGGCGGCAAGTGACTTGCTGGAAGGTGCCGATTTGGGGGTCTTGCAACGGCATTCAGCTGGCAGCTTTTATGCTGGGTGGCCAATGCGCCGCCTCGCCTCATGGCGATGAATTCGGGATGGCGGACGCCATCACTGTGACCGATATTGGGCGTGGGCACCCTATGATGCAGGGTCGAGCAAGCCAGTTTCGCGCGCCCACCGTGCACCGCGATGAAGTGCAGCACTTGCCGTCCGGGGCCTGTCTTTTGGCGCGTAACGCCCATTCCCCGGTGCAGGCCTTTGCTTATGAAACCGCAGATATCGGCTTTTGGGGCACGCAGTATCATCCTGAATTTTTACAAGCAGACGTCGCGGCTTGGCTTGCAAGCAGTGGAAAATCAATGCCGGAGACCGAAGAACGGGACGGGCAGGACGATCTATCTGTTGCAACCCGGACGTTGGAATTGCAAAACTGGCTGGCACATGTCACATCGGGCAACAGAACCACAGGGGCAAAGTAATGAAATTCACACTGTCTTGGTTGAAAGACCATTTAGAGACCCAAGCGAGCTTGGATGAGATCACCTATGCTTTGACCGACCTTGGTCTGGAAGTGGAGGGGGTTGATAATCCAGCGGCTAAGCTGGCGGCTTTCACGATTGGCAAGGTCATTCAGGCAGAAAAACACCCGGATGCGGATAAGCTGCGTGTCTGCCAGGTGGAGACCGCGAGCGGTGTGACGCAAATCATCTGTGGTGCCCCGAATGCGCGTGAAGGCATTACGGTCGTGGTGGCGGCGCCGGGGGTCTATGTTCCGGGCATTGATACCACGATTGGTGTTGGCAAAATTCGTGGTATTGAGAGCTTTGGCATGATGTGCTCCGAACGCGAGATGGAGCTGAGCGACGAGCATGATGGGATCATTGAGCTGGGGTCTGGCGAGGTGGGACAAAGCTATGCCGAGTGGCTCGCACAGAATGATCCGGAGCGCGTCGATCCGGTCATAGAGATCGCGATTACACCAAACCGTCCTGATGCCCTCGGCGTGCGCGGCATTGCCCGCGACTTGGCCGCGCGTGGATTGGGCAAATTGAAAGATCGCGATGTGGCGCCGGTGCCGACCTCGTTCATCAGTGATTTCGCAGTTTTGATTGATGAGGACACATTAGATGGGTGTCCGACATTCTGTGGCTGCGTGATTCGTGGGGTCAAAAACGGTCCGAGTCCAGATTGGTTGCAACAGACATTGCGGGCGATTGGTCTGAGGCCCATCAGTCTTTTGGTGGATGTCACCAATTTCTTCACCATAGATCGCAACCGGCCGTTGCATGTGTTTGATGCCGACAAACTCTCTGGGAATTTAAGGGTGCACCGCGCCCAAGGCGGCGAAGAAATCGCAGCGCTGGATGAGAAAACCTATCAGTTTTCTGAAGGTCAAATGGTAATCAGCGATGACAAGGGCGTGCAAAGCATCGCCGGCATTATGGGCGGGGCTGATACAGGATGCACCGACGATACGGTCAATGTGTTCGTCGAATCAGCCTATTGGAACCCAGTGCAGATTGCCTATGCTGGCCGTGCGTTGCAGATTAATTCTGATGCCCGCTACAGGTTTGAGCGCGGAGTGGACCCAGCCTTCACTCTTGAAGGGTTAGAACATGCGGTGCGGATGATCGTGGATCACGCCGGTGGCGAGGCCTCCCAGATTATTCAAGCGGGCGCTGTGCCCAATACCGAACGGGCTTTCAAGTTGGATGTGGAGCGGGTTAAGTCGCTCGTGGGCATGGATATTCCAGAGCGGATGCAGCGCTCGACATTGACCGATCTTGGGTTCCGTCTTGAGGGTGATATGGCGCATGTGCCAAGCTGGCGGCCCGATGTGATGGGCGAGGCGGATTTGGTGGAAGAAGTGGCGCGCATGGCTTCCTTGACCAAACTTGTGGGCAAGCCCTTGACGCGGGTGGATTTGGGCGTGCCAAAGCCAATGTTGTCTTTGTCACAGACCCGCGAGCAAACCGCTCGGCGCATGATTGCCGCATTAGGGTATAGTGAATGCGTGACCTATAGCTTTATTGACCGTAAATCGGCGATTATGTTCGGCGGGGGCGCGGATGCAACGATGCTGTCAAATCCGATCAGCTCTGAGATGAGCCATATGCGCCCGTCACTTTTGCCCGGTCTGCTACAGGCAGCGGCGCGCAACCAAGCGCGCGGTATTTCGGATATGGCTTTATTCGAAGTGGGCCCCGTGTGGCATGGTGGTGAGCCGGAGGATCAAGAGACATTGGCTTGTGGCATTTTGGTTGGTCACACCGGCCCGAAAGATGTGCATGGCACCCGCCGCGCGGTCGATATCTATGACGCAAAGGCGGATGTTGAAGCGGTGCTACAGGCTCTTGGTGCCCCCTCGAAGGTGCAGTTCCAGCGCGGACTTTCCGAATGGTGGCATCCGGGCCGATCCGCTCGCATGGCATTGGGCAAGACCTCTCTGGCCGGTTTTGGTGAGATTCATCCGAAGGTTCTTGCGGCTTTGGATTTAAAGGGTCCGGTTGTGGCCTTTGCAGTGCATACAAAAAATGTTCCAGTGCCAAAATCCAAATCGGCGACACGCCCGGCTTTGAACATCTCTGATTTGCAAGCGGTGGAGCGAGATTTTGCCTTTGTGGTCGACCAATCGGTCGAGGCGATCACCTTGGTCAATGCGGCCAAAGGGGCAGATAAGGTCCTGATTGACGAGGTGCGCGTCTTTGACGAATTTTCCGGCGGCTCTTTGGCACCTGGGTTGAAGTCCCTGGCGGTCACAGTTCGTTTGCAGCCCAAGGACACGACATTGAAAGATGCTGATATTGAGGCAGTTGCCGAAAAAATTGTCGCGAAAGTGACCAAAGCCACCGGCGGGAGTCTGCGCGGGTGACGCTTGCCCAAGCCTGGCCCTTAGCGTCAGGTTTGGAACTCTTGCATATTTGTGATGTTCCCAGTCCTCGAGCTCAAGGTGTTGCGCGTTGGGCATTATTGAACTGTTGTGATCATGGATTTTTGGGCCTACGGTGGTCGAAATGTCCCGTATTTGGCGACAGTTTAGGAGATTTGGCGAAGTTATGAAACTAGACGCTACAGATCGTCGACTATTATCGGTTTTACAGGTCAAAGGCCGCATATCGAATTCGGACCTAGCCGATCAAGTCAATATGTCGGCTTCCGCCTGTCATCGGCGGGTTGGCCGTTTGGAGGCGGAAGGCTATATCCGTGACTATGTGGCGCTGGTAGATCCGCGGAAAGTGGATCGCCGAACGACGGTATTTGTGGAGATTACTTTGAGCGGACAGACGGACGATGTCTTAGTTGCCTTCGAAAAAGCGGTGGCGCTGATTCCCGATGTTTTGGAATGTCATTTGATGGCTGGCAGCGCAGATTATTTGCTCAAAGTCGTGGCGAAAGACACGGATGATTTTGCCAAAATCCACCGAACATTTCTGGCGAAGCTGCCTGGTGTTGCACAAATGCAGTCAAGCTTTGCACTGCGCACCGTGTTCAAAACCACCGCACTACCGCTATAGGCAATAAAAAACCCCCACGTAACGCGGGGGTTTTCATGTGTTTCGGGGCGCGTAGCCCAGAGCAATGATTTACATCATTCACCCTTCACGTTCAGCTTTCTTACGCGCCAGCTTACGGGTGCGACGGATGGACTCGGCCTTCTCGCGCGCATTTTTTTCGGAGGGTTTCTCGAAATGTTGCTTGAGCTTCATTTCACGAAATACACCTTCGCGTTGTAGCTTTTTCTTCAAAGCCCGGAGGGCCTGATCGACATTATTGTCGCGAACACTAACCTGCATGTGGTTTTCACCACCTTTCTAGTTTAAATTGCAAAATTGCAGGAGGCTGCTAACTAGCGCAGGCTTGTTGCTTTGTCTAGCGGCGAGATATTTGGGGGATCCATGAAAGTCGAACAACAGATATCAGAACTTCTTGCAGCGATCCTGCCTCATGTGGTGTTTGATGGCTGGTCGCAATCCAGCTTTGACTGCGCGGTGGCGGATTTGAAAATGGACCCGGCCTTTGCAGCCATGATCGCGCCGCGCGGCGCGATCGATTTGGCCGTCGCATATCATCGCCAGGGTGATGCGGACATGCGCGCGGCCTATCAGAACTCATCGACTGTCTCATTGAAAATTAGAGTAAAAATTACATTGGCGGTGCGACTGCGACTCGAAGCTATCGCGGATAAAGAGGCGGTGAGGCGCGCCACCTCGCTCTTTGCTTTGCCGCATCATGCGGGCGAAGGAGCCAGTTTGATTTGGGGGACGGCCGATCACATCTGGGATCTTTTGGGCGATAGCTCACGCGATGTGAATTGGTATTCAAAGCGCGCGACCTTAAGTGCTGTTTATGGCGCGACGGTTTTGTTTTGGCTGGGGGATGAGAGCCCCGATCATGTGGCGACCTGGGCGTTTTTGGATCGGCGCATTGAGAATGTCATGCAAATCGAAACTGCCAAAGCCAAGATTCGCGACAATAAACCCCTGAGCGCCGCTTTGGCGGGGCCGCTTTGGCTTCTGGGGAAAATCAAAGCCCCGCAGATGCGCGATGATTTGCCAGGGCGTGCGTCGAAGTTTTAGTCTGGAAATTTGTGAAGGAGGGCTAGGATGTCCCAAATGACGGCTGTTGAAATAACGGCGCCCGGCGCCCCAGATGTGTTGCAAGCCACCACGCGCACCCGCCCCCGTGCAGGTCACGGGCAGGTGGTGATTGCCCTGTCTTATGCTGGGGTCAATCGGCCGGATGCGCTACAGCGTGCAGGCCTTTACAACCCACCCGCAGGTGCCAGCGATTTGCCTGGTCTAGAGGGGGCTGGGCATATTGCCGAAGTTGGCGCAGGCGTGACCGAATGGGCCGTTGGCGATGAGGTCTGTGCGCTATTGCCCGGTGGCGGATATGCGGAATTTGTCACCACCTCGGCCCGCCATTGCTTGCCTGTTCCGCGGGGGATGAGCTTGAAGCAAGCAGCATGCCTGCCGGAGACATATTTCACCGTCTATTCCAATGTCTTTCAGCGCGGTGCGTTGCAGGCCGGTGAAAAATTTTTGGTTCATGGCGGCTCATCGGGTATCGGAACAACGGCCATTCAATTGGCGCATTTATTCGGGGCAAGGGTTTTTGCAACCGCAGGATCTGAGGCGAAATGCCAAGCGTGTAAGAATCTCGGGGCAGAGCGGGCGATAAATTACCGCCATGAGGTCTTCGAGGAGGTGCTCAAAGCCTATGGAGGTATGAACCTCATTCTTGATATGGTTGGCGGCTCGTATATTCAACGCAATCTCAAAGCTTTGGCGGATGATGGGCGGTTGGTACAAATTGCCTTTCTGGACGGTCCGAAGGTGGACCTCAATATGGTGCAAATGATGACCCGCCGATTGACTTTAACAGGCTCGACTCTGCGACCGCAAAGTGATTTGGCCAAGGCTAAAATTGCTCAGGCCTTGCGCGATGAGGTTTGGCCGCATCTCGCCGCAGGACGTATCGCTCCTGTGCTCGACAGCACATTTCCTCTGGTCGAGGCTCGTGAGGCTCATATGCATATGGAAGCCAGCCAGCATATTGGTAAAATCGTTTTGGAAATTTGAATTCCGGGACTTGGATCATAAATAAGTGCTGAGGGTCTTGCGGGGGCTTTCCCTTTCTGGCGCAAGGGATTATACAACTCTCAAGTTCCCCAAACATGGTAACTCGTCCCGCCAAAACCCGGGACCGCCGCGAGGCGTTGAGCAAGCTATGTCTGGAATTAAAGTTTAAGATGGAGGCCGAAATGGCGAAACCGATTATGGCAAAAGCTACCGCAGTGTGGCTGGTGGACAATACAACCCTCAGCTTTAAACAAATTGCTGATTTTGTTGACATGCATGAGCTTGAAATTCAAGGTATTGCCGATGGGGATGTGGCTGCGGGCGTAAAAGGCTTCGATCCAATTGCCAACAATCAGTTGACCCAAGAAGAATTGGATAAAGCCCAGGCCGATGCAACGCACAAGCTGACGTTGAAGTATTATGCCGCTGCGGTCGGCGAAGAAAAACGCCGTGGTCCGCGCTACACGCCGCTGTCCAAGCGTCAAGACCGCCCGGCGTCGATCCTTTGGTTGGTTAAGTTCCACCCGGAGCTGTCTGATGGTCAAATTTCGAAACTAGTCGGGACAACCAAGCCAACCATTCAGGCGATTCGTGAGCGAACCCATTGGAACATCACCAATATCAATCCGATTGATCCGGTGGCCTTGGGCCTCTGCAAGCAGTCAGAGTTGGATGCTTTGGTGCAAAAGGCAAATGCCAAGAAACTGCGTGACGGTGAGGCGATGTCTGACGACGAGCGCCGCCGTTTGGTCAGCACCGAGCAAAGCCTTGGCATGCCCGAAGAGCCGCGCATCCCAGCTGCTATCTCTGGTCTGGAATCCTTCACCCTGGCCGATGCGCCAGAGGAAGAGGATGAGAACGAGCGCCAGCATGGTGACCTACTGGATGCTGACAGTTTTTTCAATCTGCCAAGCGGCGATGGCGAAGAACAGCCCGGTTGAATTCAGTCACCTTAGCACAAGAACGGTCAAGGCGGCTTCGGCCGCCTTTCTTTTGCCGAATGCGCATCTGCGTTTAAAGAGTTTTGCGCGCCTGGAGGGCCGCTGTGATCGTTCCATCGTCCAAATAGTCCAGTTCGCCGCCGATCGGCACACCCTGCGCCAGGGTTGAGACGCGCACATCGTCCAATTGATCGGCGATATAATGGGCGGTGGTTTGCCCGTCGATGGTGGCATTGAGTGCTAAAATCACCTCAGAGACATTCTCGTCACGGAGCCTTTGTAAGAGCCGAGGAATGCGCGGCTCATCAGGACCGATGGCATCAAGTGCCGAAAGGGTTCCGCCCAGCACATGGTAGCGGCCTTTAAACATATGGCTGCGCTCCATGGCCCAAAGGTCAGAGACTTCCTCCACTACACAAATCTCACCATTCTCGCGTTTGGGGTTTTGGCAAATGTCGCAGGTATCGGCGGTGCCGATATTGCCGCAATTTAGGCATTCGCGGACGGTGACGGCCACTTCAGCCAAAACATCTGCCAGAGGCGTCATCAACAGGGCACGTTTTTTGATCATATGCAAAACCGCCCGCCGCGCAGAACGCGGCCCAAGCCCTGGCAGCTTGGCTATCAATTCGATCAAATGTTCGAGGTCTTTGCTGCTGTTGCTCATTGATATGGCCTAAGGGTCAAAAGGGGAGTTTCATATCCGTCGGCAGGCCAAGGCTTTGCTGCAGGGCCTTCATTTCGGATGCTGATCGGTCTGCCGCTTTGGCCTGTGCGTCCCTAATGGCGGCAAGGATCAGATCTTCGACCACTTCTTTTTCATTAGGGTCGAAAATGCTGGCATCAATGTTCAAACTGGTCAATACGCCCTTGGCATTGGCCGTCGCGGTCACCAGCCCGGCGCCGCTTTCACCTGTGACGGAGATATTGGCCAGGTCGTCCTGCAATTGGGTCATTTTCCCTTGCATTTCCTGAGCTGTTTTCATCATCTTGGCCATGTCGCCAAGGCCGCCGAGACCGTTTAGCATTGTGTCACCTCTTGTTGCGCGTGTTGTAAAAGCGGCCCGCAGCGCAGCGCTGGGGCATTGGCAGTGGATTATTCGTCGTCAAAGGGATCCCATTCATCTTCGACCTCCGGCAGGGCTTCAATCTGTGCCTCTGCCGCGATCGCTTTTGCGGTCCGAATGTCGCTGATCTGTGCCTTGGGAAAGGCGACAAGGACCGCTTGTACCAAAGGGTGACCCTTGGCTTGCTCTTTGAGCTCAAGGGCGGCCGCATCGCGTATCTCAGCAATGGTACTGGCGCCGTTTGTGCCAATGGACACGGCCCATCTCTGCGCGGTCCAGGTTTGCAGCCGGGTGCCGAGCCGTTGGGCCAGGTCGCGTGGGGCAGTTTCGGTCGGCTCGAATTCAATCCGGCCTGGGCTATAGCTCACCAATCTTAAGCTGGTTTCCACATCAACCAAGAGTTTTACGTCTCGGTGATGGCGGATCAGCTCAAATACATCCTCAAATCGAGCAAAGCGCGCCAGCGTTTGCTCTACGCCGAGCTGGCTATGGGCGGCGGTCGCTGTCGCGCCGCCGGACCCTTGCGCCTTCGGGGGCGTGCCTGCGGCATAGGCAGATGGGGTGGCCGCTTGCGGGGGGGAGGCCGGTGCACTTTGGCGCGTGCTCCCGCCCGCTCCTTCAGCAGTGCCGGCGTTTTTGGGCTCTGGTGACGGCACGGGTGTATTTTGGAGCTTTTGGATCAATTCATCTGGCGTGGGCAAATCGGCTACATGGGTGAGGCGGATCAACGCCATTTCGGCGGCCATCATCGCATTGGGCGCCCGTCCGACCTCTTCGAGGGCCGTGAGCAGCATTTGCCACATCCGGCTTAGCACGCGCATGTGCAGACGCTCTGCCATGACAAGCCCTCGGTTGCGTTCATCGGGCGAAACCGTTGGATCTTCGGCAGCAACCGGTGTGATTTTAATGACGCTGACCCAATGGCTGACCTCCGCTAGGTCGCGCAGCACCGCCATCGGATCGGCTCCAGCGGCATATTGCGCAGAGAGTTCGCCCAAGGCGCCTTCCGCATCACCGCGCAAAATCAGATCAAACAGATCCAAAACCCGCCCCCGATCCGCCAGGCCCAGCATCGCGCGGACCTGATCTGCAGTGGTTTGCCCGGCACCGTGGGCAATGGCTTGATCGAGCAGCGATTGCGCATCACGCGCCGATCCTTCGGCGGCGCGTGTGATGAGACCGAGCGCCTCTTGTGTGATCTCAGCACCCTCTGCCGTCGCAATTCTTTGTAGCATCGCGATCATGACATCCGGCTCAATGCGCCGCAGATCAAACCGCTGGCAGCGCGACAGTACCGTCACAGGGACTTTACGAATTTCTGTGGTGGCGAAGATAAATTTCACATGGGCGGGTGGCTCTTCTAAGGTCTTCAACAACGCATTGAAAGCGTTGCTCGACAGCATATGCACCTCATCAATGATATAGATCTTGTAGCGGGCTGAGGCGGCACGATAGGCGACCGAGTCAATAATTTCACGAATGTCGCCAACGCCGGTGCGGCTGGCGGCATCCATCTCCATCACATCCACATGGCGACCCTGCATGATGGCCGTGCAATGCTCGCAGCTGCCACAGGGGTCGACGGTCGGGCCGCTGGTCCCATCGGGGCCGATGCAATTCATGCCCTTGGCAATGATGCGCGCAGTGGTGGTTTTTCCGGTTCCGCGAATGCCGGTCATGACGAAGGCCTGGGCGATGCGATCGGCTTCAAAAGCATTACGCAGGGTTTGGACCATCGCCTCCTGCCCAACCAAATCGGCAAAGGTCTCTGGTCGGTATTTACGCGCTAAAACTTGATATGCAGCGGTGTCGGTCATGATGTCCCTCGAATCCTGCTCAGATGCTACAGGCAGCGCCGGCATTGGTCCAGCAAACCCCGCATGGGATATTGGCACTCGTTGCGGGCCAGATGGGAAGGGTGAGAGGTTGGACATCGACCCAAGTGGGGCTCGTTGTGGCTGCTTCCTTCCGGATCTGACCAGGTTGGC
>NYTV01000027.1 GCA_002683685.1 Paracoccaceae bacterium
TAGGGGGGCGATTAAAGCAACTGTACTTCGCAGGCGGGGTTTGGGCCTTTGAGGGAGAAATCCTCAAGTGTCCGCCGGTTGAGAGCAATCTCTGACATCCCCGCCGAGGCATAAACCGGAAAGGAAATGGCAATGGCCGCAGATTTCACAATGCGTCAGCTCTTGGAAGCTGGCGTGCACTTTGGACACCAAACACAACGCTGGAACCCGCGCATGGGTCAATTCATCTATGGGGAGCGTAACGGCATCCACATCATGGATCTGACACAAACGGTTCCAATGCTCGATGCTGCATTGAAAGCCATTCAAGACACCGTCGCAAAAGGCGGCCGTATCTTGTTTGTTGGTACAAAACGTCAAGCGCAAAACCCAGTTGCTGAAGCCGCTGAGAAATGCGCCCAATACTACATGAACCACCGTTGGCTGGGCGGCACGCTTACCAACTGGCAGACCGTGTCCAAATCCATCAGCCGTCTGAAAGACATTGATGAGAAAATGGAAACTGGTTTTGCAGGCCTGACCAAAAAAGAGCGGTTGGGCATGGAACGTGACCAGGCTAAATTGCAAGCCTCTTTGGGCGGTATTCGCGAAATGGGCGGTGTGCCTGATTTGCTGTTCGTCATCGACGTCAACAAAGAAGATCTGGCCATTGCTGAAGCGAAAAAGCTCGGCATCCCAGTGGTCGCTGTGGTGGATACAAACTGCCCACCCGAT
Organism: Paracoccaceae bacterium; assembly: GCA_002683685.1. GTDB lineage: Bacteria > Pseudomonadota > Alphaproteobacteria > Rhodobacterales > Rhodobacteraceae > Planktomarina. The sequence continues at coordinate 715 of NYTV01000027.1, forward strand.
GGCATTGACTATGTCATTCCTGGCAATGATGACGCGGCGCGTGCGATTGCTCTTTATTGCGATCTTGCAGCGCGTGCAGCCTTGGAAGGCATGTCAGCACAGCTTGGCGCCGCTGGCGTCGACCTGGGTTCTATGGAAGAGGCTGTTGCGGAAGAGGTGATCGTTGAGCCCGCCGCAGAGGACGCCCCAGCCGCTGAGGCTTAAGCCCAGATTAGAAGTTTACATCGGTTGTGGGAAGCCGCAGCCGAGAGTCTCTCTTAGAAAAGGAACACGATTATGGCGATTACTGCTGCAATGGTGAAAGAAATGCGCGAAAAATCCGGCGCAGGCATGATGGATGCCAAAAAAGCATTGACTGAAAACGATGGCGATATGGAAGCGGCAATGGATTGGCTGCGCACCAAAGGTCTGGCCAAAGCTGCAAAGAAATCTGGCCGTACTGCCGCTGAGGGTCTTGTGGCCGTGGCTGTGAACGCGGGTAAAGGTGTTGCGGTTGAGGTGAACTCAGAAACTGACTTCGTCGGCAAAAACGCCGATTTCCAGTCAATGGTTGCGAAAATCGCGACTGCTGGCTTGTCCGCTGACAGCACAGAGGCATTGGCCGAAACTTTTGTGGACGGAAAGCCTGTTTCAGATCTCATCACAGATGCCATCGCAACTATTGGCGAAAACATGTCTTTGCGCCGCATGGCTACGGTTTCGGCTGAGACTGTTGTTTCATATGTGCACAATGCCGCGACAGAGGGCATGGGCAAGATCGGCGTTTTGGTTGGTCTGTCCGGTGACAATGAGACATTTGGCAAACAGGTGGCGATGCATATCGCTGCGGCCAATCCTGCTGCGCTGAATGAAGCCTCTTTGGATCCGGCCGTTGTGGAAAAAGAAAAGCAAATTCAGATGGATATTGCGCGCGAGAGCGGCAAGCCTGAAGCTGTGATTGAAAAAATGATCGTGGGCCGGATGAAGAAATTCATGGCTGAGTCCACTTTGATGGGTCAAGCTTTTGTGGTTAATCCCGATCTGACGGTTGAAGCAGCTGCCAAAGAATCCGGCGTTGAGGTCACAGGTTTTGTGCGCCTTGAAGTGGGCGAGGGCATTGAGAAAGTGGTGGAAGATTTCGCCGCCGAAGTTGCAAAGACAATGAAGGGTTAACACACCCTGAAACCGTATTTGAAAGGCGTCCCTCGGGACGCCTTTTTGCGTTTAGGGCGTTCTGTGGCCAGCGCATACATAAATTGCATAATCTATATTATGTTAAATTATGACAATGGATGGAAACCCTGTGACGCATGTCGATTTAACCAGTACTCATCTCGGTTAAGCCATTGGCAAAACGCCGCATATTGGTTTGATAGCCAATGGCAGATGCTAGGAGACCGTCAACTTCTGCCTCGGTTAAGCTGCGCACGACCTTGCCGGGTGCGCCGACCACGAGCGAATTGTCGGGAATTGTTTTACCTTCGGTAATCAAAGCGCCAGCACCAATCAGGCAGTTGCGGCCAATTTGAGCGCCGTTCAAAACGATGGCACCCATACCAATCAGACTTTGATCGCCGATGATGCAGCCGTGCAAAATCGCCTTATGCCCGATTGTGCAATTGCGACCTATGGTCAGAGGAAACCCAATATCGGTGTGCAATACGGAGTTTTCTTGCACATTTGAGCCTGCCCCAATGTCGATCCACTCATTATCCCCACGCAGTGTCGCGCCAAACCAGATTGACGCGTCCTCCATGAGGCGCACTTTGCCGATCACATTGGCATCAGGCGCCACCCAATAATCAGCATTTTCAGGAAATTCTGGTATAATTTTATTGAGCTTATAGATCATTATTCATCTCAAATTCAGTTTGCAGCGCCCGAACGTGCTCGACCAGACCGGGCTGTTGGCTCCGGCGCAGGCGCTCTGTTGCGACAATGGATTTTAACTTCTCCTCAGTTGCATTGAGATCATCATTGATTAAGACATAATCATATCCGGACCAATGGCTTATCTCATCCCAGCTCTTTTGCATCCGCTTAGCTATGACCTCTGCGGTGTCTTGTCCCCTGCTTTCAAGCCGGCGTTGCAGTTCGGTGATGGAGGGCGGCAGGATGAAGATTGAGAGCACATGCTCTTGCAATGCGGAGTTGGAGACCTGCTGTGCGCCCTGCCAGTCAATGTCAAACAATACATCCTGACCCTGACGGATGGCAGCCTCTACGGGCGCTTTTGGCGATCCATAAAACTTGCCAAAGACATGAGCATGCTCAAGCATCTCGCCATCGCGAACTTGGCGTTTGAAATTCGATTCTTCAACGAAAAAATAATCCTGCCCGTCCACCTCTCCCTTTCGCATCGCCCGGGTGGTTGCAGAGACCGAAAATGCCAGCGAAGGATCCCAGTGCATTAACCGCCGTGCCAGCGTGGATTTTCCCGCCCCGGAGGGAGACGATAGAATAATTAACAGGCCACGCCGCATTGTTTCACTCCACATTTTGCACTTGTTCGCGCATTTGATCTATCAAGACCTTCATTTCAAGTCCAATGCCCGTCAACGCCGTGGAATTTGACTTGGAACACAGAGTATTTGTCTCACGGTTGAACTCTTGCATCAGAAAATCTAGTTTTCGCCCAGACGGCAGGTCAGACGTTAGCAACGCCTGCGCCGCTGCAACATGAACCTGCAAACGATCAATTTCTTCGGTGACATCACTTTTCACCGCCAAAATCGCCATTTCTTGCGCGAGACGCTCGGGCTCAACGTCTTGTTTCAGACGCGCCACAGCAGCCCGGAAACTTTCCTCAAAACGTTCGGTGCGGCCCTCTAATGTGTCTTGCGCTTGGCTGATCAGCACGTCCATCTGTCGCACGGTGCCGGCCAGGATGCGGTGCAGCGCCGCGCCTTCGGCTTTTCGGGACGCTTGAAATTGGCCAATGAGCTCTGGCAATTTCATAGCTAAATCCTTCAGGACCTCTTGCTGCGCCTCGGTATTGACGTCGGTATCAATAAACCCATTTTGCGCCGCGATATCTGATAGCCCAAGCGGCGCAACGGATAGGCCTTTTTGCATCGCACGCTCTGCCAATACAGCGGCGTTGGTCAATATTTGCTCCAACTTATCGGGATCAATGTGCCGCTGCCCCTGCCCGGCGTCATGGGAAATCTTAAGCGAAAATTGCAATGATCCACGCGCAATCTGAGATGAAATAGCTTTGCGGGCTGTTTGCTCAAATCCTACCAGCCATTCAGGCACCCGCGTGCGGATGTCCAAACCTTTGTTGTTGACGCCGCGCAGTTCCATGGACCAATCATAGGGGCCAGATGTGCCATTCAAAGAAGCCATGCCCGTCATTGATGTTAACATGTTGCTCTCCCAAGCTTTCCATTTTTCGTCTACGTTAAATGTTTCAGCAATCAAATATTAAATTTGATTGAAATTATTAACACTCTTTTCACCAAACTGTTGAAAACGTGCTTATCAGAACCTTAACCCCATAACCACAGTCTCGCCGTCTCAAAGGTGGGCAATGAGGACGTAAGCAGTTGCAAATTTACACGGTCATCCAACCGAGTTTCACCGAATACCGGGTACAGCGTGCGCTTTATAGCCTGTGGAAAACCTATTGCCGGGCAGGCCAAATTCCCTTGTGGCAGTCCCTCCCCTGCCATGCGTTTGGCCCCTATTTACCTGCAACCTGTGTCATCGGCCTGTCTGTTGCGGACCGGAGTGTTATTCGCATCTCTGGCGCGCAAATGGACCGGCTCTTAGGGCGCGATAGCCGCGGTCAAACGCTGGACAGCCTTTGTGCCCCAGCCATCAAGCCACGGTTTGAACGTCTGATCTCGCAGGTTTTTGCCCGGCAATCCCCGATGAGCCTCACCTTGCTATCGCCGCGCTTTGGCCAAGAGGCGGTGCTCACAGTGCTGCCGCTCCTGGACCGGCAGAGGCAATGTCGCCGGGCACTGGCCGCGGTAGATCTCGCAGATGGTCAAATGTGCCAGGCGTCATCCCCACAGGCCGCGCCATTTTCTGAGCTTGGCCCGGTGCATTATGCGGCGTGCCCCTGCCCCAACCCACAAGAGGCTGACACGCTTGTGCAATGTATGCGCCAAAAAAAGGGCGCACAGCCACCTGCGCGCCCCTATCTTAAATTTGTCATTTGATCCTAAACGGCCAGACGCGCTGCGCGGGTCTTATTGGTCTGACTCAATTCCTCTGCGACCAAAAAGGCCAATTCCAAAGATTGTGAGGCGTTTAAACGCGGATCACAGGCCGTGTGATAACGATCTGACAAATTCTCATCGGTGACAGCCCGCACGCCGCCGGTGCATTCGGTCACGTCTTGGCCGGTCATCTCGAAATGAACGCCGCCCGGTACTGTGTCTTCAGACCTATGGATTGCAAAGAATTCTTGCACTTCGCGCAATACGCTTTCAAACGGCCGTGTTTTATAGCCGGAAGAGGCCTTGATTGTATTGCCATGCATCGCATCGCAGGTCCAAACCACATTCGCGCCCTCTTGCTTGACCGTTTGGATCAAACGCGGCAAGTGATCGCCGACAGCGCCGGCACCGAACCGTGCTATGAGCGTCAAACGCCCCGCTTCATTCTCGGGGTTAAGTCTTTCCATTAGAACCTTAAGATCTTCAGCGGTCGTTGTCGGTCCACATTTCAGGCCAATCGGGTTTTGCACACCGCAGCAGAACTCCACATGGGCACCGTCGGGTTGGCGCGTCCGATCGCCAATCCACACCATATGTCCAGATCCCGCCACATACGTCCCGCTCGTGCTGTCCAAGCGGCACAGGGCCTCTTCATATTCCAGCAACAGCGCCTCATGAGATGTATAAAAATCAACAGAACTTAGCTCGGCATTTCTCTCAGAGGTCAGCCCGGCCGCCTCCATAAAGTCTAATGCATCGGAAATACGGTTCGCCATTTCACGATAGGCCGAAGCTTTTTGCGATTCGGTGAACCCAAGAGTCCAAGAGTGCACCTGGTGAATATCAGCAAAGCCGCCTTTGGAAAAAGCGCGCAAGAGGTTCAAAGTCGCCGCTGCCTGCGTATAGGCTTGCAACATTTTCTGCGGGTTTGGAATGCGCGCCTCGGATGTAAAATCAAGCTCATTGATAATATCACCGCGATAGCTCGGCAGTTCGACACCATTTTGAATTTCCGTCGGAGCCGAGCGCGGTTTGGCAAATTGCCCTGCCATGCGGCCCACTTTGACCACGGGCACTTTTGCGCCATAAGTCAAAACCATGGCCATTTGCAGCATCACTTTGAACGTGTCGCGGATATTGTCAGCGGAGAACTCCTTAAAGCTTTCAGCGCAATCGCCGCCCTGCAATAAAAAGGCCTCACCGCGACTGACCGCTGCCAATTGTTGGCGCAGCGCTCGCGCTTCGCCAGCAAAGACCAGCGGAGGATATTGCCGCAACTGCTGTTCAGCCGCAGCCAAGGCTGCTTGGTCCGTATAGTCGGGCATCTGAACTCTTGGCTTGTTGCGCCAATCAGATTTTTGCCAGCTGGTCATAAATATGTGCTCCGGTATTATGTTAGCGTTATCTGCGTAGAGTTTATCGTGATTTTCGTTGATAAACCACCGAAAAATGTGCCTGATTGCAATAGTAGCTTGACCTAGTTTCTCATCATGGTCAAAGGGGGCCGTATTGCTCAGAATTGGGCAGGGTGAAGGACGATCCGTATGGACATAATTGATCAACTTGTGGGAACGATTGAAGCCCCCGCTAAGCCGCGGCGCTTTGTGTTTGTACTGCTCGAAAATTTCACCATGCTGTGCTTTTCCGCGGCGGTCGAATCTTTGCGGATCGCAAACCGCATGTCGGGCCGAGAGCTGTATACTTGGACTTTGATGTCTGAGAATGGCACGCCTGTCCGCTGCTCGGCAGGGATCGAATTTGTCGTTGAGGATGAGTTGATTGAGGTGTTGCGCGACGACACCGTCATGGTCTGTGGCGGTGTCAGCATAAAAAGCGCCTCCTCCAAAAAGATCGTCAATTGGCTGCGCCGCGAGTCGCGTCGTGGGCCCTTGATGGCAGGGCTATGCACGGCGGGTTATACGCTGGCGAAAGCGGGGCTGCTTGATGGAAAACGGGCTACGATCCATTGGGAAAATCAAGACAGTTTTATTGAGGAGTTTGAGGACGTCGAACTAACAAAATCAGTCTTTGTGGTGGATGGCAATCGTATCACCACCGCTGGCGGCACCTCATCCATTGATCTTATGCTGAAGCTGATTGCGCAGGATCACGGCGAGGATTTGGCGAATGCGGTGGCCGATCAGCTGATCTATTCCTCCATTCGCACCGATCAAGACACGCAGCGGCTTTCCATTCCAACGCGCATCGGCGTGCGTCATCCAAAATTGAGCCAAGTCATCCAACAAATGGAGCTAAATATCGAAGAGCCCATCAGCCCTTCGCTCTTGGCCCGCGATGTGAATATGTCCACTCGGCAGCTTGAGCGATTGTTTCGACGCTATCTCAACCGTTCGCCAAAGCGCTATTATATGGAGTTGCGTTTGCAAAAAGCGCGCAATCTGTTGATGCAAACAGATATGTCGGTGATAAATGTGGCTTTGGCCTGCGGCTTTGCCTCACCATCACATTTTTCGAAATGCTATCGGGCTCATTACGATACCACCCCGTATCGAGAACGCGGCGCGCAATCGTCCCGTTTACCATACTGAGGCGGCAACTCGCAGCACGCGCGTGCTGATAGCAGCTGTTGAATGCATGAAATGTAGCAAGAATCGCTTCCTTTTTTCGGCGAGGCCTTCTACGTTAGGCTCAGTAAATATAACAAAACGGGAGAATGTTATGAGAAAACTGCTGCTGGCCACTACGGCCGTTGCATTGTCCGCAGGTGCTGTGTCTGCGGAAGATATTAAAATTGGCGTTATTTTGGGGTTTACTGGCCCAATTGAATCGCTGACGCCGCAGATGGGTGCTGCGGCAGAAATGGCCATGGCAGAAGTGAACGCCAGTGGCGCACTTCTCGGCGGATCAACCGTGACCTCTGTGCGCGGCGACTCCACCTGTATTGATGCGGGCGCAGCAACGGCTGTGGCAGAGCGTTTGATCACCTCTGATGGTGTTAAGGGCATTATGGGCGCCGATTGTTCTGGTGTGACCGGTGCGATCTTGTCCAACGTGGCATTGGCGAACGGTATTGTGATGATCTCACCCTCCGCCACATCCCCTGCCCTGTCGACTGCGGAAGACAACGGTTTGTTTTTCCGCACTGCGCCGTCTGATGCGCGTCAAGGCGTGGTGATGACAGAGGTGCTGATGGAAGAAGGCATCGACAACGTCGCTGTTACCTACACAAACAATGACTACGGTAAAGGCTTGGCCGATAGTTTCCAAGCGGCCTTCGAAGCGGCTGGTGGCACCGTGACCATTAATGCAGCCCATGAAGACGGCAAGGCAGATTATTCTGCTGAGATCGGCGCTTTGGCAGCGGCGGGTGGTGATCGCTTGGTCGTGGCAGGTTACGTCGACCAAGGTGGTTCCGGCATCGTGCGTGCGGCTTTGGACTCAGGCGCCTTTGACACGTTCCATTTCCCTGACGGTATGATTTCAGCCAAATTGGTTGAGAACTTCGGATCAGACATCGACGGCTCCAGCGGTCAGGTACCTGGAACAGACAGTGCCGGCGCGGGGATCTTTGCAGCGATGGCTGGTGATGACTTTGATGGCACATCCCCATTTGCCGCTGAGTCTTATGACGCTGCTGCTTTGATCGCTCTGGCCATGCAAGCGGCTGGATCTTCAGACCCCGCTGCCTATAAAGAAAAAGTCATGGAAGTGGCAAATGCACCGGGCTTGAAAATCCAGCCAGGTCAGCTTGGTTTGGCTTTGCAGGCCGTTGCCGCTGGCATCGACATTGACTACGAAGGCGCAACTGCGGTTGAGCTGATCGGTGGCGGCGAGTCGGCTGGCAACTATCGCCAGGTCGGCTATGAGGGCGGTGCTGAAATCACTGTTAAATACCGCTAAACACAGCCCTATAACGACCAACAGCCCCGTGTTATCGCGGGGCTGTTTGTATGAAATGACTATTGGAGACTTGGCATGATCAAGGTTGAAAACTTGCATCGCCATTTTGGCGGATTTCACGCTGTAGATGGGGCCTCATTGGAAATTCGTGAGGGTTCTATCACCGGGTTGGTCGGTCCGAATGGCGCTGGCAAAACCACTTTGTTCAACGTGATAGCGGGCGTTCTGCCGCCCACCTCCGGCCAGGTTACTATGGCGGGTGAAGAGATCACCGGCATGTCTCCGCATGAATTGTTCCACAAGGGGCTGCTGCGCACTTTCCAAATTGCCCATGAATTCAGCTCGATGACAGTGCGCGAAAACTTGATGATGGTGCCCGGCGGTCAATCGGGGGAAACGCTTTGGAATACCTGGTTTGGACGAAAGCGCATCGCAGATGAGGAGCGCGCCCTGCAAGCGAAGGCCGATGAGGTTTTGGAATTTTTGACCGTAGACCATCTGCGGGATGAGAAAGCTGGCAACCTTTCGGGGGGACAGAAAAAATTGCTCGAGCTGGGCCGCACCATGATGGTGGACGCAAGGATTGTTTTTCTGGATGAGGTCGGCGCGGGGGTCAATCGCACGCTTCTCAACACCATCGGCGATGCCATTGTTCGGCTCAACCAAGAGCGCGGCTATACGTTTTGCATGATTGAGCATGACATGGAATTCATCGGACGGCTTTGCGATCCGGTGATTGTCATGGCGGAAGGTCGGGTGCTGGCTGAGGGTACTATTGACGAGATTAAAGCCAATGAGCAGGTGATTGAAGCCTATCTTGGCACAGGACTAAAGAACAAAGGCGCAGCAGAATGACCGAACCTTTTTTGATCGGCGACGCGATGACTGGCGGCTATGGCCGGGGTGCCGATATTTTGCATGACTGTACCATTGCGGTAAATCCCGGTGAGATTGCCGTCATCGTTGGTCCCAATGGCGCGGGAAAATCCACCGCTATGAAGGCCGTTTTTGGCATGCTGAACATCCATAAAGGCTCCGTGCGCTTGGATGGTGAGGAGATCACCCACCTGTCACCGCAGGACCGCGTGGCCAAAGGCATGGCTTTTGTGCCGCAAACCTCGAATATTTTTACCTCGCTGACGGTTGAAGAAAATCTCGAGATGGGGGCCTTCCTGCGCCGCGATGATATCCGCGTGACGATGGAGCAAATTTTCGATCTTTTCCCCATTCTGCGTGACAAACGCAAACAGGCGGCGGGTGAGCTGTCAGGCGGACAACGCCAGCAGGTGGCCGTCGGACGGGCTTTGATGACGCAACCCAAAGTTTTGATGCTCGATGAGCCCACAGCGGGCGTTTCACCCATTGTGATGGATGAGCTATTTGACCGGATTATAGAGGTTGCCCGCAAGGGTATCTCGATATTAATGGTCGAGCAAAACGCCCGGCAAGCGCTACAGATTGCAGATCGTGGCTATGTGCTGGTGCAGGGTGCAAATCGTTTCACCGACACAGGCGCGGCACTTTTGGCCGATCCAGATGTGCGCAAATCATTCTTGGGGGGCTGATTGATGATTGATCTTTTGAATGCTTTGGTCGTGCTGTCCAATTATGTCTTGATCCCTGCCCTCGCCTATGGGAGCCAACTGGCCCTCGGCGCGCTTGGGGTGACTTTGATTTATGGTATCTTGCGATTTTCCAACTTTGCCCATGGGGACACGATGGCTTTTGGTGCTATGGTGACCATTCTGGTGACCTGGCTGTTTCAAGGCTGGGGTATATCCCTAGGGCCACTGCCGACTGCGCTTTTGGCCATTCCCTTTGGCATCGCCGCCACGGCGTTACTGTTGCTGACCACAGATCGGCTGGTCTATCGGTTTTACCGGCAACAAAAAGCGGCGCCGGTGATATTGGTCATCGTCTCCATGGGAGTGATGTTTGTGATGAACGGTTTGGTGCGCTTCATCATTGGACCGAATGATCAAAGGTTCTCTGATGGCGAACGGTTCATCATATCGGCGCGGGAATTCAAGAAACTCACCGGGCTGTCAGAGGGTTTGGCCTTCAAAACTACCCAAGGCATCACCATTGTCACCGCCGTCATTGTGGTGGCCATATTGTTTTGGTTTCTCAACCGCACCCGTACGGGTAAATCCATGCGCGCCTTTTCGGACAATGAAGATCTGGCGCTGCTCTCGGGTATCAACCCCGATCGGGTGGTGATGGTCACATGGCTCATCGTTGCGGGTCTGGCCGCAACTGCCGGGGCGCTTTATGGATTAGATAAGTCCTTCAAGCCCTTTATTTACCTTCAACTTCTTCTACCGATCTTTGCTGCGGCTGTTGTGGGCGGCTTGGGAAATCCGCTGGGGGCTATTGCGGGGGGCTTTGTTATTGCCTTCTCAGAGGTGCTTATTACCTACCCGCTCAAAAAGGTTCTCGGCTACCTCCTACCCGATCGTTTTGAGCCCGATACATTGGTCCAGCTCCTGTCTACGGATTATAAATTTGCGGTAAGTTTTACCATTCTGATCATCGTGTTGCTATTCCGTCCGACCGGATTGTTTAAGGGGAAATCCGTATGACCATCAATTACAAAAATATCGGTCTGTTTTTTCTGGTGGCGTGCCTCATTTTGGGCACGGGCTTTGTACAAAGCTGGAATACGGCGCTGTTCATCCTCAATATGGGACTGGTTTCAGCGATCATGGCGCTTGGGGTGAACTTGCAATGGGGGTTTGCCGGCTTGTTTAATGTCGGCATCATGGGATTTGTGGCCCTCGGCGGTCTCGCGGCTGTGTTAATCTCAATGCCGCCAACAACTGAGGCCTGGGCCGCTGGTGGGATTCAGGTCATTTTGGGCTTAATCCTAGGTGCAGCCACCGTGACTGGCGCAATTTTGGTACAAACGCGAATGGCCCCAGGCCGCCTGCGAACTCTCATCACCATCGCCATTTTGATAGCTGGTTTTTTCGTCTACCGCGCGGTCTTTGATGGCGGCGTGGCGGCGGTGGAAGCTGTAGATGCGGCCGGCACCGGCTATCTTGGTGGGTTGAATTTTGGTGGCGAAAACTACAAAGATTGGGGCTTCATGACTTTGATCTCCTGGCCCGTCGGCGGGATTCTGGCGGCAGGTGTGGCTTGGTTGATTGGTAAAACCGCGCTGGGGCTGCGTTCGGATTATCTTGCCATTGCCACGCTCGGGATCTCCGAGATTATCATCGCGGTGATGAAAAATGAAGATTGGTTGTCGCGCGGTGTGAAAAATGTGATCGGCCTACCCCGCCCTGTACCCTATGAGATAGAGCTGCAAGAAAGTGCTGGATTTGTCGAACGCACCACAGCACTTGGGCTTGATCCGGTCACCTCCTCTTCGCTTGTTGTCAAGCTCGGCTACGCCGGGCTGTTTTCGATTGTTTTGATTGTTATTCTCATTCTGGCGCAGCTTGCCCGCAGCAGCCCTTGGGGCCGGATGATGCGGGCCATTCGCGACAATGAGGATGCCGCAGAAGCGATGGGAAAAAATGTCACAGCGCGGCATTTGCAGATTTTTGTCCTCGGCTCTGCCATTTGCGGTGTGGCCGGCGCAATGATGACCACGCTCGACAGCCAGTTGACCCCCTCCTCTTACCAGCCGTTGCGCTTCACCTTTTTGGTATGGGTTATGGTCATTGTGGGCGGGTCGGGCAATAATTTTGGATCCGTCTTGGGTGGATTTCTNATCTTTTTCCTTTGGGTGCAAGTGGAACCNATGGGTGCGATTTTGATGCAGATCNTGACCTCGGGCATGGCAGAGGACAACGGTTTGCGGCTGCACTTACTCGACTCGGTCGCCCATATGCGCCTGTTAACCATGGGATTGATATTGATCTTAGTCCTCAGATTTGCGCCAAAAGGCCTTATCCCTGAAAAGTAGCTCTTTCCTTTCACCGCGGCGCAGTATAGGCGGCGCGGTGAGCAAGAAAGAGGCATCCAATGGACCTGCGCAATATCGCGATCATCGCACACGTTGACCACGGCAAAACCACTTTGGTGGATGAGCTTTTAAAGCAATCCGGCACCTTCCGGGAAAACCAAGCCACAACCGAACGGGCCATGGACAGCAATGACTTGGAACGAGAGCGGGGCATCACCATTCTGGCCAAGGCGACATCGGTCGAGTGGCAGGGCACACGGATCAATATCGTTGACACGCCTGGCCACGCGGATTTTGGCGGCGAGGTGGAACGCATCTTGTCTATGGTGGACGGCGTGGTCTTATTGGTAGACGCCGCAGAAGGCCCAATGCCGCAAACGAAATTTGTCACCTCCAAAGCACTGGCACTCGGTTTGAACCCGATTGTGGTGGTCAACAAAGTGGACAAACCCGATGGCGAACCCGATCGGGCTTTGGATGAGTGTTTTGATCTCTTTGCGTCATTGGACGCCAATGAGCAGCAATTAGACTTCCCGGTTCTTTACGCGTCTGGCCGCGCAGGCTGGGCAGATGAGGAGTTGGATGGACCCCGCAAGGATCTGTCCGCATTGTTTGAGTTAATCGTGCGCCACGTCGAGTCCCCCAAACAGGCGGAAAAGGCTGATGAGCCCTTCACAATGTTGGCCACCACACTTGGTGCAGATCCGTTCATTGGCCGGATTCTCACTGGGCGGGTGGAAACTGGCCGCCTGTCCACTGGGGATACGGTCAAGGCACTGTCGCGCGATGGCAGCAAAATTGAGCAGTTCCGCTGCACAAAAATTCTCGCCTTCCGCGGCTTATCACAGACCGCGATCGATGAGGCCGTGGCTGGCGATATCGTCTCACTGGCTGGCATGACCAAAGCCACTGTTGCAGATACCATCTGTGCGCCTGAGATTACCGAAGCCCTGCCGGCCTTGCCGATTGATCCCCCGACCATTTCGGTTACCTTCGGTATCAATGACAGCCCCCTCGCGGGCCGGGACGGTAAGAAAGTTCAAAGCCGGGTCATCCGTAAACGCTTGATGGAAGAAGCCGAGACCAATGTGGCGATCCGCGTCACCGATACGCCAAGCGGTGAGGCATTTGAAGTCGCCGGTCGCGGCGAATTGCAAATGGGGGTGCTGATCGAGAATATGCGCCGCGAGGGTTTTGAGCTCTCTATCAGCCGCCCGCGGGTCTTGTTCAAAGAAGAGGATGGTCAACGCCGAGAGCCCATCGAAGAAGTGACCGTCGATGTGGATGAAGAATATTCTGGTGTGGTAATTGAAAAACTCACAGGTTTTCGCAAGGGTGACCTAGCAGAGATGAAATCGGCAGGTGCCGGCAAGACGCGCATCATCGCGCATGTGCCCTCACGCGGCCTCATCGGCTATCAAGGCGAATTCATGACCGATACCCGCGGCACGGGCGTTTTAAACCGCGTGTTCCACACTTGGGCGCCGCACAAAGGAGAAATCCCGGGACGTCGTGCGGGGGTTTTGATCTCCATGGAAAATGGGGTATCTGTGCCCTATGCGATCTTTAACCTTGAAGACCGCGGCAAGTTCTTTATAGGCAGCCAAGAGGATGTCTACCAAGGGATGATTATCGGCGAGCACAATCGCGAGAATGATCTTGAGGTGAACCCGCTTAAGGGCAAGAAACTCACGAATGTTCGGGCCAGCGGCACTGATGAAGCTGTGCGTCTAACCACGCCAATCAAAATGTCTTTGGAAGAGGCCATTGCCTATATTGACAATGATGAGCTGGTGGAAGTCACGCCAAATGCAATTCGTCTGCGTAAGATCCATCTAGATCCCCACGAACGCAAACGCGCCTCACGCAGCGCATAGACAACAAAAAGGGGCGCAGATTTCGGTCTGCACCCCTTTTTTGATCGAGCCTGTACTCATCAGCGATTATTCGATGGTTTCCACAATCATTAACGAGCGCTGAAATCCGCCTTCTCCCAACTTGATTGCAGCTTGATAGCCCTCTGAATGATAGCAATCATGCGCGGCCTGTAAGCTGGGGAATTGCGCCACGACGTTGCGCGTATGATCGGGGCCTTCCAGTTGCTCATAGGCCCCCCCACGGGCCAGAAATACCCCGCCATGGGCTGCGATGACCGGCGTAGCGGCGCTGGCATAGGCGGCCAATTTTTCAGCATCCAAAACGTTAACGTGGGCGATCCATAGAGCTTTTGGCATCATTGTCCCTCTAAGAGTGTTTTAACAGTTGAAATAGCTGCGCTGGCCTCACTGGTTGACTTTGCTCCGCCCTGCGCCATGTCAGCCCGGCCGCCTCCGCCCTTCCCGCCGAGGGTTGCAACAACGGTTTTAACGATATCCACCGCAGAAATTTGCTCGGTCAAATCGCTCGTGACGCCTGCGGCTACGGCGGCCTTGCCATCCGCATCCGCGATCAGCAACACAACTCCGGAACCCATTTTGGCTTTATGCGCATCCACCAGCGCCGGCAAATCGCGGCCCGTCACCCCTTGCAAAACCTGCGCAAGGAAGGCCTTTCCACCGATGGACATCGGATCTGCCGCCGCAGCTTCTGCGCCATCGGACATCGCGAGCTCCCGGCGCAGGCTGGCCACTTCGTTCTGCAAGGCCCTGCGCTCATCTAGCAGCTGTTGCGCGCGGTCAGCCACCTTTGCGGGCTGCACTTTCAGCGTACTCGCCGCCGCAGCCATCGCAGCCATTTGTTGTTGAATATGATGTTCCGCACCTTCTCCGGTCAGTGCCTCAATGCGGCGTACTCCGGCTGAGGAGGCCCCATCGCTCAGCAAAACAAAGCCACCGATATCGCCAGTTTGGCGCACATGGGTGCCACCACAAAGCTCCAAACTATAGGTGTCTTGGCTGGTCCCTTTACCAGAGCCAGGCAAATGGCCCATTGAGACCACCCGAACTTCATCGCCGTATTTCTCACCAAAGAGCGCTTGAGCTCCCAATGCGCGCGCATCGTCAGGTGTCATAATGCGAGTCTCGACCGTGCTGTTTTGGCGGATGAAACCATTAACTTCGCTTTGGACCTGTTTGATCTGCGCGGCAGTGAGCGCGTGTCCATGGCTGAAATCAAACCGCAGACGGTCATCCGCATTAAGTGACCCGCGTTGCGCCACATGCTCGCCCAATGTGCGGCGCAGAGCCTCGTGCAGAAGGTGGGTTGCGGAATGATTTGCCCGAATGCGCGCGCGGCGCTCAGATGCGACCGCAAGCTCCGCAGCTTGCCCCAATTCAACAAAGCCCTTGGTAACCTTTGCCACATGGATGAACAGATCCGCAGTTTTCCGGCAATCAGTGATCTTCAGAGTTCCGCTTTCTGTGACAATCACCCCGCGGTCACCGATCTGACCACCGCTTTCCGCATAGAAGGGTGTTTGGTTGAGCACAACCTGCGCCGTCGACCCCTCCTCAACACGGTTCAATTGGCCACCATCCTGCACAAGTGCAACAATCTGTCCCTCGGCTTGTTCGGTGTCATAGCCCAGAAAATCTGTCGCGCCGTGACTGTCCAGCACATCAAACCAAATCGTATCATCCGCCATTTCGCCTGAACCGGCCCAAGCGGCACGCGCTTTGGCCTTCTGCGCCGCCATCGCGCTGTCAAAGCCGTCAACATCTACCGAGAGGCCTTTTTCGCGCAGAGCATCCTGTGTCAGATCAAGTGGAAAGCCGAAAGTATCATAGAGCTTGAAGGCGGTGGCGCCGGGCAAGGCGCCGCCCTGTGGCAGATCGCCAACCTCATCTTCCAAAAGGCGCAAACCTCGGTCCAAAGTTGTGCGAAAGCGGGTTTCTTCTTGGAGCAAAGTTTCTTCAATCATTAATTGGGCCTGCACCAATTCAGGATAGGCAGCCCCCATTTGCTGAACCAAAGCTGGCACCAGGCGATGCATCAAAGGATCCGCCGCGCCGATCAAATGCGCATGACGCATCGCGCGGCGCATAATCCGCCGCAGCACGTAGCCGCGCCCATCCTTTGAAGGCAACACCCCGTCAGCAATCAGAAAGGATGTCGAACGCAGGTGATCTGCAATAACCCGGTGATGGGTCTTATGTGGACCATCTGGGTCTGAGGAGGTTGCATGCGCCGAAGCCTCAATAAGATTGCGCACGAGATCGGTGGCATAATTGTCATTCGTGCCCTGCAACAAGGCCGCGACCCGCTCAATACCCATGCCAGTGTCAATGGATTGCGCGGTCAAGGCTTTGCGTGAGCCGTCCTCGATCTGCTCATATTGCATAAAGACAAGGTTCCAGATTTCCACAAACCGATCGCCGTCTTCGTCTGGGCTGCCTGGAGGTCCGCCCCAGATGTGTTCTCCGTGATCATAGAAAATCTCTGAGCTTGGGCCGCAAGGGCCGGTCGGACCCATCATCCAGAAATTATCATCTGTGGCGATGCGAATAATTTTGTCATCGCTAAAGCCGCCAATTTTCTTCCAAAGGGCTACGGCCTCATCATCATCATGATAGACGGTGACGACTAGTTTTTCTTTTGGAATG
Source organism: Paracoccaceae bacterium (assembly GCA_002683685.1). Taxonomy (GTDB): domain Bacteria; phylum Pseudomonadota; class Alphaproteobacteria; order Rhodobacterales; family Rhodobacteraceae; genus Planktomarina. The sequence continues at coordinate 17,178 of NYTV01000027.1, forward strand.
CAGAGCTCTTTTGTGATGACCTCCCAAGCAAAAAGAATAGCCTCTTCCTTGAAATAATCGCCAAAGCTGAAATTGCCCATCATCTCGAAGAAGGTGTGATGGCGGGCAGTGTACCCCACATTGTCCAGATCATTATGTTTGCCGCCGGCGCGCACACATTTCTGTGCGGTGGTGGCCCGGGTGTAGTCGCGTGTCTCAACGCCTGTGAAGAGGTTCTTGAATTGTACCATGCCAGAGTTGGCAAACATCAATGTTGGATCATTGCGCGGCACCAAAGGGCTAGATGGCAAAACGCGATGACCCTGGCGGTCAAAATAGTTCAAAAACGTGGAGCGGATATCATTGAGCGTGGGCATTTCTTCGCAAAAACCTTGTAAATTGGTAATGTGCGAAGACTTACCTTTCCTTTCCACCAGTGTCCACGGCAAAGCAAAACACCCCGAAGTCTCAAGCGCCGGGGTATTTTGTCTGACTTGGTCGTTTCGTCTAAAGCGCCGAGCAGCCTAGAGGTCGATCACATTGTCCTCGTCTTTAGAGCTTGGCGCATCCACATCGGCGGGCCGTTCGAACTTCAACCCGTGAGATTCGCGAATTTTAGCTTCAATATCGCAGGCCATAGCCTTGTTTTCGCTCAAAAACACCTTGGCATTCTCGCGCCCTTGACCGATGCGTTCATCACCATAGCTATACCAGCTGCCAGATTTTTCGACAAAACCGCCTTTGACTCCTAGATCAATCAGCTCTCCCATTTTGGAGATACCCTCACCATACATGATGTCGAACTCAACTTGTTTGAAGGGAGGGGCCACTTTATTTTTCACGACTTTGACGCGTGTAGCATTGCCCACAACCTCGTCGCGATCCTTCAAAGCGCCAATCCGGCGTATATCCAAGCGCACCGAAGAGTAGAATTTCAGCGCATTGCCGCCGGTTGTGGTTTCCGGACTGCCGAACATAACGCCGATTTTCATCCGAATTTGGTTGATAAAAATGACCATACAGTTGGATTTGCTGATGCTGCCGGTCAATTTGCGCATGGCTTGGCTCATTAAGCGGGCCTGTGCACCGACCTGTGCATCGCCCATATCGCCTTCCAATTCTGATTTCGGTGTCAAAGCTGCCACAGAATCGACCACCACCATGGAAACCGCACCGGAGCGCACCAAAGTGTCGGTGATTTCCAAAGCCTGTTCGCCAGTGTCAGGCTGCGAAATCAGCAGCTCTTCTAGGTTGACGCCCAATTTTTGCGCATATTGCGGATCAAGTGCGTGTTCGGCGTCGACAAATGCGCAAACGCCGCCCTTTTTTTGTTCCTCGGCCACGCAATGAAGTGTCAAAGTTGTTTTACCGGAAGACTCCGGGCCGTAAATCTCAATGATCCGACCCTTGGGTAAGCCGCCAATGCCAAGGGCAATATCTAGGCCGATTGAGCCGGTGGAGGTCGCCTCGATCCCGGGGATGACTGCGCCCTCTCCCAGTGTCATGATTGAACCCTTGCCGAACTGACGTTCGATTTGTGCCAATGCGCTGTCTAGCGCTTTTTGGCGGTCGCCTGTTTTTGGTGCCATGGTGAGTAAATCTGCCGTTGCCATTGTTTCTTGCTCCTTATTCCACACCCAAGACGGGGGGACAATGATGTAATGTTCGCCTCTTGTTCTTTTTATCGGATCAAAAGGAGAACAAATCAAGATTTTTCTTCAAATTCGTCTTTTATTGTTGTCAATAATCTCTAAATATTGGTCAAATTGATCTGAATTTAAGAAATTAATGCTGATATTTTAGCACTATAACCTTGTCCTCTTGGCTGTGCCTAAAACGGGCTCAACGGCTTTGGAAGTGGCTTTAGGTCAGTAGGCTGATGGTAGATTCGGCAATCCGCCAGAATTGAAGCATTTACCACTTTACCACTACAATCGCTTCCTGCGGCCACTCTTGCAGCTCACCACGGAAAAGGATCCCGAAACCTTTGCGCTCATCCGCGAGCCGATTAGCTGGCTGCGCAGTTGGTACCGGTATCGTGCCCGCAACTCTATGGCCGGATCGTCGACCTCAACCTGTCATGTCAGATTCGATCAAT
>NYTV01000028.1 GCA_002683685.1 Paracoccaceae bacterium
ACCACCTGGGAGAGCTCTCGAAGCTCATCCATGGCTCTGGCACCGGCACCACTGGCCGATTGATAGGTGCTGACCACCACGCGTTTGATTTTCGCGCGATCATGCAAAGGTTTCAGTGCCACGACCATCTGTGCGGTTGAACAATTGGGATTGGCGATGATGTTCTTTTTGTGGCAGTCGAAAATCGCATCTGCATTCACCTCTGGCACGATCAAGGGCACATCGGGATCGTAGCGATAAAGGCTCGAATTATCGATCACAATGCAGCCGGCCGCCGCCGCCTTCGGGGCATATTCTTTGGTGGCCTCAGAGCCCACCGCAAAGAGCGCGATATCCCAGCCCGAGAAGTCAAAACTCGCCAGATCGCTGGTTTTCAAAGTCTTGTCGCCAAAGCTGACGTCCGTGCCGAGGGATTTACGGCTGGCCAAAACAGCAATTTCCGCGATTGGAAATTCGCGTTCGTCCAATATGTTCAGCATTTCGCGGCCCACGTTTCCAGTGGCTCCAACAACGACAACTTTATAAGACATAGGTCTCTTCCTTGTTTCAAAGACGGGTTCGTGTATCGCGCCGGATCCCCAATGGAAAGAGGCAGCTAGTCGGTTCTGTCCTGTGAGAAGATATAAATTATCAATCCTAACAGTAATGTCACACAAAACACCAAAATGACGGCGTTATATGAGATAATCGCCGCTTGGCTCTCCGTTATCTTGGCGTCAAACACGAGCGCGGTGATGTTTTGCATGACGCCAACGCCCCCGATTCCAAAGAGATTGATCAAAGTCACACCGCGCCCCATCAAATGGTCCGGGAAAAAACTGCGGCCATGGGCAACCAAAATCGGGAATGACGCACCGAAAAATCCAATTCCTGCCATCATGGCAGCCGTGCTCCAGAACCCGGCGTCGCCAAAAAGATATAGGGCAAAGCACAACAAGCCACCGATCAGATTGCCTGTGAAAATCACCCATTTGCGCGTCCCCAAAAGCCGGTCAAGCGGACCGTAGCAAAAGGTGCCAGCGATCATCGCCAGAGCCATCAACGTGGTCACCGTGCCAACCTGAGCTGCGGAGGCGCCAAACACATCCGTGAAATAGGGGCCCACCCAAAGGCCGCGCAACCCGGCAGAGGGGGCATAGCTGACCAGCATCAGCGGCAAGATGAACCAGATGGCGCGCATGCGGAGCAGATCAAGCAAACTGCCTTTTTCGTCGGTTTCAACCTTCGGCGGATCTTTGACGATGACGAAGCATAGGGCGGCAATCACAAGGGTGATGAGCGCGATCAGGATGATAGATAAGCGCCATCCGAGCGCGTCGACAAGCAGCGTGAGTGGAAAGGCTGCGCCGATATTGCCGACCGAGCCGATACCCAAGATGAAGGCGGCCATGGTGGCGAAGGCTGCGGCAGGAAAACTGCGGGCCACTACATAATATGCGGCCATGAGAACCGGTGAGCAGCCGACGCCGATCATCGTCATGGCTGCGGAAATATGCCAAGGCTCGCTCGCGGCTGCGAAAACCAAAGCGCCGCCACCGGCACCGAGCGCGAGCAGCGCGGCATTGGTGCGCCGTGGCCCCAAAGTATCTAAGGCCCATCCGACCGGTATTTGCATCAAAGCGAAGGTCAAAAACCAATAGCCAGAGGCGGCTGAGAGCTGCGCGGCTGTAGCGCCAATATCGGCTTGTAAGGGGGCTGCTAAGACCGCCAGAAATGCCCGATAAAACTGGGACAAGACATAGGCGAAAGTCAAAATTATCAATGTTGCGCGCATGGCATCCCCAATCTGAGGCTGTGGTGCCACGGCTTGCGGGCTGGGTAAAGTCAGAAGTGATGACTTGTGCCGATTGTCTGGCACAGCCACAGTACCAAGCTGATCCGGAGGATGTCGATTTGCGACAGAACAGGCCGTTAGGCCAATGTTCTGCCATAAAATCCGAGATGCTCTTGCTGCGAAAAACGGCGGCCGGGAGTTTCATAATAGGTTAAAACCGCATTGATTCTTGGCCGGTCCCCCCTCACGGGAGTGACCCGATGCGCGGTGTTCACGCCGCGAAATACGTTCAGCGTGCCGGCCTCTTGCGGGCAGATTTGCGTTTGGCGCTTGCCCATAAGCAGCTCGGCCACGCCGGCATAATTGGGATCCTCTGCCGTGCGCAGGTCGCGCAGATACTCAAACTCACCGCCGTCCTTCGGGGCTTGTAAGAGCAAAGTTGTGGTAAATTCCGAGCGGTCAAAATGCCAGTTCAGCGCTTCGCCATCGTAATAAGTCATAACATTGGCCCCGGCGATTCGGTCATCCATGGTATAGAGCGCGGGCTTCTTCATGACATGGGCCAAAAAACTGGCAAAAGCGGGCCAGTCATAAAGCTGGGTCACGGGGCTGCCCTCGATTTGATCAGCACAGATTGTGTGATTGGTGGTTTCAAGCTCTCGCAAGGCTGGATGATCTGCTGCGAGGCCGGGAATCTCCTTTTTAAAGTAGATGTTATGGACACGCTTATGAACAAAGGCCTCCGTCGCGATCACTGGTTTCACCCAGTCGAGCGCGCGTTCTATGGCTTCAGGGCGCAGGAAACCAGGGAGGTTGAACAGTCCTTGAGCCTCTAGCTCCGCCTGACATTGGGCGCAAAGGTCTCGGAACTCGGCACTGTCAGGGCGGTCAATCGGGTATCGGTCGGTGTCAATAATATCCATATCAGCAGTGCAGTGGTTTTTTATGGCTTTGTCAAAAAAAAACGCCAGGCAGAGCCGGCGTTTTTCTTTTTTCTGAGCTATGCTTTACAGGCTGGCCGATAGTGCGGCCAGGATGGCATCGCCCATCTGGGTTGTCGAAACTGCGGTATCGCCTTCGGCTTGCAACAGATCTGCGGTGCGGACCCCATCGGCAAGCACCTTCTCAACCGCCTTTTCAATCCGCGTCGCTTCCGCGCCCAGATCAAAAGAATAGCGCAGCGCCATGGCGAAAGACAAAACGCAGGCTGTTGGATTGGCCTTGCCCTGTCCTGCGATGTCTGGTGCGGAGCCATGGACGGGCTCATAAAGCGCTTTCGGGCGGCCATTTTCCATCGGTGCGCCAAGGCTGGCGGAGGGCAACATGCCAAGCGAGCCTGTCAGCATCGCGGCGCAATCGGAGAGGATATCGCCAAACAAATTATCTGTGAGGATCACGTCAAATTGCTTTGGCGCACGCACCAGCTGCATGGCGCCATTGTCGGCATACATATGAGACAGCTCGACATCGGCGTAATCGGCCTGATGCACCTCTGTGACCACATCGCGCCACAAAACGCCCGCTTCCATCACATTGGCTTTTTCCATCGAACACACCCGGTTGCTGCGGCGGCGGGCCAATTCAAAGGCTGCGCGCGCGGCGCGTTCAATTTCCGATTCTGTATATCGGTGGGTGTTGATGCCCACGCGCTCATTGCCCTCCTTGAAGATTCCACGTGGCTCGCCAAAATAGCTGCCGGAGGTCAATTCGCGTACGATCACGATATCTAAGCCGGCAACCACATCGCGTTTGAGCGAGGAAAAATCAGCCAATGCGTCAAAACATTGAGCCGGGCGCAGGTTTGCGAAGAGATCCATCTCCTTGCGCAGGCGCAGCAATCCGCGTTCCGGTTTTAGGGAGAAATCAAGAGTGTCATACTTTGGTCCGCCAACAGCGCCAAGCAATACCGCATCTGCGGCCTGTGCTTTTGCCATTGTGTCGTCATGCAAAGGCACGCCGTGCACATCATAGGCCGCGCCCCCAACCAGATCTTCGGACAGGTCAAAATGAATGTCTCGATGGTCGGCCAGCCAGCCTATGACTTTGCGCACTTCGGTCATAACTTCAGGACCAATCCCGTCGCCGGGCAAAATTAGGAGGGAGTGGGTGCTCATAAGAAGCCCTTTCGTTTGTCTCAGCTTGCTGACTAGCCCTATGGGCCTACGGGGTCAAGGAAGTGAGACATCCTACCAGACCAATCTGTGCGAATTGGCATGGGGGGCGGGGCGGGCCTTGGCGGGCCAATGCACCCCGCCATCCTGCACGGCAAGATCCCGAGACGGAAGGATATAATTGACCCGCAGATTGCCGGGGCGCGGATCGGGCCAATCTACGGTATCCAGCCGCGCTGGGCCGCGATGCTGCAAATTGGCAGAGGCTTGCCCACCCATGCTGGCCGGTTGTGGGTCTTGCAGCTTGGGATGGGCCAGAAGCTGGCGCATCACCGCATTGTGCCCCTCACCATCAAAGGGATCGAGATTGGTATTGGCCAGCAGCACGAAGGGCGTGGGAAGCTGGTCTATCAGCCCGGAGGCATAGGCAATTTCATCGGCATTGCGGCGGCCGTTACGGTCCTCTGGGCCGTCAAAGACTGGTGGGCTGGCGTGAAATGTGAGGAGGTAAATCGACTGCCGGTCCCAAGTGACCGAGGTTTGCAGCATCGCCACATAGGCTAATCTTTGCACTTTGGCAATTTCTGGCGGGTCTGTACTTCGCGTTTTTGGCACATTTGCCCAATGGATTTGGCTGTGATCTTTGCTAGTTTTTGGGTTGAACGGCAGGCGCGACAATAGCAAAAGCCCCCTTTGTCCCGCAAAAGCGCCATAGCTTTGCGCATCTCCCGGCCCGCCGATTTGCCCGTCCCCATCAATATCAATGCCGGTGGCCACCCCGGTGTTGGGGCGTGGCGCCAAGAGATACTGCATCTCCCAGCCCTGTGCCTTTAGGGCCGACTGAAAGGCGCGCGCCGCGCGCAGCTCTGCGTCCCAATCAAAGCGTTGTAGGGCCAAAATATCTGGCTGAATGCTGGCGATAAGCCTTAGCGCCGCGCGGATTTGCGATGATTTGCCGTATAGGATGTCGCGATACAAAAGCCCCGGCGCTTTGCGCTCAAGCGCGGCGGTATAGCTGGCCAATCGTAGTGTTCCGCTGATTGCCGGCGCCGGATAGACCAGACATAATATGATCAAGAGTGCGAGCGCGCGCATCCAGGCCCGCAACCTGCGCAGGTAGCGTCGCCGGCGCATAGACGGATGCGCCTGGTGGATGAACAAAATAGCATTGGGATCGAAGGCTTGGCTCATATCGAGCCTGAGTGGAGCTCAAAACTGTTAATTTTCGATCAATTCAAACATAAATTTTGCGACGCTGATTTTGCGACATTGTTCGCATGCGGCCAGCCAATCTCTGGCTGGCCGCAGACAGATATCAGACCCAGGGCGCGCTCTGCGCCATCTGCGCCTCGAAGGCGTCGACCGATGCAATTTTTTCCATTGATAGGCCGATGTCGTCGAGACCATTTATCAAGCAATGTTTGCGGTGTTGATCCACATCGAAAGAGATCACCTCACCATCAGAGGTCTCAATCTGCTGATTTTCCAGATCAACTATCATTCGCGCATTGCTGCCTTTTTCGGCATCTTTCATCAGCAGTTGCAGCTCGTCTTCGCTGACAACCACAGGCAAGATGCCGTTTTTAAAGCAGTTGTTGTAGAAGATATCGGCAAAGCTGGTTGAGATCACGCAGCGGATCCCAAAATCGAGCAAAGCCCAAGGCGCATGTTCGCGGGAGGAGCCACAGCCGAAATTGTCGCCAGCAACCAAAATATTGGCCCCTTTATAGGCCTCGTTATTGAGCACGAAATCAGGATTTTCGTTGCCATCGAGATCATAGCGCATCTCATGAAAGGCGTTGACGCCGAGCCCGGAACGTTTGATCGTTTTCAAGAACTGTTTCGGAATGATCATATCCGTGTCGATATTGATCAGTGGCATGGGCGCCGCAATGGCTGTGAGTTTTTCGAATTTTTCCATTAGAGCATCTCCCGCACATCAGTCAATTTTCCAGTAAGGGCCGCTGCGGCAGCCATGGCTGGGCTCATCAAATGCGTACGCCCGCCGCGACCTTGACGGCCTTCAAAGTTGCGGTTTGACGTGGCCGCACAGCGTTCGCCTGGTTGCAATTGGTCGGGGTTCATCGCCAGACACATAGAGCACCCCGCCAGGCGCCATTCGAAACCGGCCTCTTTGAAGATATCGGCCAGGCCCTCTTGTTCTGCCTGCGCGCGCACCAAACCTGAGCCCGGCACGATCATCGCGCGCATGCCTTCTTTGACTTTACGACCCTTTAAGATCTCGGCCGCTGCGCGCAGATCTTCGATCCGCCCGTTGGTACAAGAGCCGATGAAGACTGTATCAATCTCAATGTCACGCAGCGCAGTGCCGGCGGTGAGGCCCATATAGTCAAGGCTGCGCTGAGCCGCTTCGACTTTGCCGCCAGAGAAATCCTGTGCCGCCGGCACGTTTGCGGTGATCGGCAAGACATCTTCAGGGCTGGTGCCCCAAGTGACGACAGGTGCGATATCTTCGCCCTTCAAGGTTAAAACCTTATCGAAATGCGCCTCGTCGTCGGAGTAGAGCGTTTTCCAATAGCTCAGCGCGGCCTCCCATGTGTCGCCGGTGGGTGCATTGGGACGGCCTTTGCAATATTCAAATGTGGTCTCATCCGGAGCGATGAGGCCCGCGCGCGCGCCGCCTTCGATGGCCATATTACACACGGTCATGCGGCCCTCCATTGAGAGGCTGCGGATGGCCTCGCCGCAATATTCAATCACATAGCCGGTGCCACCGGCCGTGCCGGTCTCGCCAATCACCGCCAGGGTGATATCCTTCGCCGTGACGCCCGGGCTCAATTTGCCGGTGATTTCAACTTTCATGTTTTTGGATTTTTTCTGGATCAAAGTCTGTGTGGCCAGAACATGCTCGACCTCAGAGGTGCCAATGCCATGGGCCAGCGCGCCAAAGGCGCCATGGGTCGCAGTGTGGCTGTCGCCACAAACAATGGTCATCCCGGGCAGGGTCCAGCCCTGCTCNGGGCCNATGATATGCACGATGCCTTGTCGNACGTCATCNACCGGGTAATANACAAGCCCGAACTCACGCGCATTGGTGTCCAGCGCNTCCACTTGGATGCGGCTNTCTTCGTTTTCTATGCCCTTNAGNCGGTCCAAGGTNGTGGGNACGTTGTGATCGGGCACAGCGATGGTTTTTTCTGGNGCGCGCACCGTCCGGCCATTCATCCGCAATCCCTCAAAGGCTTGGGGGCTGGTCACCTCATGGACCAAATGGCGGTCGATATAGAGCAGGCAGGTGCCGTCTTCAGCTTCATGGGCGACATGTGCGTCCCAGATTTTATCATAGAGTGTTTTAGGGGCCATGTGAGGCGTTCCTTTTATAGTTCGTCAAATATGTCGTGTCTTGCAGCAGGGGTCAGCGTTTCAGACGCAGCCGTAGGTTGGATTTCGCCACACCAAAGAAGCGCCAAGGCAGGCGCGCTCTGTCGGCGATATCAAAGACCATACTCATGCTCATAGCGCTGAATACCCCGGCCTTAGGTCCGGCACAAGCCTCCAGATGTTGGGGGTTTGCGCCTATTTATCTGCTAGGGTGGTCGCGCCTGAAAATTCCAATAGATCGCCAGGCTGGCAGTTCAATGCGCGACAAATTTTTCCCAAAGTATCGAATCCTAGGCCTTTGGCTTTGCCCGATTTCAGCGGCGAGATCTTTTGAGCACAAGCGCCTGGGGCAAAACCCATCCGATGATCCAGAACATCACCCCTGTTAAAAGGAAACCTGCATCGGTGGGTTCAAAAATATATTTGACGGCTATGTCAGCCTTGGGGGCGGAGCCAAAAATATGGATGACCATCACGCGCGCGCCAAAATAATGCGGCATTTTTCTGTTTTGGGACCGGATCGTCACAGTTTTACGCCCTGGCAAAGCAGGTGATTGAGGAATCTGAATGAGACTGTTAAAAGAGAAATACCCGGCGCCGGGATGTTGCGGCGATTTTCTTTTGGAGGACACGGTCCTGTCTTTGACGTCTGACGCGGAAGGATCCGCGCGCAAATTGGCTAAAGGCCAATCGAGTGTTACGAGCGATGCCATCTTGGCCGCCGTGTTAACATCCCTAGAAGATGATAAAGCCGAAGATGTCGTGCAAATAGATTTGCGGGGCATCTCTGAGATTGGCGATCACATGGTCATCTGTTCGGGGCGCTCTACGCGCCAAGTCGCGGCCATTTCCGAAAAGCTGAAAAGTCGTTTGAAAGATGATCTTGGAATTTTGTCCAAGGTCGAAGGCAAAGACACGGGCGATTGGGTGCTTGTGGATACGGGCGATGTGATTGTTCATGTTTTCCGCCCGGAAGTGCGCGAATTTTATCAGCTTGACCAAATGTGGCTCGAGCCCGGAGCGCCAAGCCCGAACGAGGCGTAATGCGTCTGCGCATTCTTGCCATCGGACGGCTGCGCAAGGGGCCAGAAAAAGATCTTATCGAAGATTATATCTCTCGGTTCAACCGCAGCGGTCGCCCGCTGGGGCTCGGACCTGTTGAGCTGACCGAATTGGAAGATAAGAAAGGCGGTGGCAAGGGTGCGGAAGCGGCTTTGTTGCTGAAGGCCATTGGGCAAAGCGCGACGGTGATTGCCCTCGATGAGCGGGGCGCGTTGCAGAGCTCTCCAGATTTTGCAGCACATCTTGCCCGAATTCGTGATGCCGCCCCCAGCGAGTTGGTCTTCGTCATCGGTGGGGCGGACGGTCTGGATCCCGCTGTGCTGCAGCGCGCGCAGTCTCATTTGAGTTTTGGCAAGATGGTTTGGCCACATATGCTGGTGCGCGTGATGCTGACGGAGCAGCTCTACCGCGCGGCCTCGATCCTCGCAGGCGGCCCGTATCACCGGGTATAAAAATGGTTGTCAGACCCTGCGGGACTGCCCTAATGTCACAACAAATAAGAGGAGTTTCACAATGCGAACACGCGCAGCGGTGGCCATGGAAGCCGGCAAACCACTTGAAATTATGGAGGTCAATCTCGAGGGCCCGAAGGCTGGAGAGGTTTTGGTCGAAATCAAAGCCACTGGTATTTGTCATACGGATGAATTCACCCTATCTGGCGCTGATCCCGAGGGGCTCTTTCCTGCTATTTTGGGCCATGAGGGCGCAGGGATCGTGGTTGAATGCGGTCCGGGTGTGACCAGCTTGAAGCCCGGCGATCATGTCATTCCCCTTTACACGCCAGAGTGCCGCAGCTGTGA
>NYTV01000029.1 GCA_002683685.1 Paracoccaceae bacterium
AGCAGCTTCCGGCCGGTCGCCCCGTCAAGAAATCACCCGCATGGTCTGCAATGGATCGTGCAGGTGCCCAGTGGGGCTGCAGCTGGGGTCTTGAAATACCACTCATGTTTGCAGGGACGAACTTCTCAGAAACACCAACGCTCAAACGCTCAAACGCATTCGATGTGGTTGCTGAGGAATGTGCTGCTGTCCGTGAGCGCGTGGGCCTACTTGATATCAGCGGTTTTTCGAGATATGAAGTAACGGGTCCAAATGCAGAAGCATGGCTCGGTCGTGTCCTCGCCGGTCGCCTGCCGCCTCCCGGGCGAGCACGTTTAGCTCCGATGCTCGCACCCAGCGGTCGTCTCAAAGGCGACTTAACGGTGTTGAACTGGGGCGATCAGACCTGGTGGATTATGGGTTCTTACTATCTTCGCAACTGGCATATGCGCTGGTTCCATGATCATCGCGCAACAGGTGTTGAGGTTCGTGACATCTCTGATGCGATGGTTGGTTTTGGCATTACGGGACCTAAATCCCGAGACCTGCTCTCGGCACTGATGCATCAAGATATTGATAGCGCTTTACCCTTTATGGGATGCGCCACCGTTGACGTCGGACTCATCCGGGCGCGAGTTGCCCGTCTTTCGGTTTGCGGGGAACTGGGCTATGAAATCAACTGCAGCGCCGCTGAGCATATTGCGTTACGGGAACTCCTGCTTGCAGCTGGTGCCGAGCACAATTTAAGGGAGTTCGGCTTTTATGCGATGAATGCTCTGCGTCTTGAAAAAAGCTTTGGTGTTTGGAGTGCTGAATTTACTCAGGACCGTACGCCAGGAATGACGGGCATGGACCGTTGGATCGATTGGTCTCGAGACGATTTTATTGGTCACGAAGCAGCGGCCAAAGAGCGGTCTATCGGTACTACTTCTCAACAACTGGTCACGCTTGAGATTGATGCTGACGATGCAGATGCGTCCGGATATGAGCCTATCTGGCAAAACGATAAACGCGTTGGCTTTGTCACATCCGGCGGTTATGGACATCACACCGCCAAGAGTCTTGCCATGGGTTTATTGGATTTGGAACTTGACGAGAAAAACGGTCCACTCATGATCGATGTCGTCGGAAATCGGCGTAACGCCCGTGTGCTGTCCGAAGCCGTCTGGGATCCAAAGGGCATCCGAATGCGGTAGTAAATTCGCCGTCAATCTGTCAGTCCATATTAAAAGGTGAATAAAATGACTCGCCAACGCAGAAGATCAGACAGGGCCGCATCACGCCCGACCCATCAACCAGGCAAGTCATGGCTACGCATCAAAAATCCTTATCCCCCGATTGCGCAATTCAGCGAAGACGAACTTGAAGCTATCCATCTAACGTCACTCAATCTTCTCCGCGATAAAGGCATAAAAGTGTTAAGTGCGGAAGCTCGTAATTACTATCGAAAAGCCGGAGCGCGAGTAAGCGAAGACACGCTCATGGTGCAATTCGATTCCGACATGCTGCTCGAAACGATACGCCACGCGCCTTCAAAATTCACAATGCATGGACGAGGATCTGAAAGATGGTTCGAGGTTGGAGACAACAACCTGGTTTTTGCAACCGTTGGCGGGCCACCCCATTATTCTGACCTCGAGAATGGGCGGCGTGCCGGCACCCACGAGACCTTCTGCGACCTATTACGTATGGCGCAAACCTACGACGTGATCCACCTCACGACACCGATGGTCGAACCGCAGGATTTACCCATCCCCGTACGTCATCTGCATATGACACGATCAGTGGTGACGCTGACTGATAAACCTACGTTTATCTATTCACGCGGTCGTGAAGCGGTTGCAGATTCGCTGGAGATTCTAAGAATTGCTCAAGGCGTTGATCAGCAAGCTTTTGCAAAGCGCGTGCACTGTTATACCGTGGTGAATGCTAATTCCCCACTGCAGCTCGACGAATTGATGTGTGCAGGCATCATTGACTTCGCAAAAGCACAACAAGCAATGATCCTTACCCCTTTTACGCTTGCAGGCGCCATGGCGCCGGTCACGATTCCGGGCGCTTTAGCACAGCAAAATGCCGAGGCGCTCGCGGGAATTGCACTGGCACAGATTGTTCAGCCGGGAGCGCCCGTGGTCTACGGCGGATTTACCAGCAACGTCGACATGAAAACCGGGGCACCCGCTTTTGGGACACCCGAGTACGTCAAAGCGGCCTTTGCCTCAGGGCAACTTGCCCGACGGTACCAATTACCCTACCGGACCTCAAATGTAAACGCATCCAATGCGCCGGACGCCCAATCCGCCTACGAGTCACAAATGTCCTGCTGGGGTGCCATCATGGGAGGATGCAACATCCTATTGCACGGGGCTGGTTGGCTGGAAGGTGGGCTGACCGCCTCTTTAGAAAAATTTGTAATCGACATTGAAATGCTACAGATGTTTGCAAGCCTAATGCAGCCTGTTGTCTGTGATCAAGATACCCTGGCGGTATCGGCCTTTAATGAGATCGATCCGGGTGGACATTTTTTTGGCACACAACACACCCTCGAGCGATACGAAACTGCGTTTTACACTCCGCTTCTCTCAGACTGGTCAAATTTTGAAACTTGGACCGAAAGGGGTTCCATCGACGCTACCCAGCGAGCAAATCATATTGCCAGAAAAGCGCTGGGTGATTTCATACCCCCTCCCCTCGATGAAGCAAAGCGTGAGGAGATTGATGCGTTTATCGAAAAACGTGAAAGGGCCGGCGGCGCTTCACTCACGGCATGACGGGTAGGAGACCTTAGAACTTCGAGACGATATATTCCTAACCTAGCCCTTAACGTGATCGAGTTATCTTAATGTCTGTGTTCGGAAAATTGGACGCGCTACCACGCGTTTCTCTCGCGCATACGCCCACACCAATTGAACCGCTCAATAACCTCGGTAAAGCGCTGGGTGGCGGCCATCTTTATGTCAAGCGGGATGACTGTACCGGTCTTGCCATGGGAGGAAACAAAGCTCGTCAACTCGAATACTATTTTGGCGAGGCGGTTCAACAAGAAGCGGATACTATTTTGATCACCGGGGCCGTGCAGTCAAACTTTGTCCGGATGGCGGCCGCAGCTGCTGCAAAACTGGACTTAGCATGCCATATCCAACTGGAGGAACGCGTAAGCGACACTGGCGCTAACTACCATGACTCGGGAAATGTGCTTTTGGATCACATTCTGGGTGCAACCATACATACTTATCCTGACGGCGAAGATGAAGCAGGCGCCGATGCCAATCTCCAGTCAATTGCAAATGAGTTACGTTTAGCCGGAAAGCGTCCCTATATCATTCCACTCGGAGTGGCGCATCCACCACTTGGCGCTTTAGGATACATTCAGGCTGCGATTGAATTGAAATCTCANTTGAAAAAATCTGATTTTGAAATTGATCAAATCTTCGTCGCTTCCGGCAGNGGCAGCACGCACGCAGGTCTGCTATTTGGGTGTCGATCGCTCAAATGGCCTATCCGGATTNCNGGNGTCTGNGTNAGACGTCGTCGTGAGCAACAGATAAACCGCATTGAAAAACGATGTCATGATATTTCGAGGCTGCTTGATATTGACAATCCAGTTGATTCAAGTGATATCGAGATTACGGACGAGACCTTCGCTCCGGGTTATGGAAAATTAAACGACCAGACACTCTCGACAATTAAACTATGCGCGCGACGCGAGGGCTTGCTTCTTGATCCTGTCTATACCGGCAAGGCGATGGCTGCATGCCTTAACCATGTCCGTGGCACGCACAAGAACCAATCAACGCTTTTTCTGCATACAGGTGGCACTCCTGGGCTCTTTGCCTACAGTCCGCAGCTCAACCCACCAAATTAGCGCAGTCGCGTCAATCACAGAACTGATCATTAAGCGCTAATCGCAGCCAAGAGGCATCCTGCCTCATGGACAGGCAGACAAAGCCTGACGGATCGTCGAGCCAAACTCAGACGGTCGTTCAACAACGGTGACCCCACAATCGCGCAGGATGTCCACCTTCTCCTCGGCCGACTCGCCAACGGCTGAAACAATCGCGCCAGCGTGGCCCATCGTGCGGCCCTTGGGCGCCGTGAGCCCAGCGATATATCCCACTACTGGCTTTTGCATATGATCACGGGCAAATTCTGCCGCGGCTGCCTCCTGGGGCCCACCAATTTCCCCAATCATCAGTACGATCCGGGTTTGGGGGTCTTGCTCAAAGGTGGCCAGATGATCCTTGAACGAACTGCCGTTGATCGGGTCTCCACCGATCCCGACGCTAGTGGATACGCCAATACCCAACGCCTTAAGTTGTGATGCGGCCTCATACCCCAGCGTCCCAGACCGGCCGATAATGCCTACCTCACCCTTTTTATAAATGTGTCCCGGCATAATACCGAGCAAGGCCTTTCCCGGACTGATCACACCCGCACAGTTGGGCCCTATCAACTGCATGCGGTTTTCAGCCTTATAGCGACGCATATAGCGTTTGACCCGCATCATATCCTGAGCCGGAATTCCATCCGTAATACACACGCAAGTGGAAAGACCTCCATCGGCGGCCTCCATAATCGCGTCGGCCGCAAACGGTGGCGGGACGAACACGATACTCGCCTTCGCGCCGGTGGCGGCGACCGCGGCCTTTACCGTATCAAAAACGGGCAGTCCATGGTGCACCGTCCCCCCGCGGCCGGGCGTAACCCCGCCGACCACGTGAGTGCCGTACTCCATCATCTCCTTGCTATGAAAACTGCCAATCCGGCCCGTGAAGCCTTGAACCAGGACAGGTGTTTGATTATCAATGACAATGCTCATACCCTAGCGCCCTCCATCACTGCGACCACCGATTTCTCGGCTGCCTCAGCGAGCGTGTCAGCCGTAATCAGCGATACAGAGCTTTCTTCAAGGATGCGTCGACCCTCCTCGACGTTGGTACCCGACAGTCTCACCACAACGGGTACCTCAATATGCAAATCCTGCATGGCTTTCACCACCCCCTGGGCGACCCAGTCGCAGCGATTAATACCAGCGAAAATGTTAACCAACACGCCCTTCACCTTCTCATCGGAAAGCACCAGATTAAACGCCTTAGCGACCCGCTCGGGCGAGGCGCCGCCGCCAATATCAAGGAAGTTAGCGGGCTCGCCACCCGCGATCTTTATCATATCCATAGTCGCCATCGCGAGACCTGCGCCATTAATAATGCACCCAATATCACCCTCAAGCCCGACGTAGCTCAAGCCGCGATCCTTGGCTTTCATCTCACGGGGATCCTCTTGGGACTTATCCCGCAACTCAGAGATCTGATCGCGCTTAAAGAGAGCGTTATCGTCGAAGGCCATCTTGGCATCCAGCGCTAAGACTCGACCGTCAACCGTCACAACCAGAGGGTTAATCTCGACCATCGTGGCGTCGAGGTCTCGGAATGACCGGTAACACGCCTTTAGGGTATTTGCCACCTCAGTTACGAGGGAGGCATCCAGTCCAAGGGCAAAAGCCACCTCACGAGACTGGAAATTCTGCAACCCAACTGCCGGTTCGATGACGATCCTGATGAGCGAGTCCGGGTCATTCTCGGCGACTTGCTCGATCTCCATACCGCCGGCTGCAGAAACCATCATCATGACCCGCTCGGTCTCCCGATCGAGGACAAAACCGAGATAGATCTCCCGATCAATTTCTGCAACTGATTCGATATAGAGACGGTAAACGCCGCGGCCACGAGGACCCGTCTGGCTAGTCACTAGCCGACTTCCCAGCATTTCATCCGCGGCGGTCCAGACCTCCTGCTCACTGCTGCACACTCGTATTCCGCCGGCCTTGCCGCGGCCACCCGTATGTACCTGGGCCTTGACCACCCACCGGTCTCCCCCGATCTCAGACGCGCGGTACTGCGCCTGCTCCGGACTGTAGGCGAGACCCCCTAGGGGAATCGGCACTCCAAAATCAGCGAGCAGTTTCTTAGCTTGGTACTCATGGATATCCATCGTTCCCCTCTCTTTATTTTTTAATTGCCCGGTGGATCGAATATGAGTCGATCTTTACTTGTGCTTAACCCCGCGCTTAAGTCAAAGACTTGGTCTGGATCACATCGTCCATCGCCACCACGTTCTCAGCCATGCGGGCCGACGCAGCATCAATCATCCGGCCATCCAGCTGGGCGGCACCCAAACCTTTGGCAGCCGCCTCCGCAAGGGCCGCGAGGATACGCTTAGCCTTTTCAACTTCCGCGGCTGGGGGTGAGAAAACATCATTCGCCAAGTCAATTTGGGAAGGATGAATTGCCCACTTTCCCTCATACCCAAGTGCGGCAGCACGACCGGCTGCTAATCGAAAACCTTCTGGATCATTGAAATCGCCAAATGGGCCGTCTACCGGTCGAAGACCGTACGCTCGGCAAGCGACGAGCATCCGGGATAGACCGTCATGCCATTGATCGCCAGGATAGTCAGGGTTGAGACCGCCGATGTTAGTGGTTCTGGCCCGACAACTGGCGGCGTAATCCGCCACGCCGAAGTGCATGGCCTCAAGGCGGTCACTGGCAGTAGCGATCGCTTCAACATTGGCCATACCGAGAGTGGTCTCGATCAGGGCTTCGAGGCCAATACGGTGATTGAGGCCGACCGCGGTCTCAATCTGGGAGACCATGGCATCGACCATGTAGATATCACCAGGAACACCCGCCTTGGGAATCAGAATGGTGTCAAGGAACTCACCCGCCTGCTCAACAATCTCGACGACGTCGCGATACATATAGTGAGTATCGAGGCCGTTGATTCGGATTGAGATTGTCTTACCTGCCCCTCGCCAGTCGATGTCATTTAGGGCTTGAATAATATTGGATCGAGCGGCAATTTTATCGTCAGGTGCGACCGCGTCCTCAAGATCTAGAAAGACGTAGTCAACATTGCTGGCTGCAGCTTTCTCAAACATTCCGGGGTTAGACCCAGGAACAGCCAATTCGCTGCGCTGTAGACGACGGGTGCGTTCAGGGGTACGGGTGTGGCTCATAATTTTCCGATTAGTTAATATGGTGCAAGAAGGTTGACATTACCGTCGACAGAAAAACGCCGCCGGTCGCATGAAAGGAGCTTGGGTCCACCATGCTCTCCGTTTTAAAATCTCTAATGCTCAGTTTTGATCTCGCAAGAATACGGCGAGTTCACTCTCGG
>NYTV01000068.1 GCA_002683685.1 Paracoccaceae bacterium
CAGGCGGATTGATCGGTTTTCACCAAATGATTGCTCGCCGGTATATCCCTAGGCCATTGGGTTCCACAGCGAAAATCTGCGTCTGACTTGACGAGCTGCTGCAACCATTCCTGCACGAGCTGCGAGTGGATTTCCGCCCCCTGATGCGAGGCGCAGGCCAATGCCAAATGCCGCGTGGTCAACCCTTGAGCCGCGGCTGCGCCAGAGGTTACGAGCGGAAGCGCTTGCAATATTTTGCACGAAGACCGCGGCAGGATCACATGTTCAGGGTCACCCCAAGCCTCCAAAATTTCACCCTCGAAATTGCAAATCACCGCATAACCGCGGTGCTGACTTTCTAAAAATTCGCCGCGCCAGACTTCAATCAAAGGTTTTGCGTTTAACATTTCAGTCTCCAAACAAGCATTTTTTTGCCAAGAGTACCCTTTGAGGGCTTCCCCCATGGGTCTTTGGTGCGTTAGGTTCCCGATACCAAAGGAGCACCTCTACGGCCAGATGAAATATCTGCGCCCTCGGAGAGGCCGGCGAAATTAATAAAGGCGTATCTAATGTTAAAGTCAGCGATTTCTTCTGTGGCATGTGTTTTGGCACTTCTTTGTTCGGCCGCTTTTGCGCAAGAAACCTCAAACCGGGTGGCTGCCAAAACCGATTGGTCGGTGTTCGTCGAAAGTAACCCGAAAGAATGTTGGGCGGTGACGGCACCCAAGGAAACTGTCAACACCAAAGGAGGCAAGGTCGTTTCAGTGCGCCGCGGCCAGATCCTTTTATTTGTATTTCACCGCCCCGGGAATGACGTGAAAGGTCAAGTGGCCTTCACCGGTGGCTACCCTTTCGCCAAGGATCGTCCGATCACTCTGAACATTGACGGTGACGATTTTGACCTCTCCGTAGATGGCGAATGGGCCTGGCCACCCAGCCCGAGTGATGACGCAAAGATTGTTGCAGCCATGAAACGCGGCGCAAGGGCCGTGATCACAGCCCAATCGGAGCGCGGCACGGTGACGAAAGACACATTCAGCCTGAAGGGCTTTACCGCCGCTGTCACCGATTCTGAGAAACGCTGCGCCAGCTAAATTGGCCCATACGATTGGCAAACACCCCTGGCCCTGCTAAAGCGGGGCCTTCTCCATATGGATAACAGCCATGACTCGTGCCACCTCTCCTATCACCCAGGATCTCGTGACCCTGCCACGCAAATTGCCGGAGGGGCCCGTCAATCTGGTGGGCCTGACGCGTGATGCACTGCGCAAGGCCTTGATTACAGCTGGCACCTCGGAAAAGCAGGTCAAAATGCGGCTCGGGCAGCTCTGGCAATGGATCTATGAAAAGGGCGTGCGCGATTTTGAGCAGATGACAAATCTGTCCAAAGATTACCGCGCGTTTCTGGCGGAGCATTTCGTGATCGCCATCCCCGAAGTGGTCTCCAAGCAAGTCTCCACAGATGGCACACGCAAATACCTGGTGCGCATTGCTGGCGGGCATGAGGTGGAAACCGTCTACATTCCTGAATCCGATCGCGGCACGCTGTGCATCAGCAGTCAAGTCGGCTGTACCCTCACCTGCTCCTTTTGCCACACGGGTACGCAAAAATTGGTGCGCAACCTCACCGCAGGGGAGATTATCGGCCAGGTGATGCTGGCTCGGGATGATCTGGGCGAATGGCCCGCACCGGGGCGCAATCCGGCCACTTCCGCAAGGCTTTTGTCGAATATCGTATTGATGGGCATGGGCGAGCCACTGTATAATTTCGAAAATGTCCGAGACGCGATGAACATCGCCATGGATCCGGAGGGCATTCAACTGTCACGGCGGCGCATCACCCTGTCGACATCCGGCGTCGTGCCTGAGATCGCCCGCACAGCAACAGAAATTGGATGCCTTTTGGCTGTCTCCTTTCACGCCACGACAGACGAGATCCGCGACAAGCTGGTCCCCATCAACAAACGCTGGAACATTGAGGCGCTGCTGGACGCCCTGCGCGACTATCCAAAGGCGAGCAATTCAGAGCGGATCACCTTTGAATACGTCATGCTCAAGGGCATCAATGATAGCGACGCTGACGCGCATCGCTTAGTTGAGCTGATCAAGGGAATACCTGCCAAAGTTAATCTCATCCCCTTTAACCCTTGGCCCGGCGCGCCTTATGAGCGCTCTTCAAACAATCGTATCAATGCCTTCTCGGAAATCGTCTACCAAGCCGGCTATGCCAGCCCCGTGCGCAAGCCGCGAGGCGAAGATATTTTTGCGGCCTGCGGACAGCTAAAGTCGGCCACCGAACGGGCCCGCAAGAGCCGTAAGGACATTGCCGCAGAGACCGGCATTCATTCCATCTAGCAGGGGAGACAAACTATGGTGACAGCACAGGATGTGTCCCAGGCTTGGACGCGAATTAAACCCCATGTGCTGCGCACCCCGGTTCTGGAAACCGATGTCTTTGGTATGCCCCTCACCCTCAAACTCGAACAGATGCAGCATACAGGCAGCTTCAAAGCCCGCGGCGCAATGAATTCGTTGCTCTCTATGGATGTGCCCAAAGCCGGCCTTGTCGCCGCCAGCGGCGGCAATCACGGCGCTGCCGTCGCTTGGGCCGCAGCACGCCTGGGCCACCGAGCCCGTATTTATGTGCCCGAACTGGCAGGTGAGGCCAAAATCAATCTGATCCAAAGCCTGGGCGCTGATTTGATCGTGGTACCCGGGGCCTATGCCAATGCTTTGGAACAGGCCTTGAGCTATGAGCAAGACAGCGGGGCAGCACAGATCCATGCCTTCGATGCCCCCGGAACAGTGGCCGGGCAAGGCACGGTTATGGCGGAATGGGAAGAGCAAGGCCTCGCAGCCGATACCGTTTTGATCGCCGTGGGCGGTGGGGGTTTGATCGGCGGTGCCATGGCTTGGCTTGAGGGACGCCGCAAACTGATTGGGGTTGAACCATTTAACGCACCGACGCTCACACGCGCCCTAGAACACGGGCCGCATACCACGGTCGAAGTTTCAGGACTGGCCGCCAATGCTTTGGGCGCAAAACAGGCCGGGCGCATTTGCTATGACTTGGCCCGCAAGACGGGCACGGATTGTGTCAATGTCGAGGATGAGGCCATCGCAGAGGCACAGACCCGGCTCTGGAGCGCACTACGGCTTGTGGTGGAACCTGCTGGAGCGGCGGCGCTCGCCGCGCTGCTCAGCGGAGCTTACCGCCCCCAAAAGGACGAGCGCCTGGCCGTACTTCTCTGCGGAGCCAATCCGGCCAGCGCGCCCTTTGGGCCTGCAAAGCTACAATAGGCCGTGGACCTGCGCCGCAAGTTTAAGTATGAGGCACTAAGATCACACCAACCGGAGGCCTTTATGTCCAACGAACATCTAGAAATTGCCATTGAGGCCGCGTGGGATGCACGCGACACCATCACCCCCGCCACCACCGGCGAAACCCGCGACGCGATTGAAACAACGCTCATTGCGCTCGACAGCGGCAAGCTGAGGGTTGCTGAAAAGCAAGAGACTGGCGATTGGCATGTCAATCAATGGGCCAAAAAAGCGGTTCTTTTGGGCTTTCGTTTGAAAGATATGGAATTACAAGCCGGCAGCGCCCAGGGTGGCAGCTGGTGGGATAAAGTCGACAGTAAGTGGGCCGGTTGGGGCACGGATGATTGGACGGCCGCAGGCTTCCGCGCAGTGCCCAACTGCGTTGTGCGCAAATCAGCCTACATCGCCCCCGGTGTCGTTTTGATGCCTTCTTTTGTGAACCTAGGCGCCTATGTCGACAGCGGCACCATGGTTGATACTTGGGCCACGGTTGGCAGCTGCGCACAGATTGGCAAGAATGTGCATCTCTCCGGCGGCGTGGGCATCGGCGGCGTTTTGGAGCCCATGCAAGCAGGGCCAACCATCATTGAAGACAATTGCTTCATCGGCGCGCGCTCAGAAGTTGTTGAGGGCTGCATCGTGCGCGAAGGCGCGGTCTTGGGCATGGGGGTCTTTATCGGCAAATCCACCAAGATCGTCGACCGAGACACCGGCGAAGTGATGTATGGCGAAGTTCCGCCCTACTCGGTCGTGGTGGCGGGCACCATGCCCTCCAAAAACAACGTCAATCTGTATTGCGCAGTGATCGTGAAACGGGTGGACGCCCAAACGCGCTCCAAGACGGCCATCAATGAGCTCTTGCGCGATTAAACCCATGATAGGAATGGCCGCGGCAGGCACGCGGCCATTTGCAAGAGGGGCACGGCAACCAACAAGGCAACAGGGCCATGACTGAAAAAATCAAGCGCACCCATTATGTCTATACTTTGCTTGTCGAAGTGGGACGCAAAGAAGGCGACGGCCTGCCCGATGAGGCCACAGGCGGCGCATTGATGATCTACGCCAGCGGCGTGGATGAGCCCGAAGCTGTGCGCGAAACGGTCGCCATTCTCAAACAGGCCGATCTCGCCCCTTTGGATGTGACCGGCTATGGCAGCTTGGAGGAACGGCTCGAAGAGGGCCATGATATCACAGAAGACGAACGCGCCCTCATGCAACGCGCTTTAGATGAGAACAGCGTTGTGGTGGCGCAGATGACACCTTTCTTCGAACATTCACCGAAAGGCGCGCATTGATGATTGATCCGGCGACCCTGACCGCGGACCTCATTCGCTGCGCCAGCGTTACCCCGCAGGAAGGCGGCGCTTTGCAACTTTTGGAGCGACTTTTGACCGCTCATGGGTTTCAGTGCACGCGGGTGGATCGCGGAGACGTGTCCAATCTCTTTGCCCGTTGGGGCAAAGGCAAAACCTTTGGCTTCAATGGTCACACCGATGTTGTGCCCGTGGGAGATCTCAAGGCTTGGAGTGTTGATCCTTTTGGCGCAGAGATTCGCGACGGGTTTCTTTATGGCCGGGGGGCCACTGATATGAAATCTGGCGTTGCAGCTTTTGCCGCCGCCGCAATCGACTTTGTCAAAGAAAGCCCACCGGACGGTTCGGTTGTTTTGGCCATCACCGGCGATGAAGAAGGCCCAGCTAAGGATGGCACCGTCGCACTTCTCGATTGGATGCAGGCCCAAGGTGAACGGATGGATCACTGCTTGGTCGGCGAGCCAACCTGCCCAGACGTCATGGGAGATATGATAAAAATCGGCCGTCGCGGGTCGATGAACGGCTATTTCACCATCACAGGTGTTCAAGGCCACGCGGCTTATCCGCATCGGGCCAATAACCCTCTGCCAGCGATGGCGCGTTTGATCGATCAACTCAGCACGGCCAGTTTGGACGCGGGAACAGAGCATTTTGACGCCTCAACCCTGGCGGTGGTCACCATGGATACGGGCAATCCAGCCACAAATGTCATTCCAGGGCACTGCCGCGCCACGGTCAACATTCGGTTCAATGACGCCCATTCCGGCGCCAGCCTGACCGATTGGCTGCAAGAGCATGCCGACAAAGTCGCCAAGGCTTTTGATGTGCGCATTGACCTAGACGTCGTGATCTCAGGCGAAAGTTTCATAACCCCACCGGGGGAATTGTCCGATCTTGTCGCGCACGCGGTCCAGGTGGAAACCAACCGGACTCCGGTGCTCTCAACCAGCGGCGGCACATCTGATGCTCGTTTTGTGCAGCATCATTGCCCTGTGGTAGAGTTTGGCTTGGTCGGCAAGACCATGCATCAAGTCGATGAACGGGTGGAAATCGCACAAATTCATCAGCTTAAATCGATCTATACGCGGATCTTGCGTGACTATTTCGCCTAAATACCGACGGCGTTTGGTGGTCATGATAAAAGAACCACGGCCAGGACGGGTCAAAACCCGGCTTGGCCGTGAAATTGGTATGACCGCAGCTGCATGGTGGTTTCGTCACCAAACCCGCCACCTGCTGCGCCGCTTACAAGACCCACGCTGGGAGCTGATTTTGAGTATCGCACCCGATCGTGAAGCTTTGCAAAGCCGCTTTTGGCCCGCGCATTTGCCGCGCATCCCGCAAGGATCAGGCGACCTCGGCCAGCGGATGAAACAGGTGCTTGACAGCCTGCCACCAGGGCCAGTTTGCATTATTGGCGCCGATATTCCTGAGATCTCACGCCGGCATATCTGGAGGGCATTCGCCAGCCTCGGCCCGCATGAGGCGACATTCGGCCCGGCCCCGGATGGCGGTTATTGGCTGATCGGGCTCAAACGCTGCCGCTCAACGCCCACAGGCATGTTTGACCGCGTGCGCTGGTCAACCGCCCATGCATTGCAAGACACCCTGGTCAGCCTATCGGATCTCAGGGTCGCGCATGTCGATATGCTGCGCGATATTGACGATGCCAATGATCTCAAAAACGCCGGGCCTGTGCCCTAAGCGGCCATGGCCGCGGATAGAGCTGTGTCCAAAAGCGCTTTGATTTGTTT
Organism: Paracoccaceae bacterium; assembly: GCA_002683685.1. Taxonomy (GTDB): domain Bacteria; phylum Pseudomonadota; class Alphaproteobacteria; order Rhodobacterales; family Rhodobacteraceae; genus Planktomarina. The sequence goes on from NYTV01000068.1 coordinate 6,368, forward strand.
GCTTGAGGTTCCCGCAACAATACGACCAAGCTCTTGGTCCCCATGCAGCACCACCAAAGTCGAGCGGCGTGGAATACCAAGCTCTTTGGCCAGTTCCCCGCGCCCAAATTGATCATAATCAATGGTGACAAATTCGATCTTCTCATCATAGGCGGGATTTTCTGTCAAAAGCCGGGCCAGCGTTCTTTTTTGAGCGGCGCAGGTGGTGCACCACTCGGTCGTATAATCCACAAATACGGTCTTACCTTCCGCCAGCAATTGCTTCACCAGCCCCGGCTCATAGGCTTGGGCGGCCAGCGCGACAGCCGGAGTTGCCAGAAGGCAGCTGGAAGCCAGTAAAAATTCACGACGGTTCATGACACGATCTCCTCAAAAGGGTTTAAAAACGAACAGATAAATCTTGCAGCCAAAAGGGTAGGTTTTGCACGGCCCAAACCTCAATCCGGTGATGCACACCAAATAAAATCATAGCCCCCACCAGAACGAAGACCGCCCCTAAAATGGGACGCGCACGATGGGACAAAGCCCGCATCCACTGCACCCGGCGTTGCAACAGATTGCGCGCACCATAAGCCAACACGCAGATGATTGTCGAAACGCCCAGGGCAAAACCTGTCATAATTGCCCCGGCCCAAAGAAGTGAGCCGCCACCGCTGGCCAGAGCAATCGCCCCGCCTAAGGTCGGGCCGATGCAGGGCGACCAAACCATACCCAAAAGCAGCCCGCCGATGAATTGACCAGAAAGCCCGCCACGATCAACTTCATCCAGCTGCGCATCCGCTTTGGCCGCAAGCCCGTTGGTCAGCCGGGTGAAGACCGCGCCCAAGCCCGGCGACATCAACGCCAAGCCAAAGAGCAGCATGACCCCAGCCGCGACCTGCGCCACCACCTGATCATTGATCCCGAGCGCCGGACCAAATGCGGAAATGCCAATGCCGAGCGCGATAAACATCAAGCTCATTCCCCCCGCCAAGGCCAGGGGGCCCCATTTGCTGGCTTGCAAGGCCGTGGCCAGAACGATGGGCAGAACCGGCAACACACAGGGGTTAATCAAGGTCAGCAGCCCGGCCAGATATGCAAAAACGATCTCCATAGGCGCAATATGCGTCACAGCAAAGCCCATGTCACGCGTATACGCATGCCGATGCGATCACATTATCGTGCTGTTATTGCAATGTTTGCCGGGCCATTTGTACAGCCAAAATGCCAAACATGATGATAACAACCCCAACAATATCCCAAACACGCAGGGTCTCGCCCAACAACACTGCGGCAATCATCACCCCAAAAAATGGATTTAAAAAGTGAAAGGTGGCCGCTTTCACCGCACCAATACGCTGAACCAGCCAGAACCAGATAAAGGTCGCCACAAGACCGGGCATCAAGACCGTATAGGAAAAGGCCAGCACCAATTCCACAGACCAGGTGACCTCGGGCTGGTCAAAAATAAAGCCAGGGATGACCAGAAACGCCGAACCCACCAGCATTTGCAGACCAACAATCATCAACAAATTGCCCCCCGATGAGGCACCGCGCACCATCAAAGTCGCCACGGTCAGCGAGGCCACCGCGATGAAACACAGGACAATGCCAAAGAGATCATCCCCCGCCTGCATCCGCGCGCCCATGATGAGCGCGACGCTGCCCGCG
>NYTV01000069.1 GCA_002683685.1 Paracoccaceae bacterium
ATGGCGAGGTACCCAAAGCAGGCGAACGGTTCGTGAATGTGCCGCTAGCAAAGACCTTTCAACTGATAGCACAGACCAAAGGCGAGGCATTCTACAGGGGTGAGCTAGCCGACACGATTTGTGATTTTGCAGCGGAACACGGCGCGGCCTTAAGTCGTGAGGACATGGCTGCACATAAGGCTGACTGGTGCGGTACGATCTCAAAAAAATTCGACGATCTGGAATTACACGAAATTCCGCCAAATGGCCAAGGGATCACAGCGCTGATGGCTTTGGGAATTCTCTCGCATACCCGCATTCGTGAGCTGGACGCGGATAATCATCTGGCAATCCATTTGCAAGTTGAAGCGATGAAGCTGGCCCTTGTGGACGCAGAGACCTATGTCGCAGATAGCGAGCATATGACAGATGTGACATCTGAGGCTTTGCTGGATGAAACCTATTTGGCCAGCCGCGCGAGCCTGATTGACGAGACACGCGCGCAAGATTTCAACGCTGGTGCGCCTAAAAACGGCGGCACTGTCTATCTAACAGTTGCGGATGAGTCTGGAATGATGGTGTCGTTCATTCAATCAAACTATGCAGGGTTCGGGTCTGGCGTAGCTATTCCCGGAACAGGTATTTCAATGCAAAATCGCGGTGCTGGGTTTTCGCTCGATCCCGATAGTCCAAATCTGGTCGGGCCGAACAAACGCCCGTTTCATACAATTATTCCCGGATTTTTGATGGGCCCTGATGGACCATTGATGAGCTTTGGCGTCATGGGCGGGCCAATGCAGGCACAAGGCCATGTTCAAATGGTAATGCGGACCCAAGTGTGGGGACAAGATCCACAGATGGCAGCGGATGCGCCACGTTGGCGCTTTGTTGAGGGGTTGGTGCTGGCCTGTGAGGATACGATGCCTGATGCGACCTTGAAGGCCTTGGCAGTGATCGGCCACAAGATCGAACTTGAAGCTCCAGACAATGCCTTTGGCTTTGGCGGTGCGCAATTGATTTGCTGCTTGCCTGAGGGCGGGTATGCATCAGGATCTGATCCACGCAAAGACGGGCTTGCCGCTGGATTTTGAGTGGGTTGGCGTCTTAAATCCACAGTTCGGTGCTGTAAGACTAATGATTGCAAGCATCGGATTGCTGGCGCCGCCTAAATCTATGCGCTCAATAATTAACGCCACTCAGCGAGAACAGCGGTACGGATTGGCTTGAAGCGTGGATGGAGACGAATTTCTGCAAGGTTGCCGTTCGTCGAAATCCTAGCATCGCCCTCTCTCGTCGCCTGAACGGTAAATGAGAATTCTCAGCTCTGTTGTTTGACCAGCGACCTGTTTCTTGCCGGCCAGCATTTCCTATGATCATTATCGCTGCGCGGTAGGAACGCAGTTTGTCCGTTACTATAATTTTAGGTTGGCCATTGCACTTCATTGATTTTCTTTTGAATTTCAATGCAGTTTTGCGATCCTGGCGCTTACTTACATAACTTTCCAGAACTTCACCTTCGTGATCTACAGCACGCCAAAGGTAGTGCCGTTCACCGTTGATCTTCACAAAGACCTCATCAAAGTGCCGCTGCCAATTAGAATGACAGCGTGCCTGTTTACGTCTTTTCCTAGCAATCTCTAATGCAAACATTGGCCAGAAGCGGTTTCACCAAAACCGGATCGTTTCAGAACTTACGTCAACGCCCCGTTCATGAAGAAGGTCCTCCACATTACGGAGCGAAAGCGGAAAACGAACATACAGCATGACTGCAAGTCGGATGACTTCAGGGCTGGTTTTAAAGTAGCTAAATGGGGAATGTTTTGTCATCCAAGTACGCTACAAACCCACCCTGACCACTTCAACCAAGTTTAATCTGACAGTGCCACCGATACGGCTTTTCAGGGTGTTGGTTTCCAGCTCTAGAACAATCCCGACATACTTTGGACGCGGATTGGCACGAGGCGCTTGTTTCAAAAAATGTCAGAAAGGCGCATCTATAATCACGTGCAACACTCACTCATGATTTGAGTCCAGAGGGTCGTACACATTGGCGGAATTTCTCGCTCAATCGCTTGCATCGCGTCCACGATCAAATCCTCTCGCCATCTTTGACCAGCGATTTGAACACCTATGGGCACAGGGCCATACGGCAATTGAGAAAAATGGGTTGGAATGTTCCCGGCGGGTAGACCAAGGTAGCTAAAAATAAACGACCAATGGGCCTGCCCCAACACCTCGGTCACGCCTTCAACACCTTCGGTATCTCTGGCGGGTGCGAAAAAGGGTTGCAGTAGGAACGGCGACAAAACCAATGGATAGGTTTCCATAAACTCTGCCCATGCCCGTGCGTATCGGGACCGTTGCCCCAACATCGAAACAAGCTCTGTACCTTCAAAAGGCGGAAAGACTTTATGGTAATCATCGAATATCGCTTGCAGGATATCTGATCCATGTTCTTGGATATCCGGTCCAAGCAAGGTTTTCACTTCACCCAACAATGACCTATACCCAATTTCACCAGTTTCATGTGCCAAGGGCGGTTCGACTTCTTCGACCACGTATCCAGCATTGGTGAGTGCGGACGCCGCGCGGTCGATGGCGAGTGAGACGTCTTGGTGCAGGCCAAAGCCAAAGTCATCTTTGCTGACAGCAACCTTGATGGGCGTCTCTGGCGCCGTCCCAGTCCATGGGAATGGGACATGAAGTGGATCACGGATGTCTGCTGCAATCAGCGTTGGCATCGACAGGTGCAGGTCATCAGCGGTTCGTGCGATGACCCCCTGCACCGACATGGATTGCGCCAATAGGCCCCTTTCGCGGGTTTGGCTTGGGTTCCAAGCAGGCACACGACCAAGCCCGGGTTTGACCGTCACAGCCCCGTTTGCAGATGCCGGAAACCGAAGAGAGCCACCAATGTCGTTTCCATGCGCCAATGCGCCGATGCCAGCCATCACAGAGGCGCCAGCGCCCCCTGATGATCCGCCTGCCGAAACATGGCGGCCCCACGGGTTGTGCGTGCGCCCGAATAGCGGATTGTCGGTGTCTGCTCGGAATGAAAATTCTGGTGTGTTGGTGCGCCCTATGATGACTGCACCGGCGGCTCTTAGGTTGGCCACAACGGGAGCATCATCTGGCGCGATTACATCTTTGAAGGCAGCGACGCCATTGCTTGTCGCATGGCCTTCCTGGTCGACATTGATCTTGATCGTGACCGGCACACCGTGCAGCGGCCCCTTGGGTGCGTCGCTGGCATCCAACGCTTTCGCTTCGGCACGCGCGGCGTCTGCGCAGACCTCAACAACGGCATTCAAATCAGGGTTCACAGCATCCAGGCGATCCAAGGCAGCTTCAACAACTTCGGACGCGCTCAACGCACCTCTGTGTGTCGCAGTCGCAATCTCGGTCGCGCTCCATTGCCAAAGCGGACGGGGATCAGAAGACTTATCATTCTGCGTCATATTGCACCCTTATTTGCGTTTCCTGGTCTTGTGCTGCGCGCATTAAATACACCGGCCGCCGTCCACCTCCATGCAGACACCCGTGACCATGCTGGCCTCGTCCGAGCACAAGAAGCAGGCGGCATTGCCCATATCGCTTGGCTCGGAAAACCGGCCAATTGGAATTGTGGACAGGAACTTTTCACGGATTTCCGGTGTGTCTTCGCCCATAAAGACCTTGAGCAGAGGCGTTTCCCCAGCGACGGGATTGATCGCGTTGACTCGGATACCTTGCGGTGCCAATTCGACGGCCATCGCCTTGGTTGCCGTGTTCATCCAGCCTTTAGATGCGTTGTACCAATTCAGGCGCGGGCGTGGGCTGACCCCAGCCGTGGAGGCCACGTTCAGAATTGCGCCCTGGCCCTGCTTTTTCATCACGGGAACAATGTTCTGTGCTGTTAGGAAAACTGATTTGCAATTCACGGCAAAAACTTTGTCAAAGTCCTGCTCGGTCACTTCTTCCAATGGTGCCGGATAATGCGTGATTCCTGCGTTGTTTACCAAGATGTCCAAACGGCCATAGGCACCGAGCGTCGCGTCCACCATCGCAGCAACCGACGCAGCATCTGCGACGTCGACCTGTATCCCAAGGCCTTTGACCTCTGCCGCGATCTCATGTGCGCCATTAACGTTCAAATCCGCGACAACAACGCCTGCGCCTTCTTCTGCGAACTTGCGGACAATCCCGGCTCCGAACCCTGATGCGCCTCCGGTTACAACGGCTACTTTGTCTTGTAATCTCATGTTCTGTCCTAACCGTGATAAGTGGCAACTGTTTTGAGCGTCGAGAAACCAAAGAGCGCCTCGAACCCTTTTTCGCGCCCATGCCCTGAATGGCCAGATCCACCGAAAGGGAGTTCAACGCCGCCGCCTGCGCCGTAGTTGTTTACAAAGACCTGCCCCGCGCGCAGCTTTTTCGCCATACGCATCTGACGCGCGCCATCACGGCTCCAGCAAGAGGCGACAAGCCCGTAGTCGGTTCCGTTTGCGATTGCGATGGCCTCGTTTTCGTCCTTGAACGGAATGATAACCTGAACCGGACCGAAGATTTCATCCTGCGCGAGGCTATGGTCGGGCGCGACATCTGCGAAAAGTGTGGGCGCCACATAAGCCCCTGTGTCAGGCGCGCTGTCTGAAATCACGCCCTGTGCCGCGATAGTGAGATCGGCACCCTTCTCTAAAAAGCTATTAACGATAGCCTTTTGGCGATGGGACACCAAGGGCCCGACATGTTTGTCCTCTAAGGCTGGCGCTGCAATTAGGGCTCCATAGGCCTCAGTCATTCTGGTTGTGACTTCGTCCAACAGGCTGTCTTGAACCAGTATCCGTGAAGATGCCGAGCACGTTTGCCCGGCGTTCTGGATACCTGCGTTGACAAGGAATGGCAGGGCCGCGTCCAAATCTGCGTCTGCAAAAACGACCTGCGGTGATTTCCCGCCAAGTTCGAGCGTGACAGGAACAATGTTTTCTGCGGCCGCTTTCTGGATCAGCTTTCCAACGCCGACGGAGCCCGTGAAGGAAATATGATGGACATCTTTGTGCGTTGAGAGCGCCGCGCCTGCCTCTGCACCAAGCCCCGAAACAACGTTTAGTGCACCATTAGGCAAACCGGCGTCGCGCGCAATTTCGGCAAAGGCAAGTGCTGTCAGGCATGCCTCCTCCGCTGGTTTTAAAACGCAAGCGTTGCCCATGGCCAACGCCGCGCCAACAGATCGGCCGATGATCTGCATTGGATAGTTCCAAGGGACTATATGGCCCGTAACCCCATGCGGCTCGCGCAGGGTATAGACGGTGTATCCCTCCATATATGGGATGGTCTGACCATGAACCTTGTCGGCTGCTCCACCGTAAAATTCCAAATAGCGGGCCAAGGCGATGGCATCGTTGCGCGCCTGCGTCAGGGGTTTTCCAACGTCCTGAGCCTCAAGTGTCGCCAATAGATCGACATGCTTCAGGACATGCTGGCCGATTTTAGTGAGGATGCGTCCGCGCTCCACCGCCGTGGCCGCCCCCCAATCACCGTTCAATGCAGCCTTTGCCGAATCCACAGCTGCGTCGACGTCCGCAGACGTTCCGCGCGCAATAGCGCAGAGTGTTGATCCATCAGACGGGTTGAGCAGGTCGAGGTATTCGCCCCCCGTAGGCGGCCGCCACTGGCCACCAATGAGGCACTGATCTGGCGCAATCCCATTCGGCATTTTGATCATCTTTGGGATTTCCTCTTTCTATCATTCCAAGTGGGCAACACATCACCGGGCCGAGGCGTCGCTTCAAAAACCCCGCGCGCGATGGCCCGGGCGACGCAGACAGATGCCGCATGGCCAAGTTCAAACAACGCCATATCATCCACGACTGGACCAACGCCGGTGGAAACCGCAAACAGCAAGTCGCCATCAAAAGGTGAATGTGCCGGTTGTATGGCGCGTGCAATTCCGTCATGTGCGGCCACCGTTAGTCGGTGACACTGTGCTTTGGTGAGTGAGGCATCGGTGGCAATGACCCCGATTGTCGTGTTGGCTCGGTCTTGACCCGCTGCGGCGATCATCGCCATTTTTTGGCTTGGATCTGGGGTGACCAGATTGCTTCTTGGGTCGGGACCAACGCCACCAAATTCATCGCCCATCTCATGTGGCGCGGCCCAGAAATGATTGCCACCTGGTGTTGTGACCGACCCAACAGGATTAACAGCCATCAAGGCCGCAACGGTCCGTCCGCTGTCCAACGTCACAGACGCAGATCCCAGACCACCCTTAAAACAGCTGTCCAACGCACCGGTTCCAGCCCCTGTGGACCCAAGTTTGAAGTCCACTCCGGCTGCGTCCAAGGCAGCCCGCCCGAGTTTGGGATAGGGGTTGTCAGCCCAATCTTTGTTCCCACCATTGACCATATCAAACAGAATGGCACCGGGAACAATCGGTACGGTCACTGGTCCCACGGGGAACCCGCGTTTCACGCGCCGCAAACCGTCCACAACCCCATCACAGGCCGCCAAACCAAAGGCGGACCCACCTGACAGCACCAAGGCATCAATGCCAGCTACGGTTTTATCCGGTGCCAAAAGATCCGTTTCGCGCGTGCCCGGTGCGCCGCCCATAACATGCACACTTGCGACGAAGGGTACATCACCCGTTACAACCGTCACGCCAGATTTCAGATCTTGATCCTCTGCGTTACCGACCAAAAGGCCAGTCACGTCGGTCAAAAGGTTTCTTGGCCCAGGTTTCATTGTACCACCTCAAGTTCGGGCAGTTGCGGGGCTGACGCGATCAGTGTGCGAGTATAGTCTTGTTGGGGCGCGGCAAAGACGTCTGCCGTGACGCCCTCTTCGATGATCTGCCCTGACTTCATCACCATCACCCGATCAGCGATTGCTTTTACAACGGTCAGGTCATGCGTGATGAACAAGTAGGTAAGCCCAAGACTTTCGGAAAGTTCTAACAATAAATCAATTACTTGTGCCCGGACGGAAACATCCAAAGCAGACACAGCTTCGTCCAAAATGATAAGTTCCGGTTTGACGATCAAGGCCCGCGCAATCGCAATTCGTTGACGCTGACCACCTGAGAATTCGTGAATGAATTTAAACTGATCCGCAGCGGTTAGGCCGACCGACACGAGTGCCTCTGCGATCTCATCCGTCATTGCTTTGCGGCCAAGGCTAAAGAAGGGTTCAGCGATCAGTCGACCCACTTTGTGACGTGGGTTGAAGGACCCGTAGGGGTCTTGAAAGACAACCTGCATTTTGCGCCGCGCCTCAGCGGAATGGTGCACGCTCTCACCTGCGATTAGAACTTCGCCGCCTTGCAGGTCCTCTAGTCCCAAAATCGCGCGTGTCAGCGTTGACTTGCCGCACCCGCTTTCCCCGACAAGACCAAGGCACTCGCCGCGTTTGATCTGAAAACTCACGTGATCAACCGCCCGAAACACGCCCGGTTTACCAAAGGGTGTTTTGCGGGGTAATGGGTAGTTTCGAACGGCGTTTTGTACGGAAAGCAGAACGTTGTCATCGTGCGTCGTACCACGTTCTGGTTGGTGGGCAGAGGCCGCAAACAGCGCCTTGGTGTAGGGATGTTGCATTGTCTGAGACAGTGTCTTGGCCATGCCGCGTTCGACAACCTTGCCTTTGTTCATAATGACGATGGTGTCCGCAATGTCCGTAACAACCGCCAGATCATGGGTGATGAGCATCAACCCCATGCCATCCTTTTCTACCAGCTTTTTCAACAGCACTAAAATTTCGGCCTGTGTGGTCACGTCTAACGCTGTTGTCGGCTCATCCGCGATCAGCAGTTTTGGGCGCAATGCGATG
>NYTV01000070.1 GCA_002683685.1 Paracoccaceae bacterium
CCTGCAACTGACCGAAAAATTAACCCTAAAACCCGGACAGCTTTCGGGGGGGCAACGACAACGGGTGGCCATTGGCCGCTCAATTGTGCGAAACCCAAAAGTGTTTCTGTTTGACGAGCCATTGTCCAACTTGGACGCCGCGTTGCGCGGGGATATGCGGGTTGAACTTAGCCAGCTTCATCGCGAATTGGATGCCACGATGGTCTATGTGACGCATGATCAGGTCGAAGCCATGACAATGGCCGACCGGATTGTGGTATTGAACGAAGGCCGCATTGAGCAATTCGGCACGCCCATGGAGCTATACCATCATCCGGCGACCAAATTTGTGGCGGGCTTTATTGGCCAGCCGAATATGAACCTCGTGCCGGCCAGTGTTGCGAGAGTGAGCCCAAAGGGTCTTCATGTCGAGCTAAGCGAGGGCACGCAATTATGTTTGCCTGTTGCAACAGATGCCTCTCAACCCGGTGATCATGTTGAAATAGGTATGCGGCCCGAAGATGTTCACATGAATAAGGATGACGGGCTTAAAGTCACAGTGAATGTTCTCGAACGTCTCGGGGGCACATCGATAACATACGGCCAATTGCCAAATAGCCAAATTAAATTCTGCGCCGCACTTGCAGGTGATGCTCCGATCAAAGAAGGCGAGGTCATATCACTTTCCGTAGACCCTAATGATTGCCATGTTTTTGATGCCGGCGGTCGGGTTTTACGTCGCACCAACGCCCCCAGTTTGGTAGATTGAGGGGCCAGATATGCGGATCGTAACAGCTGGAATTGGTCTGCGCTCCGGGCATGTTTTGTCGATCCTGCGCAAAACAATGCCCGAGGCAAAGATCGTCGGCTATTACGATCCTCAACCATCGCATCTTGACATGATCGGACTTGAAACCCCGCGCTACCCATCGGTTGAAGACATGCTCAGCGATGCCAATCCTGATTTGTTTTTCATTGGATCGCCGAATGAATTTCATCTTGAACAAATTGCTCTTGGGTTAAAGGCCGGCGTACGGATTTTCACGGAAAAGCCGGTCGTTGTGTCTTTGCAGCAAACCATGCAGCTAGCAGAGCTGTTAGCCGAATACGGGTCAGCGCGTGTGATGGTTGGGCTTGTTCTGCGGCATTCACAACATATGAAAGACTTACGCATAGCCCTTGATGCCGGTGTTCTTGGCCCGATTGCATCGCTGGAAGCAAATGAGCATATCGCGCCCTACCATGGTGCGTTTTTCATGCGCGACTGGCGCCGTATGCACGGCCATTCCGGGGGCTTCATGCTGGAAAAATGCTGCCATGATTTAGACCTCTACAACATGATTACAGGCTCGCGGCCAAAACGGGTGGCAAGCTTTGGCGGGCGCCGGTCGTTCCTCCCGGCCCATGCGCCCGCCAGCAATTCGGAAAGTGACATTTTTCATATGAAAAAGTCAGTTTGGAATTCAGTGGATGATCCCTTTCAAAGTGATGGAGACATCGTGGATTGCCAAACCGCAGTGGTTGAATTTGAATCTGGGGCCTCGATGAGCTTTCATACGAACACCAATGTGCCTGACGAACATCGCCGGTTTTGCATTATCGACGCTAAGGGGATGGCAGAGGGCGATTTTGTCCGCGGCTATCTCAAAATAACCCGCCGCGACGGAAGCATTTTTGCAGATCACGACTACTCAAACGGCACGCTCGCAGAGATGAGCGCCCATTACGGGGCTGACCATTTAATGGTCCAAGACATTGTTGCGTTCCTTCGCCAAGAAAAAGACGCCTTACCGGTCAGCATTGTAGATGCACTAGAGGCCGGCATCGGGGAGCTTGCAATTGATCAAGCGCGCGAAAGTGGGCAAATCGTAAATCTATCTTCCATTTGGGCAGAGTTTGACAGATACAATCTGCCCGCGAGAAAGGACCAAGATGTTGGATAAGATTGAATTGGGCCAGCAAATGGCCGCAGAAATCGCACAAATCCCTAGTGTTTTTTCCAAACGCGTGTCCCGCTCAGTTGATCTGGACAGTCAATTTGATGATCTGCAGGCCATTTATACGGTCGCAAGAGGGTCTTCTGATGCAGCGGCAAATATACTCTCTTATGAATGGATGCGCGAGCTGCAATTACCGGTCACATCGCTTCCTCCGTCAGTATTTTCCTTGGGCACCGGCGTCCGTCTAGATCGCAGCGCATGTTTGCTTATTTCCCAATCGGGCGCCAGTGAAGATCTGGTTAAATCTGCCCGCGGCGCGCGGGCGCGCGGCGCGAAAGTTGTGGCCTTAACCAATCAACCCGGATCAGCTGTCGAACAGGCAGCCGATATCTGTGTGCCGCTTGATGCAGGCCCCGAATTTGCCGTGCCTGCAACCAAAACAGTGATTGGCTCTATTGCTGCCGGCATGGCCATTCTTGCCTCACATAGCCCAGACTACGCCGCCATCTGCAAAAGAGACGCAGCCGAGGTCACCAAAGTAGCAGGCCAGCAGCACCCCGATTACGAAACCATTATTCATGGGCTCATAAGATCGCAACATATATATGTAATTGGACGAGACACCGGCTTTGGGGCCGCGCAAGAAGTTGCATTGAAACTTAAAGAATGCTGCGCGTTACATGCAGAAGCCTATTCGGCATCTGAGGTCTTGCATGGGCCGTTGCAACTGGTCACGAAACCATTGACAGTGCTGCTTTTGGATACCGGACTAAAAAGCACCCAACAAAGTTTGGATCGAGCAGAGGAAAGGTTTCGAGCGTCAGGCGCTAAAGTGTTTCGCATCTCGCCTATAGATGTTGACGTACCGATTTTATCACCCGCCGCATCCGCCGCAATACTACTTTACTTGGTCTATCCGATTGTAAGACAAGTTGCACTGGCTCTTAGCCTAGACCCCGACACACCCCAGACGCTTTCCAAAGTGACCAGCACATTATGACAGCTCATACTGATATCCTGCCTTGGGCAACCTGGCGTGAAACTCTTTCACAGCCGGATATCTGGCGCCAATGGGCAACAGAATGTCCTTTCCAAGAGCTGCGCAACTGGATTACAAAGCAGCGCTTCGATGAAATTTGGTTTTGCGGTGCTGGAACTTCGGCGTTCATCGGGGATATTTTGGTTGCCGGGTTGGAAGGACGGGCAACACCACCCCTTCGGGCAGTGCCCACAACTGATATTGTGGCCCGGCCAAGAGACTATTTGAGCGATCGCAAAACACCGCTTGTGGTGAATTTTGGCCGATCGGGGAACAGTGCTGAAACTTTGGGCATCCTCGATGCTTTAGACAAATTGGCCCCCAACGCGCCGCAGCTTAATATCACCTGCAATCCCAAAGGGGCTTTGGCCTTGCGCGGCAATCATGCCAATCACCGCCTCGTTCTGCTGCCGCAGGAAACGCACGACAGTGGGTTCGCAATGACGGCAAGCTTTTCCACAATGCTTTTGACAGCGGTTGGGATATTTGATGATGGCGCGGTTTTGGAAGAACTGCTGCCCTCTCTGGCGCAGGAATTTGATCGGTTACTGCCCACTTTTTGCGACCTTGCGCACGCTAGGCCAGAGCGTATTGTCTATGTCGGTTCGGGGCCCCTAGCCTTTGCCGCCCGCGAAGCTGCGCTTAAAACGCTTGAGCTCTCCGCAGGCCAAATACCAGCGCTCTGGGATAGCACATTGGGGTTTCGTCATGGTCCAAAGTCTTTCGTGCAGCCGGACACTCAAATCATAGTTTTTCTTGGGTCGCACCCGCAAGCGAAGCTTTATGATGCCGATCTAGTCGAAGAATTGCGCGAACAATTTCCTAATAACCCAATTGTTTCACTCGGCCCCAGCGGTGATATCGACACCCCATCTTACCAGCGCGATTTATGGACCGTTCCGCTGGCCGTTGGATTGGCTCAGGTTGTTTCAATTCATTGGTCGCATCAACTTGGCTTGAACGTCGACGATCCCTTTGCCGGACAAGGCACCCTTAGCCGCGTGGTTTCAAACGTGCGTATCCATGAGGTGGCGCAATGATTGCAGCAGGCATTGATTTAGGCGGCACGAAAATCGAAGCACAGGTGTTTGATGCGGACTGGAACTGCGCCGAAAAACAACGCAGTGCAACACCGCAAACCTATGCCGGTCTGTTGACAGCCGTGGCCGCGCAAGTGAGTTGGATAGAAAAGAGCTATCCGGGATTGCCCATTGGCGTTGGCGCGGCCGGCTTAATCGCGCCACGCACCGGGCTTGCTCTTACGGCCAATCTGCCTGCTTCGGGCAAACCATTCCCCAAAGATCTGGCGCGCGCATGCGGTCGGGCGATAACCTATCTAAACGATTGCCGCGCTTTTGCTCTTTCTGAGGCGATTTTCGGAGCTGGTCGGCCCTTTCGCACAATGGTTGGGATTGTGTTTGGCACGGGCAATGGCGGCGGGGTTGTGGTGGATGGGCAACTTTTGTCCCCAAGCTTGGGCGTCAGCGGTGAATTCGGCCATATTTATGCCCCCGCCCATCTTGTAAAAGCCTATGACCTGCCAATCATTCAATGCGGCTGTGGCCGTATGGGGTGCATTGAAACGCTTGTCTCAGGCCAAGGCATGTCAAGGCTTGCACAAGCGCTCACTGGCCGCTCTGTTCCACCTGCTGAAATCGCAACCCAGCGGCACAATGATCCACAAATGGAAAAGGTCTGGAAGGTCTGGTGCGAAATCGTTGCTGAGCAATTTCTGGCCTTTGATTACATTTTGAACCCAGACGTTATTGTTTTGGGGGGTGGGCTTTCAAATATATCCGGGATCTGTAATGACCTAAGCGCAGCTCTGCAAAACGCCCAGTTTAAAGACTTTCCCATCCCCAAATTACTTTTGGCGCAGGGCGGCGATGTCAGCGGAGTGCGCGGGGCAGCCTATGCCGCCTGGCAGGAGGCGCAAAATGGTTAATGCGCTGTTGGATATCGTCCATCGAAACCGCGCCGGTGAAAGTATTGCGATCCCGTCGGTTTGTACGGCCCACCCGGATGTTTTGCGCATTGTCTTAAAATTTGCCGCCGCCGAAAACCAGCCGGTTGTCATAGAAGCCACCTCAAATCAGGTCAACCAAGAGGGCGGTTATACCGGCATGACACCCAGCCAGTTTGTCGCTTTCGTGTCGCGCTTGGCGCTCAATGCTGGCGCTGATCCAACCGCCATTATTTTTGGCGGCGATCATTTGGGGCCTCAGGCCTGGCGCAATTTGCCCGCCGAAGAGGCAATGGCCAAAGCAGATGTGATGATCCGTGAATATGTTACGGCCGGCTTTTGTAAAATCCATTTAGACTGCTCGGAAGGCTGCGCAGGCGAACCTGCGCAAGTGGATGAGCAAACCGCCGCCCAGCGCGCAGCGCGTTTGATGTCTGTTGCATTAAGCGCCAGTGAAAACCCTGAGGGTTTAACCTTTGTCATCGGCACAGAGGTCCCGCCTCCTGGCGGTGCCAAAGTGGACAGCCACGGCGATATCGCGGCCACCACCCCAGAAAGTGCAGCATCGACACTGCAGGCCCATGAGAGCGCTTTTTTGGATGCCGGGCTTGGGGACGTGCGGGCTTTGGTTTCGGGTCTTGTGGTGCAGCC
>NYTV01000071.1 GCA_002683685.1 Paracoccaceae bacterium
ATATCGCCCATACTGTTTAGCCAATCGGATCATTGCCAAACGCAATTCATCATCACGTGTTGGCTTGGCTTGGTATCGAAGGCTGGAACTTGATAGTCCCAAAACGAAACATGTACGGCGTTCCGATGTGTTCAGCTTTTGACGGGTATGGATCACGGCCTGACGCAACCCATCAACCGTCAGGCCTTCGGCTTTAAGTAATCCAGGCTTTCCTTCAGGATCAACTTGTCTAGCTGCAGCTCTGTGAGGATCTTCTTTAAACGCTCGTTCTCTTTACGAAGAGCACGCATCTCGGAAAGCTGGGAGCGTCCCATACCGCCAAACTTCTTGCGCCAATGGTAATAGGTCTTATCTGAAATCCCAGCCTTACGGCAGGAACTCACGACATCCAGACCATCATGTAAATGTACGTCAATCTCACGCAAAATCTTCAGCGCATCTTCGTCCGAATACCTTTTCCGTGCCATCCTTAAAACCTCCTGTGAACATCAAATAATGGCATAGTTTTAGGGGGCTAAGACACGCGTTGCTTCACATTAACGGTGGCGTCGCCGATCTGACCGTACCGGAGTTGGACTGATGACCGAGGTTTTTATCTGCGATTATATCCGCACACCTATCGGGCGTTTTGGTGGGGCCTTGTCCTCTGTGCGTGCCGACGACCTCGGGGCGATACCGAGCCGCTCGGCGACATCCTTGACCGAGTAAACCCGCTCTGTCGCCTAAGCCGCAGCGTCGATCTTGAACTCATCTGAGTAACGAATTTGCCCTGACATGTGCGTCTTCCTTTGCTTCCAAAATTACCAGGCAAAGCGTCTACAATTCCAAGGGCACCTCATTGGTCCCTTCCGCCAATTGTTCCAATCACCTGCCGGTCGGTGGTTCATGCCACCCTTCGAGCGACCGCCAGAAGTTTGCGTACCATTCCACATGCTCCGCTGCCTGGGCAAAGACCCAGTCAAGGAACAATTGGAGTTCCTCGCTCGGAGCAACTCCGAACGGCATTGTCACGTAAAATGCGTTTGACGAAGGCAGCTTGACATCAAACGGGCAAATTAGCCGGCCTGCCTCGAGGTGGTACTTTGTGGTGACCTCGTCGCCCATGGTGATTCCGTCCATCCGTGCGGCAGCCTCAAGACAAAGGGATGTTTGGCCATAAATCCGACCTTCTTCAGGATTAAGGTCCACCGCACCAACCGCGGCGCAGAACTCCGACCACCAAAAACGCGACTGATCGTGTATCAGCATTCCGCCGTTGATGTCTTTCGGAGTCGGATTGCGATCCAGATGTCGGAAATATCCAGGTGAGGCCACGGGAAAGACCGAATTTGTCAATAGCGCCTGATAATGGCTGTCGGCCCAACCACCACGTCCCCAGATGAATGCACAGTCATAATCACAATCAGGAGGCTGTCTCATGGCCACATTCGTTTGGATGGAAATTCGTAAATTCGGGTGCAACTTTTCGAACTCCTGCAGCTTTGGAAACAGCCAGAGATGGATGAAATCTGCGTCGCCGAATATGCGGATTTGTTGGGGCGGGGCCCGGTCGATGGCGCGCAGGCGATCCGTGATCTGGTGGATGCCAACCCGCGCGGCTTTTGCGACCCGCTCACCAAGCGGTGTAAGGATGATCGCACGGTGCCGTCGCTCAAAGAGCGGGACGTCAAAGTAATTCTCAAGTGACGCGACCTGCTTACTGACGGCGGATTGTGTCACGTTCAGTTCCTCGGCGGCCCTGGAGAAACTGCTATGCCGGGCCGCACATTCGAAAACGCGCATCGCATTGAGGTTTGGAGAATCTTTCATTCTATTTCCTACTGCTAAACATGAGTTATTATCTTTTGACGTAATATTACTATCTCATTAATGGTTTGAAAAGAAACAAAGGATTTTGCAGATGGCTCAAATCTATCCGTTCACAAATCCGCAATTCGCGGATAATCAACGCCCCACTCAGTTCGTGGATGGCGATGGTTGCTATGTGACGGACGCAAACGGCAATCGCTATTTCGACGCGGTGTCCGGACTGTGGAGCGCGTCACTGGGTTTCAACCCATCACGCCTGGCCGATGCCGCGGGCAAGCAAATGACGAAGCTGGCCTTCTACCACAGTTTCATGGGCCGTACTTGCGAAGTTACCGATAGGCTGGCAGCGCGGCTTGTCGAGAAACTGCCGGATTGCTTAGATCACATTTTCTTTGGGACCTCGGGTTCTGAGGCTGTAGATACAGCTGTGAAGTTTGCAGGTTACTACCAGAACGCCCTTGGCCGCCATGGCAAGTCACGCATCATCGCGAGGGAACGAGGCTATCACGGCTCTGGTATTGCGAGCGCGGCGCTGTCCGGGCTTACATACTGTCATGAAGGATTTGATGTTCCGCTCGACGCTGTTGTCCGTACAGGTTGTCCGAACTTCTTGCATTTCGCTGAACCGGGCGAATCTGAATCCCGTTTCTCCAAACGTATGGCGGTCGAACTTGATGAATTGATCCGGGCCGAAGGGCCTGAAACCATCGCTGCCTTCATCGGCGAGCCCGCGATGGGCTCGGGCGGTGTCATCATTCCGCCCGATGGCTACTGG
Source organism: Paracoccaceae bacterium (assembly GCA_002683685.1). Classification (GTDB taxonomy): domain Bacteria; phylum Pseudomonadota; class Alphaproteobacteria; order Rhodobacterales; family Rhodobacteraceae; genus Planktomarina. The sequence continues at coordinate 2,585 of NYTV01000071.1, forward strand.
CCCGAAGTCCAGAATGTACTGGCAAGGCATGACATCCTGCTGATCGCCGATGAGATCATCACCGGATTCGGTAGAACCGGATCGTGGTTCGGGTGCGAGACATTTCAGATCGAACCGGACATGATCACGTTGGCAAAGCAATTGACCGCATCGGTCTTTCCTATGTCTGCCGTTGCTGTCCGGACAGAAGTTTATGAGACGATGTCCGGGTTTGCGAATGATCTTGGAGTATTCGGGCACGGGTTTACCTATGGCGGCCACCCCGTTGGTGCAGCGATCGCCCTCGAAGCGCTTGCGATCTACGAAGAAATGAATCTGCCGGTTTTCGTGAAGGACATGGGCGAACGCTTTGCGCTAGGGCTTCGTGGCCTCGCCAGGCTGCCGGGCGTCAGGGATGTCAGAAGCGTCGGACTGATGGGCGCTTTGGAGTTTGAAGCTGACGACGGTGCGGCGCGCTGCCAAGCTGTGCTGGATCGCGCAAAGCGCGAAGGCATGTTGTTCCGGAAGATCGACGACGTGCTTGCGATTTGCCCGCCTTACATTGCGACCGAAGACGACATCGACAGGGTTATCGAGGTCCTGCGCGTCAGCGTCAATGCGACGGCATCCAACAATGAATCTCGCGACCCGATCGACAGTCGCCCCGCAGCTCCCAGAGCATCGTAACGTGGCGCCCGGGCGCCGGACCTCTTTCAGAAAAGGAATGAAAAATCATGATTTACCGCACCAGAACTGGTAAGCCGCTTGGCGGCGATCTGCTCAACAGCGCTTCATCGGCAAAGGACAACCCAATGAACCGTAGGGAATTCTTGGCGACTGCCACCTCATTCGGGGCAACTGCGGCAACAGCATATGCGCTTTTGGGGATCTCTGCCGCCGCGGCATCAACCGAGCAGCACAAGATGGGCGGTACTGTACGGATTCAGCAATCTGTGCCCGCGCCCAAGGATCCGCGCTTGCTTGCCACCAACCAATTGGCCAACTTTGTGCGAGGCTGGCTTGAGCATCTCGTGGTCTATGAGAATGATGGTACATTCTCGCCGAAGCTGCTTGAGAGTTGGAGCATTTCCGAAGACTCCAAAACCTACATGTTGAACGTACGGAAGGGCGTGACCTGGAATAATGGTGACCCCTTTACGGCGCACGACGTGGTCAGAAACATCAAGCGATGGTGCGATACCGCGACCGAAGGCAACTCTATGGCAACGCGGTTCGCCACGCTGGTCGACGCGGACACCGGGCAGGCAATTGAAGGCGCAGTTGAGGCTGTTGATGATCACACCGTCAGACTAAACCTTCCAAAAGCTGATATCACGCTGATTGCAGGCATGTCAGACTATCCGGCCTGCATAGTGCATGATTCCTTTTCACCTGATACGATGCTGGACAATCCGATTGGCACCGGACCTTATTTGCCGGAGAGCTATGTTGCGTTGGAAAGGGCTGTCCTGACGAAGAATGCCGATCATTCCTGGTGGAACGAGGGGAATGGAGCGTGGATGGATCGTATTGAATTCCTCGACTACGGCCAGGAACCTGTGTCATGGCAGGCTGCGGCCGAGGCGGACGAAGTGGATATGCTTCACTTCATCAGCGGGGATTACGTTGGTCTGGTTGGTGCTCTGGACGGCTGGGCGCAGCATGACGTAGTGTCGGCTTCCACGTTCGTCGTGCGCCCTAACCAATTGGCCGAGGTCAATGGAAAAAAGCCTTATGCGAACAAACGTGTGAGACGGGCGCTACAGATGGCGATCGACAACTCTGTACTGTTGGAGCTTGGTGTCGCGGGTCATGGGCAGGTTGCTGAAAACCACCATGTAGCTCCTGCGCACCCCGAGTATGCACCATTGCCGAAGCAGAAGTATGACCCGGAGGGCGCACTTGCGCTACTGAAAGAGGCAGGCATGGAAGGCTTTGAGCATGAAGTGTCGTCTTTGGATGCCGGTGAGATGAAAGACATCGCAGACGCCACCGCCGGCCAATTGCGCAAGGCTGGACTGAAAGTAAAACGGACCGTGTATCCTGCGTCCACATTCTGGAACGGTTGGAGCACCTATCCGTTCAGTGTTTCACCGTGGAACCACCGTCCGCTTGGTGTTCAGGTCTGGGCATTGGCCTATCGATCGGGTGCGCCTTGGAACGAGTTTGGTTGGGCCAATGAGGAGTTCGACGCCATTCTGGAAACAGCAGTCGCCACTGCCGACGTCGACAAGCGGCGCGAACTGGTGGCTGCTGGCGCAAAGCTGGTCCAGGACGAGGGCGTTACTGTACAGCCATTTTGGACGAGGTTGTTCAATCACACCCGCGAGAACCTTGTCGGCGGGGGAATTCAGCTCTCTTTTGATATCCATCCTGATCGGTTGGCATGGACCTGACACCTGAAACCCAGCATCCACTCAGAAGTGGGTCCAATTTGATGGAAACACGCATGATTGATATGGAACAAGCCATCTGCGCCCTCCCCAAAGCGGAGTTGCATGTCCACATTGAGGGCACAATTGAAGCAGATCTTTTGCTCACTATTGCCGACCGCAATGGCATTTCACTGCCCTACAAATCTGCGGCTGACGTCGTTGCGGGACAGAACAAAGGTAAGTCGGACCCGAAACAGAACCTCGACAGTTTTATCGGAGTTTTGGATGTTTGCCGGGGCGTGCTGCGTAGTTCGAGAGACTACGAAGACATCACCTATGGCTATCTGAAGAAATGTCAGGCAGAAAATATCGTCTATGCCGAGATTATGTTTGATCCTCAACAGGGTCTTCGGCAGGGCGTCGGTGTAGAAGCGCAGATTGAGGCCTTACAATCCGGAACCCAAGCCGCTACCCGAGATTTTGGCGTCGAAGCGCAGTGGATTATGAATTTTCAGCGTGACTGGCCCGCTGAGGAGGCTTTGGGAATATTGGAAGCAGTCCAGCCCTATCGGGATCAAATTGTTGGAATTGGCCTCGACAACCCAGAGCGCCCTGACTTTCCAAACACCTTTGCCTCGGTCTTTTCAGCCGCAAAAAAGGACGGTTATAGGCTCACGTCACACTGTGACGTTCACATCCCGAATTCCATCGAGCATATTCGCGGCTGCATTAATAAACTGGGCGTAGAGCGCATTGATCACGGGTTGAACTCAATTGAGGACGACAACGTGGTGCATCAGTTAATAGAAAAGAACATCGCGCTGACTGCCTGTCCTACGCGTTACGCGTTCCAGTCGGAGACCTCGGCCGAAGATCTCGCTATGATGACCGGGCTTTTAGATCGTGGTGTCCTGATTTCGCTCAACAGTGATGATCCCGCTCAATTCGGGTCCGGTTGGCTGTCTCAAACCTTGATTGAAGCGCAGCGTACGGGTGACTTGTCGTGGGAAACCGTGACCAAGTTCATTCGGAATGGCTTCATTTCTGCATGGCTATCAAGCAATCGAAAGTCTGCCTACCTGAAGGAATTTGACCGCTCTTGCGAGGCTATCCGGCAGAAGCAATAGATTGATCATTGCAAGTAGTTGTTGCCTTTAAGGTTCAGATGAAAGCTGGCCTTTCCAATCATCCACCAAATGGCAGTTCCGCCCCACCACTCGTTGGTTGAAACTGGCGTAGCGATGTGGCGGACTGAAGTTCTGCTCGTAAAATGACCGCAATCGGAAAATCATCTGCCATGTTGCGAATACCACGCCGCGGTTGCGCGGTTTTTGTAGCGTTGAAGGTAAATATTGCAGGGTCCGGAAAGCCCTGCGTTGTGTGAATCTGCTGCTTCAAAATTGCCGCGCCATCAACTCGCATCAACTTCAAGCCCAGCCGCGACGCTGCTCTTAACAAGTGGCGCTCTCTTATCCACTCATAGAATGTACGCTCTCCAGGCTTCTTAAGCTTGAGGTGGTTTATCTTACAGCATCCTCCAAGAAGATGTACGTCAATCCCACGCAATAATTTCAGAAATCGTGTGGTCAGAGGTTTAAGACATAAACATTCAAGAGCGATCCATTAAGTGCCGGGTTCTATAGGAGTCTTTCTGCTCGTGTCGCAGCAGAAATTCTGTAAACAATCCCAAAGGTCCCTCGTTGGAAAAAGATTTCCAGAAAGCGACAGTCTGGAGTTTTTCTGCTGTGTCCTGGATAGGAATTACAACTAAATCAGGA
>NYTV01000072.1 GCA_002683685.1 Paracoccaceae bacterium
CGCGCAATTGATAGGCTGCCCCCATGCCTGAAATGCCACCACCAATTACCGCAATGCGTTTAGCGCCCACAGGGGCCGTCTCAAATGGCATCAGCACGTCCTTTGTTATTATATGAAACTTTTTACGCGGAATGCGTAGTTTTGGATTACTTTTAAAACAGCCAAGTTTTCTGTGATCCAATTGGTTTGAGACTGCGTAACTACACTATGAGAATGAGTTTGGACATAGCGCAAGAAACGGGTGCATCTGGTCGCCCATTGGCGTATGCTATGCTTAATTCAAATGTATCTGACGATCAAAGGGCATACTTTCGCGCCGTGACACAAACCATCCCGAAAAATATATGGGTTGATCATCTGAAGCGTATTCAGACAGACCAAGACCAGCAGGCCTTTGCTGAACTCTTCGGACATTTTGCGCCGCGAGTTAAAGCCTTTTTGATGAAGTCAGGTGCAGCACCGGGCATGGCAGAAGATTGCACCCAGGAGGTTATGGCCACCCTCTGGCATAAAGCACATCTCTTTGACCCTAGCCGAGCAAGTGTCTCCACTTGGATCTTCACCATCGCACGAAACAAAAACATCGATGCTTTGCGCAAGCAGCGGCGCCCCGAGCCAGAGGAGTTGTCCTGGGGTCCTGAAGCGGAGCCGGAAGCCTCTGATATTATAGTGATGCAACAAGAATCAGAGCAGTTGAGCCAAGCCATGAAAGCCTTGCCTGGCTTGCAGCGAGAATTGATCGAAAAAGCCTACTTTGGCGACCTCAGTCACGGACAAATTGCGGCTGAAACCGGCCTGCCCCTTGGCACAATCAAATCGCGCCTTAGATTGGCTTTATTGAAACTCCGCCAGACGATGAAATGAACACAATGAACAAGATCACCCATCACCTTTCAGATCAACTATTGATCGCTTATTCCGCAGGTACATTGCCGGAGGCATTTAATCTGGTTGTCGCCACGCATCTGTCGATGTGTGATGAGTGCCGCGCCGCTGCGCAAAGTTTTGATTCTATTGGCGGCGCGCTTTTGCACGCCCAACCCACCGAAGATTTGGATGATGCGGCCTTGGCGAAGACGATGGCTTTGATTGCCAACGGGCCGAAAGACGCAGCACCTGCGCCGGTTGGTAATGATGTCCCAGATCCTTTGAGCGCCTATATTGGTGGTGGGTTGAGCGATGTAAAATGGCGACCCATTGGTCTTGGTGTGCGGCAGGCTGTATTAAAAACCTCTCGCGCCGCAACAGCGCGTTTGCTCTACATTCCCGCCGGAGCGGCTGTGCCGGACCATGGGCACCACGGCACAGAGTTGACACTCGTGCTACAAGGGGCCTTTCGAGATGAAACTGCGCGCTTTGCGGCGGGTGATGTTGAAGTGGCCGACGAGGATTTGCATCATAAGCCCGTGGCGGAGATTGGTCATGATTGTATCTGTCTTTCTGCCACCAACGCCCCGCTGCGGTTTAGCGCTTGGGTCCCACGGGTGGCTCAATCGCTGCTAAGGCTATAGTTTCGGCAGAGGCGCAACCGGATCGATCGCTTCAATTTCTTCAAAATCGAAATTGTCCAATTTGTGCGCGCGCTTACCGGCGCGCTCTGCGGCGGTGCTGATGCCTTCGATGTCTTTGCGCGCTTGGTTGAAATGGGTGTTGAGTTTGTCTACCCGATCCACCACCAGCTCGACATCCCGATGCAATTGCCGCAGAGCGGTGCGAATGGCGCCGGCCTGTTCGCGCATCCGCGCATCTTTGAGAATTGCGCGCATCGTGTTTAATGTGGCCATACAGGTGGTGGGGGATACAATCCACACGCGGGCTTCAAAGCCTTCGCGGATCAACTCGGGAAAATTTGAGTGTAATTCGGCATAGACCGCCTCAGAGGGCAAAAACATGATCGCCCCATCAGCGGTTGTCCCTTCCAGGATGTATTTCTCTGAAATGGCCTTGATATGTGCTTTCACAGAGATCCGCATGAATTTGACCGCGTCTCTAGTGTCCAGGTCGGTCGTGGCGTTCCGCAGGGCTTCATAGGCCTCTAGCGGAAATTTGCTGTCTATGACAATTGGGCCTGGTGGATTGGGCAGGTGGATCAAGCAATCGGCACGCTTGCCATTGGGTAGGGTGGCTTGCCAAGCATAGGCATCCGATGGCAGCGCTTTACTGACGATCTCTTGCAGTTGGATTTCGCCAAAAGCGCCGCGCGTCTGCTTATTGGCCAAAATATCTTGCAGGCTGAGTACGTCGCCAGAGAGTTTTTGGATATTGTCCTGAGCCTTGTCGATTGTGACCAAACGCTGTTGTAATTCGCCTAATGAATTGGCGGTGGTCTTAGCATTTGTGGTCAGGTTGAGCGTCATTTGCTCCTGAACCGCCGCCAATCGAGCCTCCATCAACTTCAGCATATTGTTTTGTTGCGCAGCTTGCGCCTCTGAAACTTGGGTCAAGCCACCGGCTAATTGTTGCTGTCCATCGCCAATGGTCTGCACTCTTTGGTTGAGATACACCATTTGATTTGTCAAAGGCGCAGTTGCTTTTGCCGCGCGCCCCGCAGCGCGGGCCACTATCAAAAGTAAAATCATCACCACAAGGGCAAAACCGCCAGCTGCCATCATTAAGATCAAGGTGATTTCATGGCTGACTATCATGTGCGTCCAAACAACTTCTCAATATCGGTCATAGCCAAACTGACATAGGTGGGGCGACCGTGGTTGCATTGGCCTGAGTGCGGAGTAGCTTCCATTTCGCGCAGCAGCCCATTCATCTCTTCTGCTTGCATTCGTCGGCCTGTACGGACCGAGCCATGGCAGGCTATGCGGCTCAAAATCGCATCCAGCTGCGCTTGCAAGCTTTGCTGCGTGCCGCCGTCCGACAGCTCATCGACGATATCTAAAACTAACCGCTGCACATCCACATGGCCTAAAAGGGCAGGCACGGATTGCACGGCAACCGCGCCTTGGCCGAAGGGCTCAATGCTGAGACCCATTTGTACCAAGGTTTCGTTTTGCTCCAACAATAGGGCCATATCGCCGTTAGAAAGGCTGATCACTTCTGGAATCAAAAGCGCTTGCGAGCATACTCCAGATTTTGCCATCTGGGCTTTAAGTTTTTCATAGATTAAACGCTCATGGGCGGCATGAGCATCAACGATGACCAAGCCGTTTTCGGTCTGTGATAGGATGTAGTTTTCATGCAACTGCGCCCGCGCCGCGCCCAAGGGACGGTGCTGGGCCTCAAGCTGTGGTGCGTCTTCAATCCGTGCTGAAGGCTGGGGATCAAACATGGCAGCGGTATCAGCCAGACCGGAATAACCAGGTGCATTGCGGGGGCGATCCATCTGGTAAACGCGTGGTTGGCTCGGTGTTTCGGGTGTAAAAGCGCCCAAGGCTGCGTTGGATACGGTCGTAGATGTGCGATGCCCCGCCTCGGTCAGCGCATGGCGCAGACCGGAAACGATAAGGCCGCGGACCATGGCTGGCTTACGAAACCGCACCTCTGATTTCGCAGGATGGACATTTACATCGACAAGTGTCGGGTCGCATTCCACAAATAACGCCACCGCTGGGTGACGGTCGCGCGACAGAAAATCTGCATAGGCTCCGCGCAATGCGCCGAGCAGCAATTTGTCCCGCACGGGGCGACCATTGACGAAGAGATACTGTGCCACGGCTGCTCCGCGCGAATAGGTCGGAAGGCCTGCAAAACCTGTAAGGTTTACCCCTTCGCGTTCCGCATCCACGGCAATTGCGTTGTTAACAAAATCCTGGCCCATGATCTGCCCTAAGCGCCCACGGAGCGCGGAAAACATATCGCCCTGCTCGGCTTGAAATTGGAAGACCGTTCGGTCTTTGCTGGTGTCGCGCAGTGAAAATGCAATTGCCGGCTCTGCCATAGCCAATCGCTTGACCACATCGGCAATGGCTTGCGCCTCGGCGCGATCAGAGCGTAAAAATTTTAGGCGGGCTGGAGTGGCGTAAAAGAGATCTCGCAGGGTTGCACGAGTTCCGGGCTGCATCGCGACAGGGCGAACGGGGCTCAGCTTGCCACCCATAACCTGCAATTCTGCGCCCGAGCCTGTTACCGTTCGACTTGTCAGCGTCAGCTTGCCTACCGCGCCCAAAGAGGGAAGGGCCTCGCCTCTGAAGCCAAAACTTTGGATATTGAGCAAATCTGAGCCGTCAATTTTGCTGGTGGCATGGCGTGACATGGCCAAAGTCAGATCCTCGGCTGCAATACCACAGCCGTTGTCTGTGATCTGTATCAAACGCTTACCGCCGTCAGCATATTCCACGTCGATACGTGAGGCTCCGGCATCAATGGCGTTTTCCACCAATTCTTTGATGACAGAGGCCGGGCGCTCTACGACTTCGCCCGCTGCAATTTGATTGATTGCAGTCTCATTCAATTGTCGAATGATGGGTTGGCTTTGGCTTATATTGGGGTGAGGTTTGAGCATACTACAATCCATAGCATGCTCGCATCCGATTCTGCTACTCTTCCTTGAGCCCTGTTGGCTGTCCCACCACAACAAAATTCAAGGCCTCTGGCTTGAGCAATTGCGCAGCAACGCGATTGATTTCAGAAAGGGTGACCGCGTTGATTTTTGCGTTGCGGGTGTTGATGTAATCTAGCGCTAAATCTTGGCGTTGCATACCAACTAAGATCTGGGCAATCTGTGAATTTCCATCAAACCGCAAGGGGTAGGCACCGGTCAGATAGGTTTGAGCCGCGTGCAATTCTTCGGCGGTGACCCCATCACGAGCCAGCTTGCTCCATTCGTGACGAATGACCTCAATGGCTGCGCCAATTCGGTCATTGGCACTAGCCACCTGTCCCAACATAACGTTGGCCTGATCCTTGCTGATCAGAACTGTCGAGATGCCATAGGTGAGACCACGCTTTTCGCGCACTTCTGCAGTCAGCCGACTTTCAATGCCACGTCCGCCAAGAATGGTATTCAGAATAAAGGCCGCAAAAAAATCAGGATGCGCGCGATCAATGCCCTTATGCCCAAAAATGGCGACGGACTGAGGTGTCGATATATTCACCACGGTCAGACCGGCGGGGATATCCAGCTCCACAGGCACAGTTTCGAGGGTGGATCCTGCCGGTAAATCGCCGACTAAATCGTCCAGAATGGGCCCGAGATCCTCGGCCGTAATATCACCTACAGCCGAGACTGAAAGTGTGTCTCGCACTAGAAGGTTTTGGTGCGCAGCCAGAATATCTGCGCGCGTGAGGGCCGTGATGGAGCTTTCTGTGCCTTGGTAAGAGGCGCCATAGGCGTGATCTCCGAAAGCCTGCTCTGCCCAAACGCGCTGCGCTGTGTCTGTTGGATCTTGCTTATCTGAGGCCAGAATTGAGAGAACCTGTTGGCGCACCCTTTCAACTGCGTCAGGATCAAAACGGGGCTGCACTAATGCGGTTTTCAAAAGAGCTAAGGCTTCGGCCCGGTTTTCTGTTAAAACGCGCACAGAAATTGATAGCGTGTCATCACTTACATCAAAGCTAAAAGATGCAGATAGAGCTTCTAGTTTGGCTGCGAAAGCCTGAGAGTCCAAATCGCCCGCGCCCTCTTCCAACAGCCCGGTCATCATAAAAGCTGCACCGCGTTTGTCTGGGGGGTCCAGAGCCGCGCCGCCGGAAAACATAATGTTCAGAGCGGTGAACGGTATTGCGGGTTCTTCCAAGACCCAAGCAGAAAGGCCACCTGGGCTGGTGATCGTTTTAACAGAGATGTCGGCCTGCACCGCTCCAGCCCACAGCAGAGCTCCTAGGGTGAAAATACGCATCATTGTGCTTGCTCCTTTGGTCCCATCATCCATCCGGTCACAGAGGCTCTTTCATCAAACATCCGCTCGGCAAGCGCCATAACCTCCTCAGGCGTGACCTCTTGCAAAATCTGCGGCCAGGCCTGTACATCTGCAACCGTCAGTCCTTGGGTTAGAGCTGCGCCGTAGCGTCGTGCAATGCCTGCGACATTGTCCATGGCGTAAATTTCGCTGGCGCGGAACTGGGATTTGATACGCTCAAAGAGCTCAATATCAATGTCATCGGCCATAAATTTTGCAACCGTGGCCTCTAAGGCGTCTTCGATTTGCTGTAATTCCACGCCGGGTGCAGGCACGGCCACCAGACTAAAGGTGCTAAGGTCCAAGGCCGTGGGCCGATATTGGGCGCTGGTGTAAATTGCCTGCTGCGTGTCATATTGCAAGGCTCGACTGAGGACAGAGGTAGCGCTTGAGCCGCCCAAAATTTCTGCTAGATAGACTAGCGCGGCGGCGGTTCGCTGATCTCCACTGTTGCGTTCTGGTGCGAGATAGCTGCGGGCGAAAAACGGCTGCGCGACCCGCTCATCGCGAAAAATCACGCGGCGGGCTGCCCGGTGGGGCGGCTCTTGTCTGCGTGCGCGTGGCGTAACGGTCGGATTGGCAGGAAGAATGCCGTAGTATTGCTCCGCCAAGGCTTTAACCTCTTCAGGGGTTACATCACCCGCCACCACCAATACCGCATTATTGGGAGCGTAATGCTGTTTGTAAAACGCCATCGCGTCATCGTAATTCAGGGCCTTCATCTCATGCATCCAGCCAATGATGGGTACGCCATAGGGGTGGTTCAGGAACAGAGCGGCTTGCAAATGTTCGTTAAACAAGGCGCCAGGCGCACTTTCTGTGCGCTGGTTGCGCTCTTCAATCACCACATTGCGTTCAACGGTAATGTCGTCGGGGGACAGCTGCAGCCCGGTCATACGATCTGCTTCCATCTGCATCATCAAATCTAAACGATCTGCAGCCACCCTTTGGAAGTAGCCGGTGTAATCAAGACTAGTGAAGGCATTGTGCGACCCGCCATGGGCTGCCACCGTATCGGCCAGCTCACCGGCCTCTAGGTTTGCAGTTTTTTTGAACATGAGATGCTCAAGAAAATGCGCGATCCCAGACTTTCCTGGCGGTTCATCGGCAGATCCAACTTTGTACCAAACCATATGCACAACCACTGGCGCGCGGTGGTCCTCAATCACCACGACTTGCATGCCATTGCCCAGCATGAAGTCTGTGGTTTTGCTTTGGGCCAGAGCCTCCACTGGTACACAAAGACATAAAATGGCAATTAGTTTATTGAACATGAGCCTTCCTTCGGAATGTTTCGGCAGTCGATTGTGCAATTAGGTCAATAGCGACCAAGGTCAAAATCCAGCAATCTAGTTGGATGGGTTGGGCCTTTTGGTGTCACTGGCGAAAAACATTATACCCAAGAGACCCGCAAATATTGCAATATCGGCAACATTGAACGCAAAGGGATTGTGTAGTCCGCAGCATGTGATGTTGAGAAAATCTGCGACGCTGCTATACAAAACGCGATCGACCGCATTGCCTAAAGCGCCGCCAATCACCAGACCCGCGCTCATCAGGGTGATGGGACGGGTTTCGCGGCGCATCCAATAGGCTACGACGCCGCAAATGCTGAGAGCTATGGCAATCAAGATCCATTGCGTTGCGAGGCCGTTACTGGAAAATAGACCAAAGTTGATGCCGCTGTTCCAGGCCATGTGAAAGTGAATAAAGCCGGGCCAAACGCTAATTTCTCCACGCTCAAACAAGTTCATATAAAATACCACTAGGTATTTTGTAATCTGATCCAGTGTAAAAATGCTCGCTGCGCTTATGAGTAAGAGTCTCTGCATATCAGTGCCTAAAGTGTCTCATGCCAGTGAAGACCATGGCCAGACCCGCTGCATCGGCGGCGTCGATAACCTCGTCGTCGCGCATTGAGCCGCCCGGTTGGATCAGCGCCGTGGCGCCGGCCTCAAAGGCTGTAATTAACCCATCTGCGAAGGGAAAGAAAGCATCGGAGGCGACCACGGAGCCTTGTGTCAAAGGCGCTTCAAGCCCAAGAACCTCCGCCATATCCTGCGCTTTACGCGCGGCGATGCGTGTGCTGTCGACCCGGCTCATTTGCCCGGCACCGATGCCAATAGTTGCACCATCTTTGACATAAACTATGGCGTTGGATTTGACATGTTTTGCCACTTTCCAGGCAAAAAGTAGATCTTGCAATTCGAGCGCTGTTGGCGCGCGTTTGGTCACAACTTTCAAATCGCTTGGCAAAATTTGGCCCGTATCCTTGTCCTGCACCAGATAGCCGCCAGAGACCTGGCGGATGGTTTGGCTGGCGGCAGTGACATCGGGCAAAGCGCCTATGGTTAATAATCGCAGGTTCTTTTTCTGGGCAAAAATCTGTTTGGCTTCTTCGTCCGCATTGGGTGCAATCACAACTTCGGTGAAGATTTTACAAATTTCAGTGGCCGTTGGACCATCCAAAGTTTGGTTAAGCGCGACGATGCCGCCAAACGCACTGGTTTGATCGCATTGGAAGGCGGCTTGATAAGCTTCCACAAGGCTGGCAGCTTGGCTGACCCCGCAGGGGTTGGCATGTTTAACGATCACACAAGCTGGACCATTTTTTGGGCCAAATTCGGCGACCAACTCCACTGCTGCATCGGTGTCATTGATATTATTGTAAGAGAGTTCTTTGCCCTGATGTTGCACCGCGGTGGCGACTCCGGGGCGGGCTTGCCCGTCGGTGTAAAAGGCTGCGGATTGATGGGGGTTTTCGCCGTAACGCAGCGTTTGCGCCAATGTGCCCGCAGCCGCTTTGTGCCGGGGGGTGACATCCAAAGTCTTGGCGAGCCAATTTGAAACAGCGGTATCATAGGCCGCCGTGCGGGCATAGGCATTGAGCGCGAGTTTTTGGCGAAAGCCATACCCTGTCGCCCCACCATTCTCATCTAATTCCTGCAGCAGCGCGCCATAGTCCTCGGTATCGGTGACCACAGATACAAACCCATGGTTTTTTGCAGCCGCCCGGATCATCGCAGGACCGCCAATGTCGATATTTTCAATCGCCGTGTCATAATCTGCGCCTTTAACAACGGTGGCTTCAAAGGGGTAAAGATTGACAACCAGAAGGTCGATCCCTGCGATTCCATGCTCTTGCATTGCAGCCAGATGCTCAGGATTGTCGCGCAGGGCCAATAGCCCGCCATGCACATTCGGATGCAGGGTCTTTACCCGCCCATCCATCATTTCAGGGAACCCGGTCACATCAGCCACATCCGTCACAGGCAATCCTGCATCGCGCAAGGCTTTTGCTGAACCGCCGGTTGAGAGCAGTTCCACCCCCCGATCCGCAAGCGCCTGACCAAGCTCGAGCAGCCCAGTTTTGTCTGATACGGAAATTAATGCGCGTTTGAGGTCTACAAGCTGTGTCATTGGTTATCCTACGAATGTGCCACGCCCGACCGCCTGGCTTCTTAGGGGGCCTTTTGAGGGTTTTCGCCCACTTTGACCAGTGACCAACGGACGCGGGTGGTGATTTCTTTGATCACACCGTTCAAAACAATCTGCTTTGACGGGCGCGGGAATTGGCGGCCATCCTCAAAATAGACACTGTCATCCAAGGCCAATTCAGTGCCTGGCTGAGAGCGAAAGACCCAAATTTCACCCGTGGCAAGAGTTAGGGAAATCGAATCTGAACCAGCATCGTGATTTGGCGTCACCTCTGGGTGCAGATGAAAGCGAATAGAAAACTGCAATGGCGCTTCTGATTTGGCCTGCGCCGCTTGCAAAAGCTGTACGTCGCTCTCATTCGGAGCATAAAGCTCATCCTCGCCTACAAGCCCCTTGCTGTCGACCGGCAGATCAAGCGTGCGCGCGTGGACCAACCCGTGGCTTTTTTGATAGCCATTGTGGTTCATCTGTAACCTTACCCCATCCACGGCTCGGGTTTTTTTCACCATCACGAGGCTGGGTGTTTCGGCAAAGGGGCGGTCACCATTGCGTTTTGGCGGGCCAAAGCGGGAGGAAGACAGCCCGTCAATCGCCAATGTTGCATGGGAGGCGGTGGTGCGGCCGGCTTGGTGCCAATCCGTGCCAAATCGCAGGCCTGATCCACAGTTTACGATGACGCGCGTGCGCCCGACTGAGAGCTCAAAGGCGCAGGTAGATGCATGGCTGGTAAAGCTCTCCTGGCCGAGAGGCGGGGTGGCGACATCGGCGATCACGGCCGTCGCACCGGATGAGACGCGGGCAAATCCCATCGCTGAATCTTGTAGAGTGCTGGCGCGGATTCCTGAGATGGCGAGAGCTTGATCCAAGACATATTCGCTGCCCTGGCCCCCCCCGTGAAAACGCGCCAAAGTGCCGTCACCATGGCGCAGTGCGCGCAGTACTGGCGCGATACGTGCCAGGCAGCTCGTCAGCGGCTCCGGAACGGGCGCATGCGTCAATTCGAGTGATTGTTTGACCCAAGTCAGCAAACTGAAAATATCCAAAAGCTCTTCAGGATTGCGTGAGGCAATCGTGCCATGAACATCTATCTGCTCTTGGCATTCTTTAACCAAGGCCATCAGCGCGGTGGGCTGGTGACTTTGCATCCCAGCCAAAGATTGTGCTGCACAGATGAGCCCGGCCAGGGCTTCGAATCGCCCGCGTCCGTGGGGCAGGTGTCGCCAAGATGTGCTCAACAAACTGGTTTGCAGAGCCATAGACCGCAAAACCTTATCGCGCTGGCTTTGCGACAGGCCTTGCAGCAAAAAGGTTGAATGGTTGATCCAACGGTTCAAACGTCGACCGGTGACCTCTGCGCTCCAACCGGGCCCAAGCCCCATGCCAAATCCATCAATCCAATCCAAAACCCAGGCCTGGGCTGTGCCCTTGGCGCGGGCGTCGCCATAGGTGGCCAAGTCATCGAGCCATCGAAACCCATGCAGCTCAGCGGCAAAAAGAGGGGAGGGCGGTTTGTGATTCCATATCGAATTCTCACCAATGCCCATCACATGGCCGGTGAACACAATTTTTCCTGAGAGAATCAGCGCTCCGCGATCAAAATCTCCTGTTGTCCAAGGCTCGGGCGTCGCGATCAAACCTACTTTTGGCTTAGACCAGACCGCCAAGCGCAACAGCCAGCGATATCGGAGTTGCATTAGCCAAGACAGTTGATGAGAATATTGGGTCACAGGCTCAGGCGATCCTAAAAGTTGAGTGTTTCGAGGTTTTTATACGTCGAACACCTTACCCTGTCACCCTGCTAAATGTCACCCACGTCGGTTCATTCGGATGAGATAAAACCCATCCATCCCACCAAGCTCGGACCAATAATCTGGGCGCAAGCGAAACCCACCCTCTTGGGTGCGCCAAGCTGGATCCATACCCTGAGGCAAGCCCGTATCCGCGGTGAAATCTTTATGGTCGCGCAAGAAATTCTCTGCCTGCACTTCGCCCTCATCGGGAATCAAAGAGCAGGTGCAAAACACCAGCTTGCCGCCGGGCTTCACCCGCTCTGCTGCTGCATTAAGCATTTGTGTCTGAAGCTCTATCAGCTCTGAAATGCCCGTGCCATCCTTGGCGAAGGGCAAATCTGGGTGGCGGCGAATTGTTCCAGTGGCAGAACAGGGCGCATCCAGCAACACGGCATCAAATTGCCGTGGATCTTGCCAGTCAAGAATATTTGCCATCACCAGTTCAGCGGCCAATTGGGTACGGGCTAGATTTTCGGCCACGCGCTCCATCCGGTTGGCGGAGATATCTAAAGCAGTGATAACACCACCTTTGGCGGCCATTTGCATGGTTTTACCGCCAGGCGCAGCGCAGACGTCTAACACGGTTTCACCTGGCGTCAGCGCCAAAGCCGCGGCAGGCCAAGCTGCTGCGGCGTCCTGCACCCACCACTTGCCCTCTGCGAAACCCGCAAGGGTCGAAATTTGCCCGATCTCGCCCAAGCGTAGAGATCCATTTGCCAAGGGCGTGCCGCCTAAAGTAGACGCCCAGGTTTCCACATCGCCAGTGACGGTTAAATCAACGGGTGCGCCGCGCATGTGCGCGGTTTCGATGGCCATAATTGTGCCATTACCATAGGCTTCACGAAGGGGGTTGCGCAGCCATTTTGGCAGCATTTGCACAGGTGATTTGTCCCATTTTCCGGTCACATCTGCGACGGCCTTGCGTAGCACAGCGTTGATCAGACCCTTATAGGGACGGGTTTGATTGGAGGCGGAGCAAATAGAGACCAAATCATTGACCACAGCATGGGCCGGAGCGCCCATCCCGGCGATTTCAACCAAACCCAGACGCAGAATATTCAGAACTTCCACAGCCGGTAGCTTGGCCAAATGCGGTCGCAAAGCCCGATCTGCCCGGCCCACATGGCGGAGGGTGTGGGTGGCCAAACGCTGGCTGCGGGCGCGATCTTCCGGTACCAAGGCTTGGAACTCATCGGACTGTATCAATTCAGAAAGCTGTTTATGCTCAGTTATCACACCGTTTAATACGCGCACAGCCGCTTGCCGTGGCAGGTTCAAAACGGGACGCTTGTGGGTTTGACCGGCCATGGAAAGTCCGGGGCGACCTGATTTTTGTGGGGGGCGGGGCATGAGTTATCCTTGCGATCTGATGAAACCGGCGTATATCAGCCTCATGACAGAAAACAAGAAACCCGATCTCAAAGCCGCCGCCGCGCGTGCACTGGCTGAAGCAAAAGCCCGCAAAGCAACGCAAACCGAGCAAACTCTGCCGCCGGAACTTGGCGGACGCGACGGGCCCGAGCCTGTGCGTTTTGGTGACTGGGAGCGCAAAGGCATCGCGGTGGACTTTTAGGAGCGGCTGTCTGTTGTCCGCACTGTTTGGACTCTGGAACGATAGTTTACAGCCCTAAGACATCCATCATGTCATATTGACCAGGCTGCTTGCCTTGCCCCCAAAGTGCAGCTTTCAGTGCGCCGCGGGCGAAAATGGCGCGGTCGGTGGCGACATGGCGCAGAATGATGCGCTCGCCGGCGGATGCGAAGAGCACATCATGTTCGCCCACGATGTCGCCGCCGCGAATCGCGGCAAAGCCGATATCACCGCGTTTGCGGGCGCCTGTTATGCCATGGCGGCCACTATCGAGCGTTTCGCTCAAAGAGACACCGCGTCCTGCAGCGGCAGCTTCCCCAAGCATGAGCGCGGTACCAGACGGGGCGTCTACTTTGTGGTGGTGATGCGCTTCGATAATTTCGATGTCAAAATCCTCATCCAAGGCAGCGGCGACAGTTTCAGTAATTTTGGTGAGGAGATTTACGCCAAGCGACATATTGCCAGCCCGCACGATCACCGCGTGGCGGCTGGCCGGCTCGAGTTTTTCGAGGTCGTCTTCGCTCATGCCTGTGGTTCCGATGACATGCACGGCGCGGGCTTGCGCGGCGAGGGCGGCGAATTCTAGCGTGGCGGCCGGGGCGGTGAAATCAATCACGGCCTGGGACAGTGCAAATGCCTCAAGCGGCTCATCTGTAACATGCACGCCAACGGCTTGCCCGCCCATAGCTTCGCCGACATCGCGGCCAACCCAGGGGTGTCCTTTGCGCTCAACTGCGCCGACAAGCCTCGCTTTATC
>NYTV01000073.1 GCA_002683685.1 Paracoccaceae bacterium
AAATGGCGCGGTTGACGGGGCTCGAACCCGCGACCCCCGGCGTGACAGGCCGGTACTCTAACCAGCTGAGCTACAACCGCGCATCTGTCTTTACAATCTCACAGTGGCGCGGTTGACGGGGCTCGAACCCGCGACCCCCGGCGTGACAGGCCGGTACTCTAACCAACTGAGCTACAACCGCCAACTGTGTGTCTTGTAGGACTGAGGGTTCTCTAAGCAAGCCGCCCGGCAGCGTCAAGCGGCACGACAAGCTTTTGGCCATTATTTTGTAATTCTTTCATGGCCCGCCGAATTTGGTAACGACACCCGCTGCGTAAAGAATGCGATAATCGCTACAAATCAAAGCTCAAGCCGCCGCCAGATTTAAGCTCCTCCATACTTAAAAGCGCTGTGACGTTGAACACCCGCACCTCCGAGATAAGTGCTTGGTAAAAATTGTCATATGCCCGAGCATTGGGCACGATAACTTTCAAAATATAGTCAATCTCCCCTGCCAAACGATGCGCTTCGAGCACCTCAGGACGGTTTTGCAACGCGGTCAGAAAGCGATCTTGCCAATCGGCCTCATGTTCGGACGTGCGGATCAACACAAAAAAACAGGCTTCAAAGCCGAGCGCCTCTGCATCTAGCTCAACCGTGGTGCGCTTGATCACCCCCGCTTCGCGCAGTTTCTTGATTCTATTCCACACCGGGGTTTTCGATGCCCCGATTGTCTTGGCAATGTCATCCAAGGACCGGCTGGCATCCTTTTGCAGCTCCGATAAAATTTTGCGATCCACCACATCTAGACGAACAGTCATCCGATTTTCTCTTTCTGATGAGAACAGGCGCGTGCATCCCGCAGCCTTCCAAAGATTTCATCCTTATTATCGCAGATGCCTAGGCAAATACCAGAATAATTTTCTATTATGGCCACCATGGAGGCAAAACTATGAAATATTTTCCCATTTTTCTGGATGTGGCGCAAAAGCCGATTGCATTGGTCGGTGGGGGCGAAGCGGCGGTCGCCAAACTGCGGCTTTTACTTAAAACCGAAGCCAAGATCACAGTGTATGAACCCGCCCCATCGGCGCAAATACAAAGCTGGGAACAAGATGGTCTGTTAGAAATTTCGAAGGGCCCCCTCACCCTTGACCAAGCGCGCCAAGCGCAACTGATCTATGCGGCAAGCGAAGATGACAGTTGCGATTTACAGACCCAAAAGGTCGCGCAATCCGCCGGAACATTGTTCAATTGGGTTGATAACCTACAGCAGTCACAATTTATTACCCCCGCCATCGTTGACCGCGATCCGGTGACCGTGGCCATCGGAACCGAGGGCACCGCGCCCGTGGTTGCAAGAGCCATTAAACGCCACATGGAGGAGCGTTTGCCGCACAACCTTGGCGCATTGGCTCGTATTGGCCAGACCTTCCGATCATTGGCCCAGGCGCTGCCCTTGGGGCGCATACGTCGAGATTTTTGGAGCAGCTATTTTTTTTCCAAGGGCCCGAGCGCCTATGCAGCTCGGGGAGTTCAGGGGGCCAGGCAGGCTTTGCATGAATTGCTTACGGAGTATCAAGATGCGCGCCCCAAACAAGGTCATGTGGATTTTGTCGGTGCCGGCCCAGGTGATCCCACCCTTCTGACCCACAAGGCCCGTGTCTTATTACATGAGGCCGATGTGATCTTGCACGATCGGCTGGTGGATCGGCGCATCTTAGAGCTGTCCCGTCGTGAGGCCACCATGATCGACGTTGGCAAAACTGGGTTTGGCCCGGCTATGGCGCAAGAAGATATCAATCAATTGATGATCCACCACGCGGCGCAGGGCGCACAGGTCATTCGCTTAAAGTCTGGCGATCCAACGGTTTTTGGTCGCTTGGATGAGGAATTAGAGGCGATTGCCGCCCATAATATCTCTTACAGTATTGTGCCGGGCATCACCGCGGCCTCCGCCGCCGCCGCTGCATCGGGACGCAGCTTGACCCGCCGCGGGCGCAACTCCCAGCTGAGGCTGATAACGGGTCACGATATAGTCGGTTATGCAGAGCAAGATTGGCGCGGCTTGGCCAAACCGGGCGCTGTTGCGGCAATTTATATGGGCAAGACAGCCGCAAGATTTATTCAAGGGCGCTTGCTGATGCACGGTGCTGATCCGCTCACGCCTGTAAGCATTATTGAAAACAGCTCGCGCGCCAACGAAGTCATTCGGGCCGCCCCGCTTAACGCCCTAACGGAGGCGCTTCACGCCATGGCAGGACCGGTGGTGGTACTTTACGGAATTTCGCCCCGGACGGCTACGGCGCAAATTTTTCAAAATCAGGAGGCGGATCTATGTCTGTAACGGCAATCTCGAAAGTCGTCACCGCCAATGATTTAAGATCGGGAGAAGTCTTGTACCTGCGCTTCCCACACAGCTGGACTCCAGAATTGGCGAGGGCGTCAGTGATCAAAGACAATGATTTGGCCAAAGCAAGCCTCGCCTTCGCCCAAGGGCAACCCAATGCCGTTGTCGGCGCCTATCTGAGCGACGTGATCGACAAGAGTGATGGCCCGAAGGCCAGCCATTTTCGAGAGAGGTTTCGCAGCACCGGCCCGTCCAATTATCGTCACGGCAAACAGGAGCTTTAGAATGTATCAATATTCTCGTTTTGATCATGAATTCATAGCAGAGCGCGTGGCGCAATTTCGCGCGCAGGTCGCCCGCCGTCTGGACGGCAGCCTCACAGAGGACGAGTTCAAACCGCTCCGCCTGATGAATGGGTTATATTTGCAGTTGCATGCTTACATGCTGCGAGTCGCCATTCCCTATGGCACCCTCAACAGCCGCCAAATGCGCCAACTTGCGATGATCGCCGAGCGTTGGGACAAAGGCTATGGCCATTTCACCACGCGGCAAAACATTCAATTTAACTGGCCAAAACTCGAAGATGTGCCCGTTATATTGCAGGCTTTGGCTGACGTCGAGATGCACGCTATCCAAACCAGTGGCAACACCGTCCGCAATGTCACAGCGGATCATTTCGCCGGGGCCGCGGCCGATGAGCTTGCCGACCCCCGCCCCATCGCCGAGCTGATCCGACAATGGTCGACCGATCATCCCGAGTTTCAATTTTTACCACGAAAATTCAAGATTGCAGTCACCGGCAGCCCCAATGATCGCGCCGTAACGCGGGCGCATGACATCGGCTTGCGCATGACAAAGCAAGATGGGCTGCGCGGGTTTGAGGTGATTGTAGGCGGAGGCTTGGGACGCACGCCCATGATTGGCAAAACCCTCTCGCCTTTCGTACCGCTGGACGATCTGTTGCCTTATTTGGAGGCTGTGGTCAGCACCTATAACCTACTGGGTCGGCGGGACAATAAATATAAAGCCCGGATAAAAATCACCACCCATGAGAATGGAATAGAGGAAATCAAACAGCGGGTCGAGGCGCAGTTTGCCAAGATTAAACTTCGGTTTGCGGGTGCGGATTTGCAGCTCTTAAAAGATATTGAACAGCAATTCGCTCCGCCAAAATTCAGAGCCTCAAGCGAACCAGTTGAGGCAGATAGCGCCCCGGCTCAAAGTCCTGCGTTCCGCGCCTGGTTGGACACGAATATCAGCGCTCATAAGACGCCCGGCTATGCGATCGTCTCTGTGAGTTTGAAAAAACCCGGCGCAACACCTGGGGACGCAAGCGCAGATCAAATGCGCGCCTTGGCAGAAATCGCGCGCAATTTTGGCCATGATGAATTACGCATCTCCCACGAGCAAAATGTCATTTTGCCTCATGTGCTTCGTACTGATTTACCCCAAGTGTTCCAAGCGCTGCGCCAAGCGGACTTGGCGGCCGCCAATATCGGGTTGATCTCAGACATCATCGCCTGCCCGGGCATGGATTACTGCGCATTGGCGACTGCTCGCTCTATTCCGGTGGCCCAGCAGATTGCAACACGCTTTCAAGCGCTCAAGCTGGAACATGACGTTGGGCCGTTGAAACTCAAGATTTCAGGCTGCATCAACGCCTGCGGCCATCACCATGTCGGGCACATCGGGATTTTAGGTCTCGAGAAAGCCGGAGTTGAAAGCTATCAAATCACACTTGGCGGCGATGCGGGTGCTGAGGCGGAGATTGGAACCCGTGCGGGCCCTGGCTTCGGCGCCGATGAGATTGTCCCGGCAATTGAGCGCTTATTGCTTGGCTATCTGCAGCTGCGCCTTGACCGGAACGAGAGCTTTCTGGAGGCCTATCGTCGGCTGGGATTGGCGCCCTTCAAAGCCCTTTTATACCCACAAGCGAGAAAGGCAGCCTAAGCCATGCCCTACCTCAATGACATGCCCCTAGAGGCCCGGCTCGCTATGCTCAACCGCCGCGATGCAGACAGGCAGCCCCAAGATATTTTAAAGCCTGCGCTTGCCCTTTTGGCTCAAAAAATTGCTTTGGTCAGCTCATTTGGCGCAGAGTCAGCGGTATTGCTTCATATGGTGGCACAATCCGCACCCAAAACCCCAGTGCTCTTCATCGACACGATGATGCTATTTCGCGCCACGTTAACCTATCAAAAAAGTCTGACAAAATACCTTGGCCTGGAGAATGTAACACATATCTCACCAGATCCGGGCCGAGTGTTTTTGCACGACAACGAAGGCCTGCTGCATCAATCAAATACCGATGCCTGCTGCACCCTGCGCAAGGGGGAACCCCTACAGAAAGCACTGACACCGTTTTCAGCATGGATCACGGGCCGCAAACGGCACCAATCCGCCACCCGCGCTGACATGGCAATTTGGGAGGCTGATGAGACAGGGCGGCTCAAGCTCAACCCCCTTGCGCATTGGAGTAGAGATGATATCGATGCCTACTTTGGGACCCATAACCTGCCCCGGCATCCTTTGACCGATAATGGCTACCCCTCTATTGGCTGTGCCCCTTGTACCTTTCGCGCCCGCCCCGGCATGGATGACCGAGCGGGCCGCTGGCCTGGGCAATCCAAAACCGAATGTGACATTCATTTGCCGGTAGAGCCCAAAAATGCATGATGATCCCATGACTGTAATCGTGAATGACCATGGCTTTGCACCGCAAAATACCCGCAGAATTGCGGCAGATTTACCATCTGACTTTGACCCAGAGGAAATCACATCTGAACTGCTACAGCGCAGCTGCATTCGTATCACTCTCGACAGCTTTGCCGATGGGCGCGGCTTTACCCTCGCCGCTAGGCTGCGGCAATGCGGCTACCAAGGCCATCTCAGGCTCGCCGGCTATATGCTGGCCGATCAATACGCTATGGCGCGGCGCTCCGGCTTTGATGACGTCGAAATTCCGCAAGACTTAGCCGCGCGGCAGCCAGAGCGCCAATGGCTGGCCCGCGCAGACTGGCGCGCCCATGACTACCAATCGCGCCTGCGCCGCCCTGCGGGCCCATCGCAACAAGATGTCGAATGCAGCAATTGAACTTCTGCCTTTGAAAGACTAGACCGGAAAGGATCCCAAATGACCGAGCAAAGCACCGTGACACTAACGACAGCAACACCCGTGACCCTGCCTGACGCCCAAACCGTGACAGAGGTTGAACATTACACTGATCGCCTGTTTCGCTTTCGCGTCACCCGGCCAACCTCATTGCGGTTCCGCTCGGGCGAATTTGTCATGATTGGTTTGATGGGCGATCCTGATCCCGTAACGGGCAAAGAAAAACCGCTGCTGCGCGCCTATTCCATTGCCTCGCCGGCCTGGGATGAAACCTTGCAGTTTTATTCCATCAAGGTCGAAGAAGGTCCGCTGACCAGCAAATTGCAGCACATCAAGCCAGGCGATCAAGTGATACTGCGCCCCAAACCCGTCGGCACCTTGGTGCATGACGCCCTAACCCCAGCCAAACGCATTTGGTTTTTCTCTACCGGCACCGGGATTGCCCCCTTTGCCTCGCTTCTACGCGAGCCAGAGACCTATGAACGGTTCGAAAAGGTGATTTTGACCCACAGCTGCCGCGATCTGGCTGAACTCAAATTTGGTCAAGAGCTAATCGAAGAAACGAAAAACGATATTTTGGTGGGTGAAGAAGCTCAATCCAAGCTGATCTACTATCCCACCACCACCCGCGAGACCTCGGCCAAGATGGGCCGTATCACCACATTGTTAGAAAATGGCGCGCTCTTTGCCGATCTGGGGATTTTAGATTTCAACGCAGAAAATGACCGCGCAATGGTCTGCGGCTCTATGGGGCTGAACACGGATATGAAACGCATTCTTGAGGCCTATGGCCTTCGCGAGGGGGCCAATTCCGATCCTGGCGACTATGTGATCGAGAAAGCCTTCGTCGGCTAGAGGCAAGCCCGCCTACAAAGATATGCCTTGAAACTACACGGCCACACCGCTAGGTAGGCAGCGTTAATTTATCCACAAAAGGACGATAGCTATAGCCCGCAGACCTCACAACGCGCCTCCGCAGCGCGAAACCGGCCCTCGTATCAACGACCGCATCCGTGGGAGCGAACTTCGCTTGATTGACGAAGATGGAGAAAATATTGGCGTGGTCACGCCAGAACGCGCTTTAATCATGGCAGAAGATGCCGGATTGGACTTGGTGGAAATTTCACCAAATGCAAATCCACCTGTTTGCAAAATTATGGATTTTGGGAAATTTAAGTACGAATCTCAAAAGAAAGAAGCCGAAGCGCGCAAAAAGCAAAAGATCATTGAAATTAAAGAGGTCAAATTCCGACCGAACACAGATAAGCATGACTATGAAGTCAAAATGCGCAATGTGTTCAAGTTTTTGGAAAATGGCGATAAAGTTAAAATCACCCTGCGCTTCAAAGGGCGCGAGATGGCACACCAGGAATTGGGCCGCGATTTATTGCTGCGCGTTGCCGAAGATACCAAGGAAACTGGCCGGGTTGAAAATATGCCGAAAATGGAAGGTCGCCAGATGATAATGCTGGTTGGCCCGCTGCCGAAATAGTCTCAAACACAAACAATGTTGAAAACCCGGAGTGCAAACTCCGGGTTTTTTTGTTTCTACTATTTGCCGCAGATCCTTCGCCACGCGAGGGGTTGTACTCCGATTGCGCATAGATCAAATTCTCCGCAATCGAAAAGGAGCAATCACCATGGCGGACCTCAAACCACAATTGGCCAACTTTAATTGGCCCGACCCTTTCTTGCTGGACAACCAGTTGAACGAAGATGACCGCATGCTGCGCGACGCGGCGGCCCAATTTACCCAAAATGAATTGCAACCTTTGATTGTTGATGCCTACCGGGAAGCTACGGTCAACCCTAGCCTATTTCCAAAAATGGGTGAAGCAGGCCTTTTGGGGGCCACGATTCCGGAGGAATATGGCGGGCTTGGTGCCTCTTACACGGCCTATGGTTTGATTGCGCGAGAAGTTGAGCGGGTTGACAGCGGATATCGCTCAATGATGTCGGTGCAGTCTTCTTTGGTCATTTACCCCATCCATGCCTATGGAAGTGAGGCCCAACGGCAAAAATTCTTGCCAGGGCTCTGCTCTGGGGCCTTGATTGGGTGCTTCGGTCTGACCGAGCCGGATGCTGGATCTGACCCCGCAGGAATGAAGACCCGCGCTGAAAAAACCGCAACGGGATACAGACTTACCGGATCTAAGATGTGGATTTCCAACGCGCCGATCGCGGATGTCTTTGTCGTTTGGGCCAAATCTGAAGACCACGGCGGGAAGATCCGCGGGTTCATCTTGGAAAAAGGCATGACCGGGTTATCGGCGCCGAAAATCGGTGGCAAGCTCTCCCTGCGGGCCTCAGTCACTGGGGAAATCGTCATGGATGGTGTCGAAGTGGGTGAAGACGCGCTTTTGCCGAATGTCGAAGGTCTCAAAGGGCCCTTCGGCTGTCTCAACCGAGCCCGTTATGGCATTGCTTGGGGCGTTATGGGCGCGGCTGAGTTTTGTTGGCACGCGGCATTGCAATATGGTTTGGACCGCAAACAATTCAACAAACCTCTGGCGCAAACTCAGCTGTTCCAGAAAAAGCTTGCCGATATGCAGACTGAAATCTCCCTCGGTTTACAGTCGGCGTTCCGATTGGGTCAGATGATGGACGATGGCACGGCCAGTCCAGAGCTCATCAGCCTGATGAAACGCAACAATTGTGGCAAAGCTTTGGACATCGCGCGCGTGAGTCGCGACATGCATGGGGGCAATGGAATCGCAGAGGGGTTCCAGATCATGCGCCATGCGGCCAATCTTGAGACGGTCAACACCTATGAGGGGACGCATGACGTACATGCTTTGATCCTTGGGCGGGCACAAACAGGTTTGCAGGCATTTTTTTAGATGTCAAAAACTGTACCACCCGGTTGATTTACCCCAGATCCTGATGAAACTTGTTTTTTGTGATCACAGATTTTTTTTCCGTGATCACAAATGTACGAAAAACAGCTTTTCTTCAATAAACTTACTATATTGCCTCAATTAATGTGTTTTACATGCGGTAAGGAATAAATTGCAGGATCAGCTCTATGAATATTCATGAATATCAAGCCAAAGCCCTATTGCGCAGCTATGGCGCCCCAGTCAGCGACGGGCGCATTGTACTGAGCGCCGATGCCGCCAAAGCCGCAGCATCCGAAATGGATGGGCCGTTGTGGGTTGTGAAGGCTCAAATCCATGCCGGTGGGCGCGGAAAAGGCAGCTTTATTGAAGCCGACGCCGGCACGGCGGGCGGTGTGCG
>NYTV01000074.1 GCA_002683685.1 Paracoccaceae bacterium
ATTCGTAGAGGGGCGCCGTTTTTGCACCATCGGTAATGTGGCCAAAGTCTCCATCTCACCGCTTAATACCGGTTTTTGCGCCGACAGGGTGAAGCTGCGACCTAGGCTGGCTGCGGTTGGAGCTTGCGACACCACGGCGGGCGGTGCGGAATTTTCCAACGGTGGATCCAGATCAATCACCGTTACCTCCGAGGCTGTGGCCATATCCGGGCTTTGACCGACCGGCAGCACAGTCACCTCTGGATCCAGGCCTTGGAGATTCAAAATATCTTGGGACAGAGAAAGGACCACCAGCCCAGCCCCGCCGATCAGTGTACCCCAAATCAGACCATTGAAGAATGGTAGTTGCATCTATCACCTTTCAATCACCAAAAACGCCCTGTCACTCTTGACGATAGCTTCGTTCCCTGAACATCTATACCGCGACCAATCTGCCAATTGCGAGACCCATTGTTCCGAAAGAGCGCCCCTGGGGCAAAAAAACATAAAGGACGGCCATGTTACTGCTGATCGATAATTATGACAGCTTCACCTATAATCTGGTGCATTATCTCGGGGAGTTGGGCGAAAAGGTTGTGGTCAAGCGCAATGATGCCTTGGACGTGCAAGAGGCTATGTCGCTGGGGGCCTCATCGATTCTCTTGTCTCCAGGCCCCTGTGATCCCGCGCAGGCCGGTATCTGTCTGGCCTTGACCGAGGCCGCAGCGGCCGCCCGCGTTCCGCTTATGGGGGTCTGTTTGGGCCATCAAACCATTGGGCAGGCCTTTGGCGGCTCTGTCGTGCGCTGCCATGAAATTGTGCATGGCAAAATGGGCAAAATGCATCATACCGGCCAGCACCTTTTCGAGGGGCTGCCCACACCTTTCGAGGCCACGCGCTACCATTCTCTGATTGTCGAACGCGCCACTTTGCCGGACTGTTTACAGGTGAGCGCGGAGTTGGAAGATGGCACGATCATGGGGCTTGAGCATAAAACCTTGCCCATTCATGGGGTTCAATTTCATCCCGAGAGCATTGCCTCCGAACATGGGCATCATCTGATGCGCAATTTTCTTAACATGGCAAAGGAACTGGCATGACATCTGCTTTACAATCCTTGATTGGAACGGCCGCCGACCGTCCCCTGACCCGCGCTGAAGCGGAGGTCGCCTTTGAAACACTGTTCAATGGTGAGGCAACGCCAAGTCAAATTGGCGGTTTTTTGATGGCGCTGCGCACACGCGGAGAAACTGTCGATGAATTTGCGGCCGCGGCCGCCGTCATGCGCGCCAAATGCAACGCCGTGCGCGCTCCTCAGGGTGCCATGGACATCGTCGGCACCGGCGGTGATGGCAAGGGCACATTGAATATTTCGACCGCAACCGCTTTTGTAGTGGCCGGAGCCGGCGTGCCCGTGGCCAAACATGGCAACCGCAATCTCAGCTCCAAGTCCGGCGCCGCCGATGCTTTGGGGCAGCTCGGCATCAATGTGATGGTGGGTGTGGATGTGGTCGAGCGCGCATTGGAAGAGATCGGCATCGCCTTTATGATGGCCCCTATGCATCACCCAGCAATTGCACATGTGATGCCCGCGCGCACTGAACTTGCGACACGCACCATCTTTAATATCCTCGGTCCGTTGACCAATCCTGCCGGGGTTAAACGTCAGTTAACGGGCGTGTTTTCGGCTGAATTGATCCGCCCGATGGCCGAAACCCTTTTGGCGCTCGGCAGCGAGGCAGCTTGGCTGGTGCATGGCACCGCTGATGGCACTGATGAATTGACCATCACAGGCACCAGCGCCGTGGCGGCCCTCGACAATGGCCAGGTGATTGAGTTTGAAATTCATCCAGAGGACGCGGGCTTGCCGGTGCATCCCTTTGAATCTATTCTCGGCGGTACCCCCGAAGACAATGGCAAGGCCTTCGCCGCGCTTTTGGATGGAGCCACTTCTGCCTACCGGGATGCAGTATTGCTCAATTCTGCTGCCGCGCTGCAAATTGCAGGCAAAGCCAGCTCACTGCGCGAAGGGGTCGAACGGGCGGCGGCGGCGATCGACAGCGGAGCGGCCAAAAGCAAAGTCATCGCCCTAGCTACACTCACCGGCGCCGTATAACAATTGGGCTGATCAATGACTGAAACTATTCTTGATAAAATTAAAGCCTATAAGCTGGAAGAGATTGCAGCGCGCAAAGCCGCAGTCTCCTTGCTCGAGGTCGAGGCCGCCGCCCGCGCAGCCTCCCCCCTGCGCGGCTTTGCCAGCCGGCTCAATGAGGCCGCACAGACCGGTTATGCTTTGATCGCAGAGGTGAAAAAAGCTTCGCCGTCGAAAGGTCTTATTCGTGCAGATTTCAATCCTCCCGAATTGGCCCGCGCCTATGAGCAAGGCGGTGCGACCTGCCTGTCTATTTTGACAGATGGACCGTCCTTTCAGGGCGATGACAGCTATCTCACCGCCGCCCGCGCCGCCACAACACTGCCGGCGCTGCGCAAAGACTTTATGTATGACACCTATCAGGTCGCAGAAGCCCGCGCCTTAGGGGCCGATTGTATCTTGATCATCATGGCCTCTGTCTCGGACAGCCAAGCGGCAGAATTGGAAGCCGCTGCCAGCGCCTGGGGTATGGATGCGCTGATTGAAGTGCATGACGCCGCGGAATTGGAACGCGGCCTTGCGCTCAATTCCACCTTGATTGGCATTAACAATCGCAATCTCAACACCTTTGACGTCACGCTGGACACGACCCGCGAACTTGCCCATCGGGTGCCCGCAGGCAAAACCATCGTTGCCGAAAGCGGAATTTACATGCCCGAAGATCTGGCCGATCTGGCCGGCCATGGCGCGCGCAGTTTCCTGATTGGTGAAAGCCTCATGCGTCAGACCGATGTGGCGCAGGCCACACGAACTCTTTTGGCCAATCCGCAGATGCCAGATAGGATTTAAATGTCAAAACTTACCCATCTCGATGAGGCTGGACAGGCGCATATGGTTGATGTTTCTGAAAAATCCGACACAGACCGGATGGCAACAGCCACAGCAATTGTGCAGCTGACGCCAGAGGCAATGGCCGTCCTGCTTGCGGGGGATATGAAGAAAGGTGATGCGCTAGCCGTGGCGCGCATAGCCGGCATCATGGCCGCGAAAAAAACCTCTGAGCTGATCCCGCTGTGCCATCCTTTGCCGATCACCAAGGTCAGTGTCGACCTAGAGCTCGATCGCGCCACCCATCAAGTCTTGGTCACCGCCAGCGTGAAAACGCGCGGTCAAACCGGAGTTGAGATGGAGGCGCTCACCGCCGCCAGCACAGCGGCCCTCACGGTCTATGATATGATGAAAGCCGTCGATAAGGGACTTACCATCACCTCTATTCAACTCGAAGAAAAACAAGGCGGAAAATCCGGTCACTGGAGACGGTCGAAGCTATGATTTCGGTTCGCGAGGCGCTTGACCATATTTTGGCACTTAGAGGCAGGCTGCCAAGCGAAGAAATCTCCCTCCAGCAAGCACAGGGGCGGGTTTTGGCCCAAGCTGTCACAGCCACCCGCGATCAACCGCCCTTTGCCGCCGCGGCCATGGATGGCTATGCGATCGGTGCCAGCGACCTCGCAGCCGGCATGCAAACATGGCAGGTAATTGGCGAATCTGCAGCCGGGCACCGATTTTCAGATCCCGTTGCCGCAGGCCAGACCACGCGGATCTTCACCGGCGCGCCGATGCCGCAAGGTACAGATCATGTTCTAATCCAAGAGAATGTCCGAGCAGAAGACGGAACAATCACGCTTATTGCAGGACCAAATGACGCCGCCTATCTGCGCCCAGCTGGTAGCGATTTCACCGAAGGCTATACGCTGAGCGCCCCTCGGCGCCTTTCCACGCAAGATATCGCGCTTTTGGCCGCTATGAATGTCCCGCGCCCCAGGGTGACCCGCAGACCGACAGTGGCCCTGATCGCCACGGGCGATGAGTTGGTGCAACCCGGCGATTCCCCCTGCGACGACCAAATCATCGCATCAAACAGCTATGGCCTGGCTGCCATGCTGCAAAAATCAGGCGCAGAGGCGCGAATTTTGCCGATTGCCCGCGACAGGATGGGTTCCTTGGCAGAGGTCTTCGCCCAGAGCCGAGATGCTGATCTGGTGCTCACCATTGGTGGGGCCTCGGTGGGCGATTATGATTTGGTGGCGCAAGCCGCTGCGGAGTTGGGGCTGCAACAATCGTTTTACAAAGTGGCGATGCGGCCCGGGAAACCTTTGATGGCCGGGCGCATGGGTGGACGGGCGATGATCGGGCTGCCGGGCAACCCCGTTTCCGCTATGGTCTGCGGCGAGATCTTCGTTGTGCCGCTGATCGAAAAAATGTTAGGGCTGCCAGCCGGTCCGCGCGCGTTCCGAACCGCGCCGCTGGCCCATGATCTTCCCGCCAATGGCACCCGAGAACATTATATGCGCGCCACCTTAGTCGATGGCGCTTTGCATGTTGCCCAAAGGCAAGACAGCTCTTTGCTGAGCGTCTTGAGCGGCGCGAACGCTCTGGCGATTGCCCCAATCAATGCCCCGGCCATGCCCAAAGGCAGCGAGATGCGCTACATCGCCATCTAGCGCCCGCCTACATCTTGACACAAAAAGAGAACGAGAGTAGAACATAAGACAAACAGATCGAAGCAGCTCAATCTCAGGAGATGATGTCATGCTAACCAAAAAGCAATTGCAACTGCTCAACTTTATTCACGCGCGCACGCAGGTCAATGGCGTCTCCCCTTCATTTGACGAAATGAAAGAAGCACTCGATCTCAAATCAAAATCTGGCATTCATCGCTTGATTACAGCGCTCGAGGAGCGCGGCTTCATTCGGCGCTTGGCATATCGTGCACGGGCCATTGAAATTTTACGGATGCCCGAAAAGATGCAACCCGCGGCAAGCGAATTTTTGCCGCAACTGATTACAGGAGATCGCCCTGAGCGGCCACGCGATGCCATTGATTTGGATGCGCAGGGCGTGAGGTCATTGCCGATGATGGGGCGTATCGCAGCTGGTGTGCCAATTTTAGCGATCCAAGATTATGCGCGCGACGTGGCTGTGCCAGGTGATATGATCTCAAACGCCGGCCAGCATTACGCGCTGGAGGTTAAGGGCGATTCTATGATCGACGTGGGAATCAACGACGGGGATGTGGTTGTGATCCGCGAAGCCAGCACGGCCCAGAATGGTGATATCGTTGTGGCCTTGGTCGAAGATCATGAAGCCACTTTGAAGCGTTTCCGGCGCAATGGCAGCGCCATCGCACTTGAGGCGGCCAATCCTGCTTATGAAACCCGCGTATTTCGCGACGACCAAGTCAAAGTACAGGGAAAATTGGTGGGTCTGATCCGCACCTATTAAAGGCGCTTTACCACCGGCAATATAACGGCCTTTCGCTCGTCGCAGCTCGGGGCTGTTCCAAAGTCTGTGCCCAATAGCCTGTCTGACTGTGATCCAGTGTAGCCTGCCTGACCTATCGAAGCGCCCGACCACGCCCCCCGCTGTTGCGAGACGCCCCAGATCAAACCCATCGCAGGCCAGATCAGATCGCCATGCTTGCACAACTACTAATCGAGCTTGGCAGGGGTGCTGCGGTTCAAATCCCTTGCAAACAATCTCTATCTAAGACTGCATATCCCCATGCGCCGCCCGCTGAGAGATGGGACGTCCGTCATTTTCAAGCCAACTGCGCGCCACGAACCCCGAGCCTTTTGCGACATTGGGAACCCGCGCGCCCTGCACCACCACCCCAATCAAATGCCCATTACCGCTGATCAACACATCCGGTCGCCGAAAATAGATCCATAAAACCAGAGCTGCAAAAGCGGGAATAACAGCTAAAATCCGCATGCGGCCGCGCCAAAGGATGCCAATTAGCACAGAGGCCGGCAACAAGGCTGTTGGCCAAGAAAACCAATGCTCCAGGCTCG
The DNA here is from genome assembly GCA_002683685.1 of Paracoccaceae bacterium. GTDB lineage: Bacteria > Pseudomonadota > Alphaproteobacteria > Rhodobacterales > Rhodobacteraceae > Planktomarina. The sequence continues at coordinate 5,929 of NYTV01000074.1, forward strand.
TGGAACATCCCGAAATAGGCTGCGATTTCCAAGCCAAAGCCGAAGGCGGTCCAATGCATGAGGTTTTGCGCCTGCGCTTGCAACGCAGGCTCCCCCGCTGCCCATATCCAAGACCAATGCCGCACTTGTCCTCTCTGTGGATGCGCCTTAGGTACAATCTGCGACCTTTTCCTTTGCGAAAGATGAACACCATGTCAGACACAAAAATCGTCACCCGTTTTGCCCCCTCCCCGACCGGAACATTGCATATCGGCTCGGCGCGCACGGCCCTATTCAACTGGCTCTTCGCTCGGCGTCATGGCGGGCAGTTTTTGCTGCGGATTGAGGATACAGATAAGGAGCGCTCAACCGAGGCCTCCACTCAGGCAATTTACCGAGGTCTGACATGGCTTGGGCTTGACTTCGATGGGGTGCCCGTCAGTCAAGCGGCCAATGCGGCGCGCCATGCAGAGGTGGCAAAGGAAATGCTGGCAGGAGGGCACGCCTATAAATGCTTTGCCACACAAGAGGAAATTGCCGCCTTCCGAGAAGCGGCGCAAGCGGAGAAACGCTCGACCCTATTTCGCTCTCCCTGGCGCGATGTCGCAGAGGCCGATCACCCGGACGCGCCCTATGTGGTGCGGCTCAAAGCCCTGCGCGAGGGGCAGACGATCATCATGGACCAGGTGCAGGGCGATGTTGTCATTCGCAACGAGCAACTTGATGACATGGTTCTGCTGCGTTCAGATGGCAGCCCAGTTTATATGCTCGCCGTCGTGGTGGATGACCATGATATGGGCGTCACCCATGTCATTCGTGGCGATGATCATCTGAACAATGCAGCGCGGCAAATTCAGATCTACCGGGCCATGGACTGGGAGCTTCCGACGTATGCGCATATCCCGCTTATCCATGGGCCGGACGGAAAGAAAATGTCCAAGCGCCACGGGGCGACTGGGGTTGAAGAATATCAGGCGCTTGGCTATAGCGCGGCCGGAATGCGCAATTATCTGGCACGTTTAGGCTGGAGCCACGGGGACGATGAGTTTTTCACCGACTCCCAAGCGCAATCTTGGTTTGACCTTGAGCATATTGGCAAATCGCCCGCACGGTTTGACTTCAAAAAATTGGCAAATATTTCCGGCCAACACATCGCACGGACCGATGATGCTGCATTGCTGCATGAATTGGAGAGATATCTGGCGGCCATCAGCGCAGATCCTTTGAGTGAAACACAAAAATCTCTCTTCCTGGACGGCGCATACTGCATCAAAGAACACGCGAAGAACATGACGGAACTCTCTGACAAAGCGTCATTTATGTTCCAATCTCGCCCTCTGGAACTGGAGGAGAAAGCTGTACAGGCACTGGATACAGTATCCATCGGTATACTGAATGAATTGACGCCGCAGTTGCAAAATGCTAAGTGGACGCGCGTAGTACTGGAAGGCTTGGTTGAACGCCTTGCGCTGTCCCATGACAGAAAAATGGGCAAGTTGGCAGCTCCTCTTCGGGCCGCACTTTCAGGTCGCGTTACCTCGCCGAGTGTATTTGACATGATGCTAGTGTTGGGCCGGGATGAAACCATCGCACGGCTGAACGATATAAGTTGAGCAGGCGCTTTGGCGCCAAGCTGAATTGGGAAGATGAGAATTATATGACCGAAGACGTACAAAACATTGCCAAACTCACATTGAATGGGACCACCTATGACCTTCCAGTGATATCGCCGACAGCCGGACCGGATGTGGTGGATATTCGAAAACTCTACGCGCAGGCCAATGTCTTTACCTATGACCCTGGCTTCACCTCGACCGCCTCATGCGATTCGACCATCACCTTCATTGATGGGGAAGCGGGTATATTGCTGCATCGCGGGTATCCCATTGACCAGCTGGCCTCTAAAAGCCACTATTTGGAAGTATGCTATTTGCTGCTCAACGGTTACCTGCCAAATGCAGCCGAACTCGAAGGCTTTGAGAGCCTGGTAACAAACCACACCATGCTGCACGAACAGATGGTCAATTTCTTCCGCGGCTTCCGCCGTGATGCCCATCCTATGGCCATTATGACCGGCGTTGTTGGTGCCATGTCTGCATTCTATCACGATTCAACCGATATTACCGACCAGCACCAGCGCGAGGTCGCTTCCATCCGTTTAATCGCCAAAATGCCAACCATTGCCGCAATGGCATATAAATACACGGTTGGACAGCCCTTCGTCTATCCACGCAATGATGTGGATTATGCCTCCAACTTCCTACGCATGTGCTTTGCAGTGCCCGCAGAAGACTATGAAGTGAACCCAATTCTGTCCCGCGCGATGGACCGGATTTTTACCCTTCATGCGGATCACGAGCAGAATGCCTCGACCTCTACGGTGCGGCTGGCCTCCTCCTCTGGTGCCAATCCATTTGCCTGTATCGCGGCTGGAATTGCCTGCCTTTGGGGTCCGGCACATGGGGGCGCAAACCAAGCCTGCCTTGAAATGCTCAACGAAATCGGCACAGTCGACCGTATTCCCGAGTTTATCGCCCGCGCGAAAGACAAAGATGATCCATTCCGCCTGATGGGCTTTGGACACCGAGTTTACAAAAACATCGACCCACGCGCCACGGTTCTCAAAGAATCTGCAGATGAGGTTCTGGAGCTTTTGGGCGTTGAAAATAACCCCATCTTGCAGGTGGCCAAAGAGTTAGAGAAAGCCGCCCTGGCCGATCCATATTTTGCAGAGAAAAAACTCTTCCCGAATGTTGATTTTTACTCGGGCATTATCTTGGAGGCCATGGGCTTTCCAACCTCAATGTTCACACCAATCTTCGCCCTGTCTCGGACGGTCGGTTGGATTTCTCAATGGAAAGAAATGATCTCAGATCCGACCATGAAAATTGGCCGTCCCCGCCAGTTGTATTGCGGCGATACCACGCGGGACTATGTGGATATCGAAAACCGCTAGAACAAGGGCTCTCTGCCCCCTATTCCCGCGAAGTGCAGCTTTTGCACTCGGGAATAGGGAATTTGATCACCGGCGCCCCTGTTTAGGAACATTTTTTGCGAATCTGGCTGATAGCTTTGCGTGAACCTTTCAGAGACCAGCGCTCGATCCCTTCGCGAAGGTCAGGATCACCGAGGTAGGCCTCCTGACCTGCGGCCATTTCATCCACAAGTAATTTAGTCGCGGCAGCCAGCTCAACTCGACTATCCACACCCACAAAGACTGAAGTTGACGCATCAATCTGATCTATAAATCCAGCAACAAGACACTCTGGCCGATTGTCAATCTTAAATAGCTCGACCGCATCATCAACCGGCTCAAGCACAGCGGGGGTAGATGACTTCCAAATGTATTTTCTTTTCAAAGCATACAAGCCGCAAAAATGCTCCAGCTTCTCCAGCTTGCTCGGCAACTGTGAAGACACGCCCGTTATCCTCTATCTCTTGAAAAACCTCCCAGGCCTGCGCTGTCATCGGGCAAAAAAACGCCATTAAGCTGAAAACTTTTAAATTCATATCAAATCTCCTTTTTCAAAATCGACCGCTTGCCACCTTCGCGCAGCTCTTCTTGCCAGGCCCAAATTGACCACAGCGACGATGAAACAAGCGCGGTCCCGAGCAAGTGTCAAAATCAACACCGCTGCGCCAGGGGACCAGCTAAATTAACCTAGTACCACACCCTTCTTTGTATCACGTCACTTCATGACTTGATCTGGCGTTACCGGCCTTCAAATTTTGCCACGCGCTTATCAAGGAAGGCCGTCACCCCCTCTTTGAAATCACGGGTGCGACCACAGGCGCCTTGCAAGCGCGCTTCGAGCTCAAGCTGGTGTTCCTCGGAATTGGACAAGCTCTGGCGAATGGCCGTTTTCAAATGGCCATAGGTTTCCGTGGGCCCCGTGGCCAAATGCGCAGCTCGGGCTTGCCATTGGGTGGCAAATTTTTCATCGGCGACGGACTCCCAGATCATGCCCATCTCGCTGGCCTGCCGCGCATAGATCTTATCGGCAAACAGCGCCGCACCCATAGCCTTTGCCAAACCCATTTGCCGCGGCAAAAGATAGGTGCCGCCCGCATCGGGAATAAGACCAATACGGGTGAAGGCCTGAACAAAATAGGCTGATTCAGCTGCAATCACCACGTCTGCTGCAAGTGCCAAATTGGCCCCCGCCCCCGCAGCCGGACCATTGACCGCTGAAATGGTCGGCACCGGGCATTCCGTAATGACTTTGAGCATAGGCACATATTCGTCTTTCAACGTACGCTCGAGGTCTATATCTGCAAAATTTCCCTCAGCGCCCAGATCTTGCCCAGAACAAAACGCTCGGCCCGAGCCGGTCAGCACCACCACCCGTGCGGCCTGGCCGGCCTTGCCCATAGCATCCGTAATCTCAGCGCGCATCTGCGTGTTGAGCGCATTCATCACTGTGGGGCGATTAAGGGTAATCACGGCGATATCTTGGTCTACACCGTAGGTGAGTGTTTCATAAATCATGATAACATCCTATGTTTCTAGCGCCGCGCGCCCTGCCCCAATCAAGATGAGAGGAGTTTTTCAATTTCTCTTTCTTCGTCTTCGGTCAATTGTTCTATGGACTCTCTGCGCTTGCTACGCCGTTGTACGGCAATCAACCCCGCGAGAGAGACCAAAAACAACGCCGGCCCTGCCAACCAAAGCACCAGGTTAATCCCCAAACCATTGGGCCGGAGCAGAACATATTCCCCATAACGCGCAACAACATAGTCCATAACTTCCGTGTCGCTGTCACCCTCCAAAAGGCGGGCGCGGACCAACAACCTAAGGTCACGCGCAATCCCAGCGTTTGACTCATCAATGCTTTCATTGCGGCATTGCAGACAGCGGAGCCCTTGTGAAATCAACCGGGCTCTGTTTTCCAAAACAGGATCGGATAAAACCTCATCCGGCTCCACCGCAGAGGCAACTCCAGCCCAGAGCAGGAGCGACAATAGAGCGAAAACCTGCCTCATTGCGCCGCCGCCTCCCGTCCCAGGTCGCGCGGAGCGCCCGCGGCCATCCGGTAACGCCGGTCAAACAGGCTCAAAAAGCCACCCAATGCCATAATGATAGCGCCCGTCCAGATCCAATTGGCCAAGGGTTTGATAAAACTCCGCACCGCATAGCCACCCTCGGGCTGCGCTTCGCCAACAACCACATAAACATCGCGCCACAAGCCACTATCAATACCCGCTTCCGTGGTTGGCATTTTCGCCACGGGATAATAGCGCCGCTCGGGATGCAGCACCGCGATCAGCTTGCCTTCCTGTGACAAGGCAACATCAGACATTGTGGTGAGGTAATTGGGTCCACGCCGGTCCTCTACGGCCTCCAATGTGACGGTATAGCCCGCGACCTCAGCCGATTGACCAATCTCAAGCACACGAATGTCTTCCACCTGCCAAGCGGTGATGCCCGCCACGCCAAGAATGGTGATGCCAAGCCCCGAATGGGCAATCGCCTTACCCCAATCGGCCAGGGGAAGTCGCAGCAATCGGCGCGCTTTTCCCGCGCCCCGCCCGCAGCGTTGAAAAAGCTCAATCGCCACGCCCATGATCAACCAAACACCGAGTCCCACCCCAATGGGGCCGATCAAAGAACGCCCGGTTTGCATGGCCCAAACCAGTCCAACTACCGCCAAACACAGCAGTGCCACAGGCCAAAGCCGGGTGGTATGCGCCCGTCGTGCCCGCTTCCAAGGCAAGGTCGAGCCGATCGGCAAAATAACGGCCAAAGCCACCATGAAAGGCGTAAACGCGAGATCAAAGAAGGGCGGGCCGACCGAGAGTTTACGATCCATCAATAGTTCGGCCACCAAAGGCCACACGGTGCCAACAAAAACCACAAAGCAGCTTATGGCGAGCAGCAAGTTATTGGCAATCAATGCGCTTTCTCTGCTGACGGGTGCAAAGACCCCTTTGCTGTCCATGGCTTTGGCGCGCAGGGCGAAAAGCAGCAATGCGCCTCCAAAAAATACGGCCAATATCATCAAGATGAACACACCGCGCTCAGGATCATTGGCAAAGGCATGCACCGAGGTTAAAACGCCGGAGCGCACGATGAATGTCCCAATAAGTGAAAAGCCAAAGGCCAAGATCGCCAATAAGATCGTCCAGGCTTTCAGCGTGTCGCGTTTTTCAACAACAATGGCCGAATGGAGCAAGGCCGCCGAAATCAGCCAAGGCATGAAACTTGCGTTTTCCACAGGATCCCAGAACCAAAACCCACCCCAGCCAAGTTCATAGTAAGCCCACCAGCTGCCGAGACCGATGCCGATGGTCAGAAAAATCCAAGCTGCCAAAGTCCAAGGTCGCACCCAGCGCCCCCAGGCCGAATCAACTTTACCTTCCAGCAAAGCGGCTATCGCGAAAGAGAAGGTGATCGAAAGGCCAACGTATCCGAGATACAAAAACGGCGGATGAAAGGCCAAACCTGGATCTTGCAGCAAGGGATTGAGCCCTTGCCCGTTGAAGGGAGGAAAGGCCACGCGGGTGAAAGGATTGGATGTCAGCAAAACAAACGCCAGAAAAGCCGTGGTGATGGCGCTTTGAACCCCCAAAACCCGAGCCAAAAGGCTTTGCGGCAGGCGCCGACCAAATAGGGCTGCGCAGGCGGCAAAAAACGTTAAAATCAAAATCCAAAGCAACAGTGAGCCTTCATGATTTCCCCAAACCCCCGCGATTTTATAGATCATCGGCTTGAGCGTATGAGAGTTGAGCACCACCAACCGCAAGGAGAAGTCTGACGTCACGAAGGCGAGCGTGAGCACCCCAAAGGCGAAAGCGACCAGTAAAAATTGCAATGTGGCGAAAACGGACGCCAGCTGCATCCAGCAGCTGCGGCGCAAGCTGGCCCCCAGAAGCGGGATGATTGTCCCAAGCACCGCAAAGCCAAGAGCGATGTTTAGACTGAAATGAGCGAGTTCATTAAGCATGCTTTCGGTATAGTGGCTCAAACGCGCTTGGCAAGAAACTCCACCCCGATTTCTCGGCGCAAATGGTCACAACCCCAGCGCCCAGAGCACAGATGGTGAGCTTTGGATCAGGAGCCTTGCTCGCCTTGATAAACGCCTTGCTCTTTGAGCGCGTCAATCACCTCTTTGGGCATGTAGGTTTCGTCATGCTTGGCCAAAATTTCGGTGGCTTCAAACAGGCCATCTGCAAACTTCCCCGTGGCGATGGTGCCCTGCCCCTCCTCAAAGAGGTCCGGCGGCAGATCGGTGCCAACATATTTCACCGCAACCGTATTGGCGCCGTCGGTGATATCGAAATAAAAATGCACGCCTTCGCCCGGGCGAATGCTATCCTTCGCGACCAACCCACCTAAACGAAACACTTCCCAGGGAGCTGGGGCGGATTGCGTGACCTGCGTCGGTGACCGAAACAGGTTGATCCCGTCACGCAATGCGAATCCAATCAAACCTGTCGCGCCAGTCAAACAGACCAGAGCCAAAACGATCACCTGAATGCGGCGTTGTTTCTTGAGCCCGCGCATTATGGAAACACCGGCGGCATCATCAGACCTGTTGTCTCATCACAGCCAAGCATCAGGTTGGCATTCTGCACCGCTTGGCCCGAGGACCCTTTTGTAAGGTTATCTAGGGCCGCAAGGACAATAACCCGGCCAGAGATCCGGTCTTCAACCACGCCGATATGACAAAAGTTTGACCCACGAATATGGCGGGTGCTGGGATGGCTGCCCATCGGCAACAGCTGTACAAAAGGCTCAGCTGCATAGGCCTCCGCTAGGGCGTTGTAAATCGCATCTGCTTCACCCTGAACATAGACGGTCGCCAAAATGCCCCGGTTGGCAGGCAATAAGTGCGGGGTGAATTGGACAGTCACAGGCCGGCCAGCCAATGCGGAAAATTCCTGGTCAAACTCCGCCAAATGTCGATGCTGGCCGCCCACCGCATAGGCATGAAACCCTTCGGACAGCTCTGCATGCAGCAAATTTTCCTTGGCTGAACGCCCGGCACCCGACACGCCAGTTTTCAAGTCGATGATAATCTGATCAAGGTCAATCACACCGGCGGAAATCAAGGGGCGCAATGCAAACTGTCCTGTTGCGGCATTGCATCCTGTGCCTGCCACCAAGCGCGCTTTGGAAATTTCTGGGCGATAAAATTCTGTCAGACCGTATACGGCGCTTTTTTGTAAATCAGGTGCACCATGGGGCTTGCCATACCATTTGCTGTATACTTCTGCGTCATTGATGCGAAAATCGGCAGAGAGATCGACGACCTTTACATGGTCCGGCAGCATGCGGATCACAGCCTGCGAGGTGGCATGCGGCAAAGCGCAAAACACCAAATCGGCAGCCGACATATCAATCTCGTCGATTTTTTTCAGATCCGGTAACGACAAATGCGACAGATGTGGAAAGACATCCCGCATCGCGAGCCCAGATTTTCGGTCCGCCGAGAGCGCCACTATCTCCATTTGCGGATGCAACGCAATCAGTCGAACAAGCTCCGCACCCGTATAGCCGCTTGCGCCAAGAATGATAATCCGATGTGCCATTGCAAAACCCTCTATTCCACATGGGATATGGAACGAATGCTGGCGTTTTTCAAGCCATCTTTGCGCCGCACCTAGCCCGCTTCAAACTGCATCGGGCGTTTGAGAAACTGCGTGGCGCGTTGGGAGACTTTGACCGGGTCTCCAGTTGTTAAAAACTTGCTGGCTGTCGCCGCGCCCAATTTGTCTGGATGGCGCTGCAAATAATCTTCTAAGCTTTGCGCGACCAAATCGGCCTGTGAGAAAATCTTAACCTCCGGCCCCAGCGCCTGTTGAAACGCATCATGCATCAAAGGATAATGGGTGCATCCCAAAATGGCGGCTTGCGGATGTGGCATTTTGCGGTGCAGCGCGTCCACATGGCTTTGCACCAAAGCTTCGGCAAGAATGAAATCCCCATCTTCAATAGCATCCACCACGCCGCCACAGGCCTGCGCTTCCACATCCACACCGATGGCGCGAAACGCCAATTCGCGCTGAAAGGCTCGGCTCGACACAGTGGCGGGCGTCGCAAAAAGTGCCACATGTTCCACCGCAACTTGGCGGGGCGGAGAGTTGTCGCCCCAATGGCGCTCAGTCAGCGCTTCGATCATCGGCACGAAGACTCCGAGCGCCCGCTTGTCGTCCGACAGCCAATGTTCTTGCATCCGGCGCAATGCGGCAGCCGAGGCCGTGTTACAGGCCAAAATCACCAAATCGCACCCGTGATCAAAGAGAATTTGCACAGATTGGGTCGTGCAACGGTAGATATCATCCACATCGCGCACCCCATAGGGCGCATGCTTATGATCGCCAAGATAGACCATATCCAAATCAGGCATCTGTTTGCGGATGGCGTCATAAACCGTCAACCCACCCAAACCGCTATCAAAAATTCCGATTGCCATGTTTAAATTTTCCGTATCTCAGCCGCTGCCCTGACACAAGCATAGCTCAAGGCACCTGACTTGACCATTCCTATGCCCCAAAACGCGCGCTTAGGCGGCAGAACGCTCAGTGTCACGCCCCGCTGTCAGCTGATCGAGCAACTCCTTCCAGCGCCGCTGTATAGACTGCGCATTAGCCAGTTTGACCGGACCAAAACCGCGGATATTCTGCGGCAAACCTAAAAGCTCGCGCCAAATGTCCAGCTGAGCCGGCTCGTAGTCTCGCAGCATATGCGCAACCAAGATCTCAAAATCTTTTATCAATTGCCGCTCCATGCGCCGCTCAGCACTGTAACCGAACGGATCGAATGGGGTTTCTCGCAAAAACTTGAGACGCGCCAATCCTCGGCTCACAGGGTCAAACCAAGCCCCAAAGCTGCGCTTTTGCGGCCGACCGTCCGGGCCTTTATGTGCCAAAAGCGGTGGAGCCAGATGATATGAAATTTCGTAATCGCCCTCAAATCGCTCTGCAACCTGTGTCTTGGTCGCCAGAAGCAAACGGGCAACTTCATATTCATCTTTATAACACAGCAGCTTGTGATAAGACTGCAAGGCGGTTTCTAGCAAGTCTGCCTCCACCCCCGCAAGTTTGCGGCGCATGGCCTCATAGCGCGGCAAACGACCCGAACCATAGGCACGCAATCCCGCCAGTCGGGCTACCTCTGGATCTTGAACCGGCGCTTCTGCTCGAGCAAATTTCGTTTCTAAATCAGCGTCAACCATGGCCCAACGCCCCAGCGCGAAGGCCTGTTGATTCTGGGTTACTTTTGCGTCATTCAGCGCGATCGCCTCAAGCAAAGCCTCTTGAGTGAGCGGAAGCAATCCTTGCTGATAGGCCGCGCCAAGCAAAATCATATTGGCATAGACCGTGTCACCCAAAGCCATTTCTGCCAAGCCGGTCGCATTAAATAGCCGCACGCGCTCGTGCAATTTTGCAGTGAGCGCTAAGTGCAAATCAGCGCCCGGAATTGCGAAACCGGTGTTGCGGGTGAATTCCCCTGTTATTATTTCGTGCCGATTGACCACAGCGCCGCCCGTGGGTGCCATAAGGCCCAGAGTGCTGCCCTGGGCTGAGACCACAAGGTCACCACCAATCAAGGCATCGCATTCACCCAAAGCCACACGGATGGCGGAAATATCTTCTGGGGTCTCACCGATACGGCAATGGATATGCACCGCGCCACCCTTTTGAGCCAGACCCGCCATTTCCATAACACCTGCCGCTTTGCCATCTAAATGCGCCGCCATGGCCAGGAGCGCGCCAATGGTCACCACCCCCGTGCCCCCCACTCCGGTGACCACGACATTATGTGTGCCTTGCAGAGTGCAAGCCGCCGGAGCCGGCAAATCCGGTATGGACAGCTCCTGAGCCGCAGGGCGCCGCAGCTGCCCACCGAGCACCGTGGCGAAAGAGGGACAAAACCCGTTTACGCAGCTGAAATCCTTATTGCAGCTGGACTGGTCAATCTGCCTCTTGCGCCCCAATGCAGTCTCAAGTGGCAGCAAGGAGACGCAGTTGGATTGCACCCCGCAATCGCCGCAACCTTCGCAGACATCTGGGTTGATATATAGGCGCTGATTTGGATCGGGGAAGGTACCACGTTTACGACGACGCCGCTTCTCTGCGGCACATGTTTGCACATAAACAATGACCGAGACGCCCGGCAATTTCCGAAATGCCTCTTGCACCGAATTGAGCTCCGCGCGCGGGTGCATTTGAGTGCCGGCCGGAAAATCGGCCGCAGAAATATCTTCTTTCTCATCATAAACTACGGCAAGATGCCCGACCCCAATCCCGCGCATCTCCTGCACGATCCGCGCGGCATCCAACCCCCCATCATTGTTTTGCCCGCCCGTCATCGCCACGGCGTCATTGAACAAAATTTTGTAAGTTATGGTTGTGCCCGCGGCGACAGCCGCGCGAATGGCTTGAATGCCGGAGTGGTTGTAAGTGCCATCGCCGATGTTTTGAAACACATGGGCGCGGGTGGAAAAATGAGATTCACCAATCCAATTGGCCCCCTCTCCGCCCATTTGTGTGAAACCCAAAGTCTGCCGATCCATCCATTGCACCATGTAGTGACAGCCAATGCCGGAATAGGCGCGGCTGCCTTCGGGAATTTTGGTTGAGCTGCTGTGGGGGCACCCAGAGCAGAAATATGGCACGCGACTGGCCAAAGTGGGCGCGTTATTGGCAGTATTCGCCGCGTCAATTCGCTCCAAGGCACCAGCGAGGCGCGCCGAGCCGCATCCCTCAGCAATCAATATGTGACCTAATTTTTGCGCAATCATCATCGGATCGAGCGCGTAGCTATCGGCAAATAGCACTGCGCCTTTGGCATCTTGTGCCCCAAACACCCGGCGGTGGCCTTTTTGATTGAATAGCGCCTCTTTGATTTGGCCCTCAATCAATTTGCGTTTCTCTTCCACAACAACAATGCAGTCCAAACCTTCCGCCCATTCGGCAAAAGATCGCATATCAAGTGGCCAGGTCATGGCGACTTTATAGGTTGTCACGCCGTGGCGAACGGCCGCCTGCTGATCCATGCCGAGCACCTGCATAGCGTGGGCCAAATCGAGCCAGTTTTTTCCAGCAGCAACAAAGCCAATTTTTGCGCCAGCCTGTCCCAACACCCGCTTATCCATGCGATTGGCGCGCGCAAAGGCTTGTACTGCGCGACGCTTGTGATGAATGATCCGCGCCTCTTGGTCCTGCGGTGTATCTATGAGGCGAATGTTCAAGCCACCATCGGGCATGTCGAACTCTGGCGTGACAAATTGCAACCGCTGAGGATCGCCATTGACCACAGAGGTCACTTCAATCGTGTCTTTGATGCATTTCAGCCCGGCCCAAACTCCGGCAAAGCGTGACAGGGCAAAGCCGAAGAGCCCGTAATCAATAACCTCCTGCACGCCCGCAGGCGACAGCACCGGCATGAAGCTGTCTATCATGGTCCATTCGGACTGGTGCAAGGTGGTCGAACTTTCTCCTGTGTGGTCATCCCCAAGTGCCGCCACGACACCGCCAAGCGGGGAGGTCCCAGCCATATTTGCATGGCGAAAGACATCACCAGAACGGTCCACGCCTGGCCCTTTGCCATACCAAAGGCCAAAGACACCCTGAAATTTGCCTTCACCGCGCAACTCGGCTTGCTGGCTGCCCCAAAGGGCCGTTGCCGCCAAATCCTCATTCAACCCTTCTTGAAAATGTACCTGCGCTCTTTCAAGCTCTGCCGAAGCGCGCGCCATTTGAAAATCAACTGCGCCGAGCGGCGATCCGCGATAGCCTGTGACATAGCCCGCTGTGTTATGTCCCGCCGCTCGATCTCGCGCCGATTGCATCAACATCATCCGCACCAAAGCCTGGGTGCCGTTCAGCAAGATTTGTTTTTTAGTCAAGTCATGTCTGTCAGCGAGTGAAACATCGTGCTGCATGGTCTGCGGCCTCCTGGAATGCATAATCAATTGGTAGGTCAAAAACTATGACCTAACAACGAAAATTTCCGTGACCTAGTCTCAAATTGCATGCTATGACAACCAAGAGCGATTAGAGAGGTGGGCCGGTGGACTGGGATAAATTGCGAATCTTCCATGCGGTTGCTGATGCCGGGTCACTGACCCATGCAGGAGAGACTTTGCATCTTTCGCAATCAGCCGTGTCACGGCAAATCAGAGCGCTTGAGGAGTCGCTTCACGCGATATTGTTTCACCGACATGCACGCGGGTTGATACTCACAGAACAGGGCGAGCTGTTATTTGAGGCCACGCGCGCAATGAGCAAACGGCTTGATGCCGCATCCGCACGCATTCGCGACAGTGAAGATCAAGTCTTTGGCGCCCTGCGCGTCACCACAACCACTGGTTTCGGCACCCTTTGGCTGGCGCCCCGCTTACCGCAGCTCTATGAAAAATACCCGGACCTGAATGTAGAGCTGATGCTTGAGGAAAGGGTATTGGACCTGCCGATGCGTGAGGCCGATGTCGCCATTCGCATGAAAGAGCCGAGCCAAGCAGATTTGATTCGAAAACGCCTGATGACGGTCGAAATGGGGCTTTACGCCAGTGAAGACTACCTCAAATCGCGCGGCACGCCGCAAGCTCTAGACGATATGGCCAATCATCGGTTAATTTGCCAAAATCCGAACGCGCCTCAAGTGGCGGTCAGTGCCGCATTGGTGCAAAATTTGATGGGGTATAGCCCAAAGTCCACCTTGACCGTCAACAATTACTTCGGTGTCTTGCAAGGCGTGATCAACAACCTTGGGATCGGAATTTTGCCCAATTACGTCACCCATGATTTTCCAGATCTGGTGCGTGTTTTGCCTGAGCTTGAGAATACAGAAGTCCCTGTTTTTCTTGCCTTTCCAGAAGAGTTACGCCACTCGCGCCGCATCGCGGCCTTTCGTGACTTTGTCCAAGATGAGATCATCGCCCGGCGTCGGGAAGAACGCGGCCTTGAAATGCAAAAATAGCCATGCCCTGAGTGCATAGCGGCTTTGCGCTTACAGGACTTGCAGGGATGCAATGGCGCTTCTACATACGCCGCGTGAGTTCGGTGTCCGAGGGCGCGCCTCACAACCTCCCTGTTGGACTTTCGCCGGGCCATGTGCCCGGCTTTTTTTGCCTGGCTCGCATGGCAGTTGCGCTGCTAATTTGCCAATTCAACCATGCTTTCGCGCAAAAGCGGCATTTAATAGCTATTCCAACCTTCCCTCTGCCCGTTAACTTTCGTAACAGGGTGCAAATTTGCACCGTAAGGGATGACAACTTGCAAGATCCAGTGATAACGCCCGACCTTATAGCCGCCCATGGGCTGAGCCCAGACGAGTACGATCGAATTCTAGAAATCATAGGCCGGAATCCAAGCTTTACGGAAATGGGTATTTTCTCTGCCATGTGGAATGAGCATTGCTCCTACAAATCCTCAAAAAAATGGCTGCGCACCCTGCCCACGGAAGGGCCACAGGTGATTTGCGGCCCGGGTGAGAATGCGGGTGTTGTTGATATTGGCGATGGGCAGGCTGTCATTTTCAAAATGGAAAGCCACAATCACCCCAGCTATATCGAACCCTACCAGGGCGCAGCCACCGGCGTTGGCGGTATTTTGCGTGATGTCTTCACAATGGGAGCGCGCCCAATTGCGGCGATGAACTCTTTATCCTTTGGCAGTCCCGATCATCCCAAAACCAAGTCCTTGATCTCTGGTGTGGTGGCTGGTGTTGGCGGCTATGGCAATTGCTTCGGTGTACCGACTATCGGCGGCGAAGTGCGCTTTGATGCGGCCTATAATGGCAATTGCTTGGTGAACGCCTTTGCCGCCGGGCTCGCAGATACCGATAAGATCTTTTATTCGGCTGCGTCTGGCGTCGGCATGCCTGTGGTTTATCTGGGGGCCAAAACCGGACGCGACGGGGTCGGCGGCGCGACGATGGCCAGCGCTGAATTTGACGACACCATTGAAGAGAAGCGCCCAACCGTGCAGGTTGGCGACCCCTTCACCGAAAAGCGCCTAATGGAAGCCACATTAGAGCTTATGGCAACGGGCGCTGTGATTTCCATCCAAGATATGGGTGCCGCGGGCCTGACCTGCTCTGCGGTCGAAATGGGTGACAAAGGCAATCTAGGTGTGCGGTTGGATCTTGAAAAAGTGCCAACGCGCGAGCTGAACGTGACGGCCTATGAGATGATGCTGTCTGAATCGCAAGAACGCATGCTCATGGTTCTCAAACCAGAGCTGGAAGAGCAAGCGAAGGCTGTTTTTGATAAATGGGATCTAGATTTCGCCATCGTCGGCGAAACAATTGCGGAAGACCGCTTTTTGATCATGATGAACGGCGAAGTGAAAGCCGATTTGCCGCTCAAAGCCCTCTCCGGCAATGCGCCAGAATATGACCGCCCATGGGTTGAGACTCCGGCAGCTGACCCTCTGGGAGATGTGCCACAGATTGATCCGATTGACGGTCTAAAAATGCTTATATCCAGTGCGAATTACGCGGCAAAACAATGGGTATATGAACAATATGACAGCCAAGTTATGGCCGACAGTCTGCGGACGCCCGGCATGGGCTCGGGCATCGTGCGGGTTCATGGCACGCAAAAGGCTCTGGCTTTTACATCGGACGTGACGCCTCGCTACGTCGCGGCCAATCCGTTCGAAGGGGGCAAGCAAGCCGTGGCCGAGGCCTATCGCAACCTCACAGCGGTTGGTGCCCTGCCCCTGGCCACCACCGACAATTTGAACTTTGGCAATCCTGAGAAACCAGAAATCATGGGGCAATTTGTTGGAGCGCTCAAGGGCATTGGCGCCGCTGTCGCCGCTCTTGATATGCCAATCGTCTCCGGCAATGTGTCCCTGTATAATGAGACCGACGGGTCCGGCATTCTGCCGACGCCAACCATCGGTGCCGTTGGCCTAATTGCGGATGCCGATGACGCCATTACAGGTCTGGCCCGCGAAGGCCATATGGCGATCTTGATTGGTGAAACCATCGGTCATCTTGGGCAATCCGCCCTTTTGGCGGAGGTTTTCAACCGCGTGGAAGGTGATGCACCGCCTGTTGATCTGGAAGCTGAAAAGAAACATGGCGAATTTATCCGTGCCAATTGCGCCTGGATTACCGCCTGTAGTGATCTGTCCGATGGAGGTCTCGCGCTGGCTGCTTTTGAGATGGCTGAGGCCGCAAATATCGGCGTTAGCTTAGATGCGGAAGGAACTGCGGAGCTCTTTGGTGAAGATCAAGCGCGCTATCTGGTGGCCTGCAATTTTGATCAGGCCGAAGCGCTCCTGGCAGCAGCCGGCAATCTTGGGATCCCGGCCACCTGTGTCGGACGCTTTGGCGGCATGCAGGTCAGCTTTGGCGCGCAAGTGGCCGAGCTGTCGGAGCTCAGCAGTATTTTCCGCAACAGTTTCGCCGAAACGGTCACTTGAAATAAACAGCGCTCGGCTTTACCTTCAAACGTAACAACGTGAGGAACCACCCCATGGCCATAGCCGCACAAGATATTGAAGCCCTGATCCGGGAGGCTTTTCCCGAGGCGCAGATCACGATCACAGATCTGGCTGGGGACGGCAATCACTACGCCGCTGAGGTGACCGATGCCAGCTTCGCAGGAAAAAATAGGGTGCAACAACATCGCGCTGTTTACGCCGCTTTGAAAGGCAAAATGGACGGGGCGCATGGGGAGTTGCATGCGTTGGCGCTGACCACAAAGGCACCGAGCTGATATGTTTAACTGGGGTCTCATTGCATATCTTTCCCTTGCGATACTGATCTTGTTGTTTTTCCGGGCCCTTTGGGTGGTCCGGCACGAAAAAGACCAGGGCCGCGGTTCCTTGCCCGGTCAGGGAGATCACGAGGTTCGAGCGGACTATTTTTCCGGCGGTGCCGGAGGTGGACATTCGGGCAGTTTTCGGGTTCCAAAAGACCCACAGAAATACGCACAGCAATTTGTGCCCAAAGACAGAAAGCCAAAAGATGAGCGCTGAAGATCAAATCCGCGAAACAGTGACGTCCAGTGATGTTGTACTGTTCATGAAAGGCACCGCCTCAATGCCGCAATGTGGCTTTTCAAGCCAGATCGCCGGTATATTGAACTATATGGGTGTTGAGTATCAAGACGTGAATGTTCTGGCTGATGATGCCATTCGTCAGGGAATTAAAGACTATTCCGATTGGCCGACCATTCCACAGCTCTATGTGAAAGGTGAATTTATCGGCGGTTGCGATATTGTCAGGGACATGACCCTATCGGGGGAACTGGACGGCCTTTTGGCGGAAAATAAAATCCAATACAACCAAGATGCCGCGGATGAAATTCGCAAGGCAAACACAGCGGACTAATCGCGCCAGTGCCGTGTGAGCCTGCGATCCGGGCTCATACCGCAAAATCTGCCCATTTCGCTAGCCGGCGGATTGGGCTATTTTCTCTTCCAGCTCATCTGCCGCAGCTTCCGCCCGTGCCGATAACTCTGCAAGGCTATCTAACAGAGCGGGCGGCACGACGGCCACTTTAACTTCTGTGGTAACTTCTTTGATTTCTGGAGAAACTTTTTGGATATCCTGCTGTGCCTGTTCCAAAGCCGCTTCCGTAGTCTTTAACTGTTGTTCTAAAGCTAAAGTGCGATCTGCAAGCATGATACCCGACATCAGCAGCATCTGCGCTTCTGGCACCCGCCCCATTTGAGCCAGTAAGGTGCTGGCCTCGGAATCCAAGGCGGCCCGAGCCTTTTCCAACTGGGGTTCCTCGCCTGCGGGGCAATTGACCGTATAGGAGCGTTGACCAATTTTGATGGTGATTTCAGGCATCCTGCGGCTCCTCATCATTGTCTGTTAAAGCCTTCAGCAAGAGCTCAAGCTGCGCCGCTTCTGCTGCCCGATCTGCGGTTAATGTGCCAATTTCAGCCTGCATCCCTGCATTTATGAGACTTGCATCTCCCAGACCTTCCGCATTCGCAGCCCGCAACGCTTGGTTAGACGCACGCAATTGCGCGTTGGACTGCATCACTTGTGACAATTGCGCATCGAGAGCGAAAAGGGCGTCAGTCTTAAAATTTTCAGGCACAGCGGGCTGGGTAGGTGTGGCCGCAGGTGCGGCCTTGTTAAGCGATACGGCCTCTGTTGCAGTAGAAATGCGCCGAATTGCCGCCGCAATCCTTTGTTCCAAAACAGAAATATCATCCATTGCTCATCTCACATATCTGCAATCACACCACCATAAGCTGTCTCGAATCGCATTCGTCACCCATAGGGTAGGTTAAATTAACCTTAACGTCCAAGAGATGGTGCTTAAAACATTTTTTAAGAAATGGATCAGGTTACTTGATATTCCCACTTCACTTGATAGGAAGCAGCCATCATTGCCCTTACAGAAAGACAGCTCCGTGGATCTCAAAGCTCTCGCCGCCAAGAACCCAGAACATTGGAAAAAAGCCGCTGCTATTCGCGCTTTGACCCTGGATGCGGTTGCAGCCGCAAATTCGGGTCACTCAGGAATGGCGATGGGCATGGCCGATGTAGCCACTGTTCTGTTCGAAAAGCACATGAAGTTTGATGCTTCTGCCCCCAACTGGCCAGATCGCGATCGTTTCATCCTTTCCGCAGGGCATGGTTCGATGCTGCTCTACTCACTGCTGCACTTGACCGGCTACGCCGATATGACACTCGACGAGGTCAAAAACTTCCGTCAATGGGGCGCAAAAACCGCCGGGCACCCAGAATATGGTCACGCCTCAGGCATTGAAACCACCACCGGCCCGCTTGGTCAGGGCATTGCCAATTCGGTGGGGTTTGCCATTGCCGAAGAAATATTGCGTGCCACCTACGGCAAGAAAATTCAAAACCACTACACCTATGTCATCGCCGGGGATGGTTGTTTGATGGAAGGTATCAGCCAAGAGGCCATCGGGCTCGCGGGCCGCCATGAGCTGGGACGTTTAATTGTGCTTTGGGATAACAATAACATCACAATCGACGGCATGGTTGAGCTGTCAGACCGGACAGATCAGGTGCAGCGTTTCGAAGCCTCGGGCTGGCATGTGCAGGCCATTGATGGCCATGACCCGATCGCGATTGATGAGGCTCTGACTGCTGCTCGCAAATCCAAAAAACCCTCAATGATTGCCTGCAAAACCCATATCGCTCTGGGGCACGCGGCGCAGGATACATCCAAAGGACATGGTGCGCTGACGGATGCTGCGCAATTGGCGGATGCAAAGGCTGCCTACGGCTGGCCATATGGCTCATTTGAAATTCCCGCCGATGTCAAAGCGGCCTGGGAGGCCATTGGCGCCCGCGGCAGCGCGGAACGCACCGAATGGGACAGCCGGTTTTCGGGAATCTCGGCCGCGCGTAAGGCGCAATTCAACCGCGCCTTTTCGGGAGAAGCGCCCAAGAAACTGGCGGCTGCGATCCGAGCAATCAAGAAAGATGCGGCAGAGTCCAAGCCAAAACTTGCAACGCGATCAGCCTCAGAAAAAACCTTGCAGGCGGTCAACCCTGTGATGCCAGAAACCGTCGGTGGATCGGCTGACTTGACCGGGTCAAACAATACAAAAACCGCCGATATGGGGATTTTTGATCCTGAAAATCGCGCCGGACGCTACATATATTATGGGATCCGCGAGCATGGCATGGCCGCTGCGATGAACGGTATGGCGCTACACGGCGGGATTCGCCCCTATGGCGGCACGTTCATGTGCTTTACCGATTATGCCCGTGGTGCAATGCGCCTCTCGGCTTTGATGGGCGTTCCGACTGTTTATGTCATGACGCATGACTCCATTGGTCTCGGCGAAGATGGCCCGACACACCAACCCGTCGAACATTTGGCCATTTCTCGCGCCACCCCCAACACATTGGTTTTCCGCCCAGCCGATATCACTGAAACGGCGGAAGCTTGGGAAGTGGCACTCAGCCAGCCTAACACGCCAAGCGTTATGGCGCTGTCACGTCAAGGCGTGCCGGCGGTGCGCCATGAGTATAAATCCGCAAACCTGAGCGCGCGCGGAGCCTATGTTTTGGCCGAGGCCGAGGGCAAGCGCCAAGCGATTTTGATGGCGACAGGCACAGAAGTGTCACTTGCCTTAGAGGCCCGTGATCTGCTGCAAGCCGAAGGCATTGGCACCCGCGTTGTCTCTATGCCCTGCATGGAGTTATTTGCCCAACAAGATGACGCTTATCGCAAACGTATATTGCCCGGCGGAGCGGTGCGCGTGGCCGTGGAAGCGGCTGTGCGCATGGGCTGGGATCAATGGCTCCTGAGCGAACGCGGACGTGAGGCCAAGGCTGGTTTTGTGGGCATGACAGGCTTTGGCGCCTCTGCCCCTGCCGATCGGCTCTATGAAGAGTTTGGCATCACCGCAGAAGCAATTGCACAGAAGGTCAAATCTTTGCTCTAAAACGGCCAGGGCTGCGGCAGGAACCGCAGCTTTTTTGCCAGACGCAATTTTGATGCAAGCTGTATTATCGCAAGCAGTTATCGCTAACGCTAATGTTTTCGCTAACAAGTTGAAAATCCCGCAGCTTTGAACTTTTAATACGCCCCTGACCTTGCTAGTTCACCGGCAAGAATTTGCGAAAGGTGAGTGCTGTGACAGTTAAAATAGGCATTAATGGATTTGGCCGTATCGGTCGCTGCGTTTTGGCGCATATCGTATCTTCCGGCCGCAAAGATGTGGAAGTGGTTAAGATCAACGCCACCGGCCCGCTGGAAACCAGCGCACATTTGATGCGATATGACAGCGTGCATGGGCGGTTCGATGGGGAAATTACCGTCGGCGATGGGGCACTGGATCTCGGACTTGGGCCAATTGAAATATTCTCCAGCTATGACCCCAATACGCTAGACTGGAGCGGTGTTGATGTTGTTTTGGAATGCACCGGTAATTTCAACGATGGCGACAAAGCCAAAGTCCACCTGGCGCGGGGCGCAAAGAAAGTTTTGATTTCGGCGCCAGCTGTCAATGTGGATCGCACCATAGTTTTGGGAGCCAATGAGGCCGCGCTGTTGCCCAGTGATGTGATGATTTCCAACGGCTCTTGCACGACCAATTGCCTTGCCCCCCTTGCCAAGGTTCTCAACGACGCAATCGGCATCGAACGCGGGATCATGACCACCATCCACAGCTATACTGGTGATCAACCAACCCTAGATCGGCGTCACAGTGATCTCTATCGCGCCCGGGCCGCCGCCATAGCGTTGATACCGACCTCCACCGGCGCAGCCAAAGCCCTCGGTGAAGTTTTGCCAGAAATGGCAGGAAGACTGGACGGCACGGCCATTCGCGTCCCGACCCCAAATGTCTCTTGTGTCGATCTGACCTTTGAGGCTGCGCGGCCTGTCACGAAACAGGAGGTCAATGCCGCAGTCGAACGGGCCGCTAATGGTGAAATGGCAGGCATATTGGGTTATGATCCGGCACCAAAAGTTTCTATTGATTTCAATCACACACCCGAATCGTCAATTTTTGCCCCCGATCAAACCAAAGTGGTTGGCGGGACAACCGTCCGCGTATTATCATGGTATGATAATGAATGGGGCTTTTCCGTGCGCATGGCTGATTTGGCCGCCAAAATGGGGCAGCTCCAGTAATTTTGGAGATACTATGACTCCGCGCCTGGCTCTTTATGTTGCAATCGCCGCCGTGGCGGCCATTGCGGCCGATTTATTTTTGATGCAAGGCGCAGCGATTTTGTATCTCGCCCGCTCATTTCTTGACCTAATCGACACGATTGCCTTCTGGAGGTAGTGCCGCCGGTTGACTTTTCTTGCGACCTGTGATGTTAGCGCTATCAAAACAAAATGGGGCTTGGATATGACATTAAAAGTTGCAATCAACGGATTTGGCCGCATTGGCCGCAATGTACTGCGCGCGATCGTTGAGTCAGGGCGGACAGACCTCCAGGTCATCGCAATCAATGACCTGGGCCCGGTTCAAACCAATGCGCATATGTTGAAATACGATTCCGTGCATGGGCGGTTTGCCGCCTCTGTGACCCATGGGCACGATTTTATTGACGTTGGACAAGGGCGCATTCGCGTCACAGCCATACGCAACCCAGCGGAGTTGCCCTGGTCTGATGTGGATGTGGTGATGGAATGCACAGGCATTTTCACCTCAAAAGCCGATTGCCAAGCCTATCTCGACAACGGCTCCTCCCGCGTGCTGATCTCAGCACCTGGAAAAGATGCCGATAAAACCATTGTTTACGGGGTCAATCACCATGCCTTAACCTCTGATGACTTGATTGTTTCAAACGCATCTTGCACCACCAACTGCTTGGCGCCCATTGCCAAGGTTTTGCACGAATCTATCGGAATCAAGCGCGGGCTGATGACGACGATTCACAGCTATACTGGCGACCAGCCAACTTTGGATCGCACCCATAAAGACCTATATCGCGGCCGCGCTGCTGCTCTGTCGATGATCCCAACAACCACCGGTGCCGCCAAAGCCGTGGGTCTGGTGCTTCCAGAGCTGAACGGCAAATTGGACGGTGTCGCCATCCGGGTGCCAAC
>NYTV01000075.1 GCA_002683685.1 Paracoccaceae bacterium
CTCAACCGGGCTCAGGGGGGTACCGAGCTCAGGTCACCTTTGCGTGCAAAGCCACTAGGGAGACAGTAACACAACCCCTAATATCCCCGTACCGTGTAAATAGTGCGGTTGGCCAAAAAACGTTTAAGTTTTGGTTGATGTTTTTGAAACCGTTGCTCCGAGTCCCCCGTGCTCTACTTTTACAGCAGACGCGCGTTCTGTGCGGCGGTGCCAAAGTAAGAGTAATCCTTGTTGGTGTAAAAGGGCAGCTTGTTGAGTGTGTTCTTCCACTGAAGCGCGTGCTTGTAAGCCACATCATACGAGAGAACTGCCGCCAGGCCTTGGTTGGTCTTCGAGCGTTTGGAAGGGGAGGCGATCGCAGCGGCACCCGCCGTCTCGTTGACGCTCAAAAAGCCGTGGCGGTAGGCGTAGACGACGCCAAAAAAGATGTATGCCGCATTGAACGTCTGATCGTAAAACGAGTACTCTGGATTGGATTGCATGTTGAGCAACGCATAGAAGATCGCCTTGGCTTCGTCGCTCTTTTTGAATTGACCAAACGTGTTGTGCGCACGGTTGATCGATTGCAACAGCGGAATGCTGTTAATATGTCCAATCGTGAAGGCGGAGACTTGGCGCAGCCTAAGAACAACGATTTCTTCCGTGTGCGGCGGCGGCAGTTCGAGCGTGGGCACCGAGATTGTCGAGGTGGTGGTGACATAGGACTCGCAGCTGGATGCGACAGAACTGGCGGAGGTTACGCGCGCAAACGGATAGGCCGCCGGAATCTGCTCAGACGAGGCGACGCTGCTCGTATCGACGTTGGCTTCGCGGTACTGTTGGAGCGGGTTTAAAGAGGACGACGTCATTGGTGCGGACATTTGCTCGCGCACGCTGGTGAGCGATGCCTGCAACGCGAGGCCCGTGTGCAACGAGATCGGTTGTGGCTCCTCTGACGTAGCGATGCCGCGTGAACGCTTGAGCGGTGATCCATGGACGGACATCTCTGTCTTTTCGCCCTGGAAACGTTGCTTGCGTGCCTTGGTCGGCGGCATAGGCGGTGGCGGAGGCATCAATGCAGAAGAACTGACCTGGGGCGCCGTCGGAAGATTGCTCAATTCGTAATGGATTGCCGACATGTCAATCGCGGAAGATGCGGAATGTACTTGATTCGCTTGCGTCGGTGGAGATGCTGAGAAGCCATGCGTCAAGCCCATTGGGGAATCGATCGTAGGATTGACCGCCGTAGGATTGACCGCCGTAGGATCGACCGTGCCAGCAAGTTGGCCAACTTGGCAAAGTTGGCACTTGGATGCGAGGGGCATCGCGGCAACCATTTGAGAGACTTCATCGTCGTCAACTTGATAATCGAATTCTTTGCGCGACTTATCAACGAGCGCGTCTGCAGCATCGGCAATAGCAAACAGGTTTTGCTGCACTTGCTCGTGATCTAGATGCTGGCGGTCCAACAGCGTCGAGCCGTCGTGGACATCCTTGCTCCAAAGCGTCAGGTTGATCAAGTTGTAACGTTCCTGGTGACGCATGTACTGACTGTCGGCCATTTTGAGACGCAATTCGACCTGTTGTGCTTTTTGATGCATGGCGTTGGCCGTTTTCATGAGCTCTGGGATTTGCTGCATCGCGGTGCCGTGCTTTGACAAGACCTCGATGTACGCCTTCATCTGTTTGTGGCCGTTGTACAGTTTTTCATGCTCCGCTTTCAGAGCATCGCTCTCTTCCTGAGCGCGCACCTTGTGTTTTGACACGATCTCGAGCGCCTCCTGCAACTCGGGAACGGCCGCCGTCTTAAGATCCGTCTCCGAGCACAGCAGCAAATCGTGCGTGACCTCGTTGGTGCAGCAAGGGGGGACGGCGTGCTTGCGAAGATTGGTCAACACCATCAAGATGGGGCCTTTGGTGCTGACGTTGATCGTCGACATGTTCTGGTTGTTGAACGCGTGCGCGACAAAGCGTTTAATCATTTGCGAGACAGAGCTCGGACGAAGGTTGGCTTTCAGCATGAGGATGTTACTGTCGGTCATGTAATGGCGTGCCTTTGCGTCGGGAATGACCTCGGACAGCAAATGTGTAAGGGTTCCCTCTTTTGGGTTGCGTGTCAACTCTTCCTTTTTGAGCAAGGCGGTATGGAACATCTCGAGCCAATCGAGCACGATCACGTTGACCACGAGACGCAACATCGGCGTCTTGATGTCGTGCATGCGCATCGTGCATTTGCTGTGCATGCACGTTTGCTGATGCTTGCAAAGGCGGCGCAAATCGGCATCGACCAACTGTAACAAGGCCTTGATGTTCTCGACGCCGACTTCGCCCATGCGAATGGTTTGGTTTTCGCAGAGCAGTTGTGCGTGCTTGTTGATCTGGGTCAGTTGCAACATGAGCGGATCGGTCAGATTGATGGCTTGTGTGAGCGCCCTACGCTCGAGCGTCTTTTGCATAGACGCAACCTCTTTGGAGACGCCATGGTAGGCCGCTTGTGACGTCTTGGCCTCGTGCGTGCGCGCTTCTTGGGCGGAGGTGGCCGGCATATCGTCTTTGCCGGCATCCATGTGGATCACCTCGCCGCGTGCGGTGAGCATGCCCTCTTCGGCCGTTTTGTTGCCCGCATACGCCAGCGAAACGGTGGCGACGCCGTGATCGACGCCGCATAACACACACACGTACATGTTGCCTCCACTGGTGGTTCCGACCGATTTTTGGCCGCAGACTTTGCACACGGCGGCCATGGTGGGATCGATATGGCGAATGGAGCCTTGCCGCATCTCTTCCGGGGTGGCCAAACGACTCTTTGACGGACAGGACTCGTTCAACAAGACGCCGCGGCTAAGGCAAGCGACGCTCACCGAGTCGCCACCGTCCGGATCGTGGTTATGGTTTAAACGATCCAAAGCGCGAGTGCCTTCCTTGCACAAGGAACGCAGCAAGGCCTTGGCTTGCTCCTCGAATTTGGCCTGCGTCTTCTGATAGTCTTGGTTGCGTTTGCACTGCTCGAGGCGCTTCTCTTCGGGAAGGGGTTGCTTGAGAGGTCCGCCAAACCTACGCGCGCGCGCCTTAATGGAGCTCGCCATCGAGGACGTGGACACGGCTTCGCTTACAACCGAGCGGCGGTCGCTTTCGTCGAGCGATTCGGCGTCAAGGCTGGAACGACGGCGCACCAGACGACCCCACAGGCTCATAAGTTCGCTTAAGTTCGGTCGTTCAAAACACGAGCACTGTGTCACAAGGGGAGGAAATAACACGAGCACTTTTTGTCAGCAAATGATACATGACCCACATGCGCGCATCCCATTTGCGCAAGCGCAAGCGCGCGCCATGCTTTGAGCAACTGGGCGACGCGCTGACGGGCCAAGACGACCGGAACGAACGTAAGAACACGCGTGCGTTCCGACGCGACGTCACGCATCGCAACATTCGCCGCCGATGCCCGCCGGCAGGCACGCCACAGGCATTGGCGAAAAGCATGCAAACCGCGGCCATGAATCTACCTTTTGTCCACAAGAAATACAAGCACGCGTTTTTGTTATCACGCAACCCTTCCAGCTATTAGCGCAACTGCTCGACTATTCGTTTAACGACGTTGTCGACTTGCACACTGTAATACATGATCTACCGTTCATTTACGTCGCTGTTGCACTGCTTTCAGACTGTACCACGTTTGGGTCGACCTTTCAGGTGACATCGACGGCCCTTGTGGAAGACGTGGCCCTGATCCGCTCATAGGAAGGCCCATGGCCTGTCCGAATGGTAGTCCGAATGGTTGCCCAAAAGACTGGCCCAGCGTCTGTGCAGCTTGCATAGAAGGATGCGTCGCCGGCATGATCTGAGACATTCCGTTATGTGGTATGGGCACAAAGTGCGGCATATTCGGTGGCATATTCGGTGGCATATTCGGTGGCATATTCGGTGGCATATTCGGTGGCATATTCGTCAAGGGGGTCATGATCGCCATCGAGCTGAATCCAAACGTCGGATCGGACAATGAGACCATGTGCGACGCTGGTTGCGTGGGAATTTGATGCAACAATGGCGCGTGCGTTATGGCGTGCGCTGCATCATTTGCAGTTGGCGAAGATGTCGGCTGAAGTATTGGCTCAGGCCTTTGTAACGGGGGGGGTTGCGGCGTCGTGTGCGGCGTCGAATCCGGGGAGATGGATGGAGAGCTCGTCTGCGTGACCACTTGTGTTGCCACTTGGCCGCAAAATCGGTCGAGCAAAGCCTGGTTGTAATAGGACATGTGCGTCAATTGCTCTGTCATAAGACGCATCGTGCCGTCAAGACGAGATATGGTTCGTTCGATCTGCTGGATGCGCGAATCGTGACCTTCGCGCTGCGCTCGTAGCAAATCGAGCCGCTGCGACACAGAAACCAGGTGGGTGGC
Organism: Paracoccaceae bacterium; assembly: GCA_002683685.1. Classification (GTDB taxonomy): domain Bacteria; phylum Pseudomonadota; class Alphaproteobacteria; order Rhodobacterales; family Rhodobacteraceae; genus Planktomarina. The sequence continues at coordinate 4,376 of NYTV01000075.1, forward strand.
CAGCGTGCGTTCCGCCGAGCTCGAGTTCTCATGGTTGATCAACGAAAGGACCTGAGCGAGCAAAACCTGCGATTTTGCGTTATGTGCATCCGTTTCGGCATTCATTGGCCGCCTCAGCGGCGTGTGCACATCAGGGGCAGAGTTGGCCTTCTTACGAGTGCGCCGTGACATGGTAGGCGGTTGCTGTATCGGTTGCTGTATCGGTTGTGTGGAATGCGTATCAAAACAGTCGTTTGGCAACGAAAGATCAACCGGAGACGACGTTCGCGCCGAAGAGGGCGTCTGTTCCGTGGACTGTGTGGAAAAGCTGTTGCATGTAGAACATTTGTAACGCATCTCCTCGTCAAGCTCCTGCTTTGTGTCCGGCGTCGTGATGGGCGAAGGCGGCATCTCAGATGCCACGTGATACAACAAACACAGGCGCTCATGTTTGGTGCAGTTAGCGTCATTCTACACTTAGTAGGAGCAACAGCCCCATCGCCTGCAGCGTCACGAGGAAGAAGAGCATTTGACTGGGCGTGATGGCGTACCACCACGCGTCGGCAATCAGCATGATCCCAACGCCCGAAACGACCGCAGCCGTCGAAAAGAAGGCGCACATCAAAACCGACGTCGACGCACCCAGCCCGCGCACGCACGAGATCAAGAACATCACGGCATGACCACCAATGGCAGCAATCATGGCCGCAACGGCCCAGCCCAATCCGTTGGTGCCATTTCCTCGCACGTACCGCACAAAGTGGATCAGCGTTTCGATCGTGCCAATCCACAACGCCGCAAACGTGAACGGCAAGAACGCCTTGGCCAGCCACGGGCTCACCAACGACGCGATCGTCACCGGCGCGCCCACAAAAAGCGACGCCGACGCAACGGAAGCCTCCCGGCGGCTGCGATGCCACCAACCGCTCTCGTCGCGGTACATCGGGTTGTTTTCGTCATTGGAAGGTTCTTCTAAACTAAATTCGGTCCGTGGTCGCTTTAAATCGACGCGAAATTTCTGGGTCTCCTCTTCGGTGGCAAACATTTAGGAGGTGTACGACTAGGCTTCCGGTTGGACGGATAAGACGGATCATATGATGCTTTTTATTTACCACCCATCTTTGAGAATCGATCACCTACACATACACAC
>NYTV01000076.1 GCA_002683685.1 Paracoccaceae bacterium
AAGCGGCAAGCGGCAAGCGACAAGCGACAAGCGACAAGTCGCAAGCTAGAAGCTAGAAGCTATGGCGGCGGTCAGTTTATGCACTTGGGTGTGTGGGCTGAGCGTCGTTTTTTTGTGTTTTTGCGGACTCATTTATGAATTGGAAGGCCTACGGCATTGTGACGGCGGCAGTGGTAATTGTCGGGCTGGCGCTTGGCGTTACCTTGCCGCTGGTTTCCTTGCGTCTGCACGAATGGGGTTACAGCACCTTTGCCATTGGCGTTATGGCGGGTATGCCGGCAGTCGGTATTGTGTTGGGCGCGAAACTCACCGGACGGCTGGCGGGGCAACTCGGCTCGGAGAATGCCCTGCGCCTGGTTATGGGCTGCAGTGCGGTCTCTGTCGTGCTGCTGGCGGTTTGGCCGAGCTATGCGGTCTGGCTGTTGTTGCGCCTGGTGCTGGGTATCTCATTGACCGTCACCTTCGTGATCGGCGAAAGCTGGATCAATCAATTGGTAGTCGATCGTCTGCGTGGACGGCTGGTTGCGGTATACGGCAGCGCGTTCGCGCTTAGTCAATTGTGCGGTCCGCTACTGCTCGGTTTTATCGGTACTGAAGGTGATGGCGGTTTCTGGCTCGCTACGGGGTTGCTGGTTGGCGGCGTCGGCCTGCTGTTCTGCGTATCTGGTGCCCCGGTGGTGGATGCCGCCGCTGGCGCCGGACGTGGCCTTCGTCAGTTTGTGCGCAGCATGCCAGCGATTGCCTGGGCCATGGTGTTGTTCGCTGGCTTTGAAACCATGACGCTAACGCTGCTGCCGGTCTATTTGATTCGCGAGGGATTCGCCCAGCAGCTGGCGCTGATAATGGTCAGTACCGTGGTCGTGGGTGATGCCATATTGCAGGTGCCGATTGGCTGGTTGGCTGATAAGTTCTCGCGCACGGCGCTGTTTAAATTCTGTGGTGTGATCTTGCTGCTGAGTAGCCTGGCAATGCCTTTTGTGCTGCATACGGTGTTGATCTGGCCGGTGCTGGTGCTCTTTGGTTCGAGCGCCGGTGGTCTGTATACCTTATCGATAATTCTGGTGGGTCAGCGCTTTCGTGACGATGCTCTGGTGCGCGCCAACGCTCACATCGCGATGCTTTGGGGCCTGGGTTGCCTGCTTGGGCCAGTCGCTACTGGCGCGGCCAGTGAGTGGCTCAATACCCATGCGTTGCCGATGATGATGGCGATTGCCGCGCTGGTGTTTGTGCTGCTCGCCTGGCGGCGCGGCGCTTTTGCTGCGGTGGCACTTGATCAGGTTGAACTTGAGCGCGATACCCTGCCACGTCGAGCCGACTAGTTCAGGTTCGTGGGCAGCGGACACAACGAGGCATGCGGACAAGCAGTCCGGATGCCTCGTGTCTGCCGCAGCCAGGCGCTGTTATCGCGGGACGATTAGTCCCAGCGATACTGCAAGCCAACGCCGACCAACCAGTTCCGCTCCGGTGCTGGCTCGTAATAGCGCTCTCGAGTGTCGTTGACGATCAAAGAGCCGATGTACTGCTTATCGGCCAGATTATCAACGCGGGCGAAAGGCTCCAAAGCCCAACTGCCCAGCTCCTGCCGATAACCCGCGCGCCAGTTGAATACCGCATAGCCCGGTGCTTTGGATTGGTTTTCATCAGTGGCATAACGCTGGCTCAGGCTTTGCGCTTCCAGCGCGGTACTGAAGCCATTATCTGGCGCCCAAGCCAGCTCGGCATACAAACTATGGCGTGGCACGCCGGGCAGAGAGTTGCCCGAGAAATCATTGCCGTTGCCGTCAGTGTACTGATCAAACTCAGCGTCCAGATAGGTGTAGGCGAGATAAGCGTTGAGGTCGTATGCAAAGCGCTGCTCGACAGCCAGTTCCAGGCCGCGACGGCTGGATTTGCCAGCGTTGGCGTAGGTGGAGCGGTCGCTCGTAACCTGCTTTACGCCAGTGACGATTTCATCCTCGACACGTGTGTAAAACAGCGCTGCATCTACCCGGGTATTGCCTTGGCGCAGTTTAAAGCCGACCTCGGCATTGCGCGACTCGCTGGGCTGCAGATCGAAATTCAAACCGCTTCCGCTAGGGCGATAGGCGAGTTCCTGGAAGGTCGGCGTTTCAAAGCCTTGTCCGGCGGCAGAATACAGGGTGAGAGCCGGGCTCCATTGATAGCTGATACCCAGAGCAGGTGTGGTCTGCTGGTAATCCACGTTGCCGCTGTCGTCACTACCATCGCTGAGGAAGTCATCGTCGGACTCAAGCTCGACCCGGCTATGACGCACACCGGCGGTTAGACTCCATTGATCGGTCAGTGCCCAAGTGCTGATCAGATAGGCCTCTTTGCTGTCGACCTGATTGAACTCGTCACGTTTAAGACCGCCCTTGTCGCCGTTGTTGTTGTTGATGAAGCCCTTACGGCCTTCGCCCTGATAGCCATAGGTAATGCCTGCGGCCAGTTGGACCGGCAGGCTGAACAGAGAGGTGTCGCGCTGCCAGCCCAACTCGCCACCGCCGAACTTGCGATCCAGCTCGATCACGCCACCACCTGAGAATTCGCCGTCGCCAGCGAAGGCGAGGTACTGCTCCACATAACGCTGCCCGCCGTAGACCATCACAGTCAGTTGATCGTCGTTGCTCAACCGACGCTGATAATTCAGGCCCGCCTGATTGTGGCGTACTGTCTTGCGGGTTTTGTATTCCTCTGCGCGCGCTACCGCTTGCTCGCGGTCCTCATCCAGCGCTGCGGCATCGAGCCCTAACGGATCCTGCGTTTCTGGCTGATCAAGGCTGTTAAGCAGCAGCGTCAGGCTGGAGGCGTCGTCGATATTCCAGCCCAGGCGGAGATTGGCCATGTCGCGCTGCGCTTTACTGTGATCGCGATAGCCATCGGTTTCCAGTCGGGACACGTTGGCGTTGATGCTGAGGTCGCCATGCTGGCCGCCGTACTTCAAGCGTGAACGCCAGAGGTTGTCGCTACCAATGGCGCTGCGGCTGTCGAGTGTTGGATGTAGCGGAGCTGCCTCGGTGAAGCCCTGAATGATTCCGCCTGACGCGTTGCCATAAAGGGCGCTCAACGGACCGCGCAGCACATCGAAGTATTGCATGCCGTCGAGGTCAAAGAGTGCTGGCTGGCCCTGTCCGTCTGGCATGGTCAGCGGAATGCCATCCTGAATCAAACGCACGCCACGCACGCCGAATTGGGCGCGCGCGCCGAAGCCGCGAGAGGATATCTGCACGTCTTGCGCGTAGTTCTGACGATTCAGCGCGAGTATGCCAGGCGAGCGTTGCAGCGACTCGGAGAGATTGGCACCCAGGCTGTAAGGGCTAATCTGATCGCTGTCGATATGACTGCTGGCGGACGGCAATCGGTCGTTGGCTGCCGCTGGACCCGTGCCAAGTATGGTCTGGGTGGGTAGCTTCAGGCTGCTCTCAGCAGCGCTGACGTGGCCGGCGAGCGTGGCCAGAATAGCGGCGACGGTGGCGGTGCGATGGGTCATGTGATTTCGCTTTTGGTTAAGGCGATTGTGGGAGCGAAGCGATGTTCTGTGGCTGCAGTCTAGCAGTGTGTTGCTTGTGTCAGTAGCGGGAAAGACCGCTCATACCGCATGGTTAATTCTTTAGAAAAATGCGCAACAACCAGTAAAGAATTTTCACTGGCAAGATAATTACTTTGAAGTAAAAATAAAATACGTGTAATAATCCACGATAGTGCGATGCTTTTTTGTCTTTAATTGCCGCTAAAGCGGCGTGCAGCGGTTTTGCAGAAAATGCATCTAGTTACTACTGTAATATTTAGGCTTTGTGTCAAAATGCTGCCTGTTTTTACGGCGCTGGCCGGGAGTTTTTTATGCACATGATGCACGATTTATATCTGGCGCTGCGCCGTTTGCAGCGAGCCAGTGAGATTCACGCCAAACGACTTGGTCGCCACAGCGGGCTAACACCTATTCAGCTGCTGATCCTGCACAGTATCAAGGCGATGGGTGAAAGTACTCTGGGTGACTTGGCTAAACAGGTCAGCGTGTCGCAAGCGACCTTGAGCACCATTATCGACCGGCTGGAAAATCGCGAGTTGCTGCAGCGTATTCGTAGTAAAAGTGACAAGCGCAAAGTCCACTTGGCACTCAGTGAAAAAGGCGTGGCTGTGATTCAGGCTGAGCCTGCACTGCTGCCGTCGCCTTTCCTTGATCGTTTTGGCAAACTCGCTGATTGGGAGCAACTTATGTTGTTGGCCAGTTTGCAGCGTGTGGCAGGTCTGTTGGAGGACGGTCAAAGTACGCCTACCGAGCTCTTCGAGGGCGAAACGGCGGCCTGATCCTGGTGTTCTCGGCCTGCTTTCTTGCAGGCCGTTCACCTGACCGTATCCTTCTGTATTGCTTTATTCCCTTCTCGCTGTTTTTTCTCATCCGGGGTATTGCCTGATCGCAGCGCTGCGCATAGCATGTTTGAAATTTCAAACATCGATGTTTTAAATGCGTTACGCATGCTCGATTTTCGCTCTAGATGAGGACTTATTAAATGGAACTACACTGCCCCGAGCTTTTTCGCCAACAAGCCTTTGTTAATGGTAGCTGGTGCGAGGCCGACAGCGGTGCTCGAACCGAGATATTCAATCCGGCCAATGGCGAGCGTTTGGGCAGTGTGCCGAATATGGGGGCGGCGGAGACGCGACGCGCTATTGAAGCCGCGCAGCAGGCGCAACAGGCTTGGCGTGAGCGCACGGCCAAAGAACGCGCGCAGGTGCTGCGCAAATGGTTCGAGCTGATGCTGCAGCATCAAGAGGATCTGGCGCGCATCATGACCGCTGAGCAGGGCAAGCCGCTGACCGAAGCCCGAGGTGAAGTCGCCTATGCTGCCTCTTTTCTGGAGTGGTTTGGTGAAGAAGCCAAGCGCATCTATGGCGATGTCATCCCAGGCCATCAGGCGGACAAGCGCATTCTCGTGCAAAAAGAGCCGGTTGGTGTCACTGCTGCGATTACGCCCTGGAACTTCCCTGCTGCAATGATTACTCGTAAGGCCGGCCCGGCGCTGGCAGCTGGCTGCGCTATGGTGCTGAAGCCGGCACCGCAGACGCCTTTCTCTGCGCTGGCATTGGCTTTGCTGGCTGAACAGGCTGGCCTGCCTGCCGGCCTGTTCAGTGTCATTACCGCCGATGTAGACGCCTCACGCGACGTGGGCGGTGAGCTGTGTAGCAACCCTATTGTGCGCAAACTGTCGTTTACCGGCTCGACCGGCGTGGGCATCAAGCTGATGGAGCAGTGTGCACCCAGCCTGAAAAAATTATCGCTGGAGTTGGGTGGTAACGCGCCCTTTATCGTCTTTGATGATGCTGACTTGGACGCCGCCGTTGAAGGCGCGATGATTTCAAAGTACCGCAATGCCGGTCAGACCTGCGTCTGTGCCAATCGCATCTATGTGCAGGATTCTGTCTACGATGCTTTTGCTGAGAAGCTGGCTGCTGCAGTTGCTCAGCTCAAAGTGGGTAATGGCAGCGAGGCTGGTGTGACCACCGGGCCCCTGATTGATGGCAATGCGGTAGACAAGGTGCAGCGGCATCTGGCCGACGCTATTGGCAAGGGCGCTGAGATCCTGGCCGGTGGTAAGCCGCATGCGCTGGGCGGCAACTTTTTTGAACCGACCATTATCACCAACGTCGACAGCAGCATGCTGGTTGCCCGTGAGGAAACCTTCGGCCCGCTGGCGCCGTTGTTCCGCTTCAGCGATGAAGCGGACGTGGTACGTCAGGCCAACGATACCGAGTTTGGCCTCGCTGCTTACTTCTATGCGCGCGATCTGAGCCGGGTATTCCGTGTGGCGGAGCGACTGGAGTACGGCATGGTGGGCATCAATACCGGGCCTGATCTCTACTGACGTAGCGCCCTTTGGCGGCATGAAGTCATCCGG
>NYTV01000051.1 GCA_002683685.1 Paracoccaceae bacterium
AACTACACGAAGTTTGATCCAGGAATTTTTAGAAAAACATTTAACGCAAATTAGAAAAATTCTTCGAGTCGCAAATTTTTAAAAAACAAAAACAGCAAAAAAACAACTGAAAAAATAGACTAATTTTTAATGATGGCTATTGGGCGTTTAACAACGGAAGAATGAGTTGAAGCGTCTTCGAGGTCGCACCCGTGTTTTGGTGAATCATATTTTTGCCGCGATCCCCCATTAAATTTCTTAGATTGGAGTCCTGAAGTAGCTGGTTTAAAACTTTGTCTAAATCTTCTTCATCTTTGATTTGAAAACCCGCTTTAGCCTCAAGTGTGAGGCGACTGATTTCAAGAAAATTACCCATATTGGATCCGAACACCACGGGCACGCCCGCGGCGCAGGGTTCCAAAATGTTATGTCCGCCAATGCCTCGAATCGGAATAAGACTGCCGCCGACCACCGCGATATCTGCCGCTCCGAAAAGAATTGCCAACTCTCCCATGGTGTCAGCGATCTGGACGTTCACCTGATTATCAAGTTTGCGGTCGTCGATGCTCCGGCGATTGATTTCAAAACCATTTTTCGCCACTAATCGAGCGACAGGGTCAAATCGTTCCGGGTGGCGGGGCGCGATCACCAGAAGTAAATCGCTAAATTTTGCCTGGAGTTTTTTAAATGTGCGAAGCAATAGCGCCTCTTCTCCTTCGTGAGTACTGCCAGCAACGATGACGGGACGGTCGAATCCCCACTCAGCCCTAATCGTGTGAGTGAGGTCCGCTATATTGAACGGCATCTTAATCTCGAACTTGGTACTGCCTGTTCGATGGATTTTGTTGGCGTCCGCGCCTAGGGTTTTGAGGCGACGTCGATCATCTTCGGTCTGGGTTGCGAATACCGATACCCTCGATAAGACGGAACGGATAAGCGGTCGAATCATGTGATATCGATTTGCAGATTTTTCGGATAACCGGATATTGGCCATGGCGACGGGGATGTTTCTTTGATGACAATGTCTGATGATGTTCGGCCAAATTTCGGTTTCCATCAGAATCAGCACTTTGGGCTGGACATGATCAAGAAATCGTTTAACGGCGAAACCGTAATCGTAAGGTACGTAGCGGTGAACAACAGACGTGCTAAATGTATCGACCACCTGTCGAGCCCCTGTTGGGGTCATCGTCGTAATGATGACTCGTGCGGCGGGGTGGTCTGTTAGGAAACCTTGAACCAACGGTGTGGCGGCATGAACTTCTCCAACGGACACTGCGTGTATCCAAAGATCAAAAGAAGGTTCTATTTTTTTACCGTTGCCAAAACGTTCGCCGAGTCGATTGAGATAACTCGGATTTTTAATGATCCTCAAGACCAGTTTTAAAACGAGTAGGGGCAGGATTAACCAAAGTGCAAGCGTGTAGAGAATGATGGGCATGATTAGTAGATCAAAAAGACAATCCCGATGCCGACTCACCCAGCCAATCTCGCGGTTTGAGAAAGTCTGTAACGAGCGTCTGTTCTGCGCTGCCGGGCTCGTCTTTTCGATCATATTGCCAATTGACTTTAGGCGGTAGAGACATCAGGATCGATTCGGTTCGACCGCCACTTTGGAGTCCAAAAAGCGTACCGCGGTCATAAACCAGATTGAACTCCACATAACGTCCCCGGCGATAAAGCTGGAATGATCGTTGGTCAGAAGAGAATGCTTGGGTTCGTCTTTTTGAGGCAATCGGCAGATAAGCCGGTAAAAAATGGTCTCCAACGCTTCGGGTTAATGCGAATGCGGTCTCGAAACCGCCCTCGGCGTAATCATCGAAAAAGAGTCCTCCGATCCCTCTTTGCTCGTTTCGATGTTTGATAAAAAAATAATCATCACACGCGTTTTTAAGCTTTGGATACAGATTAGACCCAAAAGGCTCGACTGCGGCTTTAGCCGTTGTGTGCCAATGGATCGCATCCTCGATATATCCATAGTAAGGCGTTAGATCGAATCCGCCCCCAAACCACCAGATCGGTCGATCGTTAGTGCGCGCGTAGAAGAATCGAACGTTCATGTGTGATGTGGGCACGAAAGGATTTTCAGGATGGATGACAAGGGATACGCCCATTGCCTGAAAAGGGCTTCCCGCAAGTTCGGGGTGTCGTGCTGACGCGGCTGCCGGCAGCGAATGGCCTTCAACATGGGAGAAGTTGACACCTGCTTGTTCAAACAGCAGGCCCTTTTGCAATATCCGGGTTCGACCCTGACCGCTGGATGATTCCCATGCATCCTCTTCGAAGATACCCTCGCCATCCGCCTCGCCTAATGCCGTGCAGATGCCATCTTGAAGTGTTTTCAGGTAGTCGCTGACTTGCGCGATATCCACATCGTTATTCAATTGTGCTAGCCCCTGATTGACTTTTCGGTTAGTGCGTCTGTGATGGTGCTGGGTGCCGAGGCGCCGCCTACCGCTGCGTCAAGAATGCAATCAATTTCATTGTCGAATTCATTTTTTACGGACTGCGCGGTTCGCAAAGGCGGCCGACCCGATCGATTTGCGCTGGTGGATACGATAGGCATACCACTCTCGTGACAGAGTTGTTGCACAACAGGGTGGTTCGTGACGCGAACCGCTAGTGAGGGATGTTGACCGCGTAGCCAGGACGGGACACTCGACAGGGCGGGTAACAGCCAGGTATGTGGTCCAGGCCAGGAAGTCAGTGGTGCCGCCATCAATTTTTCATTGGTCATATCAACGAGTCCCCGAAGTCTCAGGGGGGTGTCGGCGATCACGATAAGGCCCTGTCGCCAATGTCGATTTTTTAAAGCCAGTATACGGCGCACGGCTTCTTGATTGGAGGGATCACACCCTAATCCAAAGCAAAATTCTGTTGGGTAGGCAATGACGCCGCCACGATGGAGGCAGTCGACGCCATCAGAAACCTCGCGTGTTAATGAATCTTTAATGATCGGGTACCTTTGGCCAGTCAGTTAAACGGCCCGCCAACCTATGTCAGGCCGCCATCCGGCTCCAGGCCATTGGACTGACCCGACTCCACGGTACGCATTTTTTTGGGCGTCGATCAGGGTGTGTCCTAGTGCCGTTACGCAAAGCACTCGTCCACCGTCCGTCAGGATTTTATGATGTTCTGTTCGAGTACCCGCATGGAAAACTTTTATATTGGGGGAATCGATTTGATCAAGTCCATGAATTTCATCGCCCCGCGGGTAATCCCCGGGGTAGCCGTCTGCAACCATCACCACGCCCAGCGCATAACGGGAGTCCCATTCCAACGAGAAGTCATCGATACGCCCCTCGATTGCTGATATGCACAGCGCGATCAAATCGGATTGCAGCCTCATCAATATGGGTTGGGTTTCCGGATCACCCAGGCGACAGTTGAACTCCAGGACTTTAGGATTTCCGTTGGGATCAATCATTAGGCCTGCGTACAAAAATCCAAGGTAAGGCATGCCTTCTTCTGCGAGTCCGCGAACCGTGGGATTAATAATTTCGTCCATGATGCGTTTATGCAGGGTGGGATCGACATTTGGCGCGGGGGAGAAAGCACCCATTCCCCCGGTGTTGGGCCCTTTGTCGCCCGCTTCTCTCGCTTTATGGTCCTGTGAAGTGGCGAGCGGGATGACTTGGGTGCCCGACGCGACGCAAATAAAGCTGACCTCTACGCCCTCCAGAAATTCTTCGATGACGAGCGTTTGTCCTGCGTCTCCGAAGCGTTGGTCGACAAGAATTTCGTCAATCGCGTTTAGCGCATCGACCTGGGTGTGTGCAATGATGACGCCTTTTCCTGCCGCCAAGCCGTCAGCTTTTAGCACCAGCGGAAGCGCGTGAGCGAAGACGTGTTCTCGAGCGTGTTCAGCATTTGTGAAAGATCGCCAGCTCGCGGTCGGGATTTGATGCCGATCGAGAAAATTTTTCGTAAAACTTTTGGATGCTTCCAGTTGGGCCGGGCCGCTGCGGGGACCGAAGCAAGGAAGGCCGGCTTCCGAAAATCGATCGACAATGCCATCGACTAAAGGCGCTTCTGGGCCGACGATCGTGAGATCCACTTGTTTTGAAATAGCAGCAGAGATAAGCCCGTCGATATCATCAGCCTTGACCGGAATATTCTCGACGTGCTTTTCCGTCATTGTGCCCGCATTACCCGGGGCGACGAACACTTTTTCGACTTGAGGGGAAGCGACGGCTTTCCATGCGAGCGCGTGCTCGCGCCCACCATTGCCAACAATGAGAACTCGCATCCGCTAGTGCCGGAAGTGCCGCATGCCGGTGAATACCATTGCCATGTCCTGCTCATCGGCAGCGGCGATGACTTCATCATCACGTTGTGAGCCACCAGGTTGGATGATGGCTTGGATCCCTGCTTTTCCAGCGGCATCAATGCCATCGCGGAAAGGAAAAAATGCGTCTGAAGCCATTACCGATCCGGTAACCGTTAGGTTCTCGTCGGCCGCCTTGATTCCTGCAATGCGGGCCGAATAAACACGACTCATCTGACCCGCCCCAATCCCTATGGTTCTAAGACCTGAGGCATACACAATGGCATTGGACTTTACAAATTTTGCAACGATCCAGGCAAACCGTAAATCTTCGAGTTGTTTTGCGCTGGGTTTTTTTTGCGTGACGACCTTTAGATCAGATACGGTCACGCGACCCATATCTTGATCCTGCACCAACAGACCGCCCCCGATTCGCTTGAAGTGGCGTTGTGCGAATCCAAGCGGATCGATCCCCGACACTTTGAGGACACGAATGTTCGGTTTTGATGTGAATATCCCGATAGCCGCTTCTGAGTAATCCGGCGCGATCATGACTTCGACAAATTGTCTTTCGATGATGATCTTGGCCGTCGTTTCATCGACGGTTCGGTTAAAAGCGATAATGCCTCCAAATGCGGAGGTGGGATCGGTAGCGTAGGCCGCTTCATAGGCTTGAAGAGCGGTTGGTGCGACAGCGACTCCACAGGGATTCGCGTGCTTAATGATGACGCAGGCGGTATCTTTAAATGCACTGACGCACTCAAGCGCGGCATCAGCATCGGCAACATTGTTGAAGGAAAGCGCTTTCCCCTGAAGTGAAATTGCTGAAGCAAGGGTCCCGGTTGCCGGTGCTGCCTCTTTATATAGCGCAGCGTTTTGGTGCGGGTTTTCGCCATAGCGCATCGTCTGAGCTTTTTCATACTGCAGGTTTAGCACGTGGGGCAGTCCATCTTCCGGGTCGAGCGTGAGGTAATTGGAAATCATTCCGTCGTATTGGGCGGTATGACTAAATGCTTTTGCAGCGAGTTCGCTACGGGTGATCTGTGACACGCCGCCGCTATTTTCGATCTCTGCAGCCACCCGATCGTAATCGGACTGACTGACAATGACAGTCACCGAATCATGATTTTTAGCCGCGGCACGGATCATTGAGGGCCCCCCGATGTCGATGTTCTCAATCGCATCTTCTCGCGTGCAGGCTTCCTGTTTGATTGTTTGCGCGAAGGGGTATAGGTTGACGGCCACGAGGTCGATTGGATTAATGCCGTGGCGGGACATTTCTTCGTCATCGATGCCGCGACGGCCGAGTAAGCCGCCATGAATTCGGGGATGAAGCGTTTTGACCCGACCATCCATCATCTCGGGAAAACCGGTGTAGTCTGATACCTCGATGACGGGCACTTTTTCCTGCTGTAAGAGACGAGCGGTACCTCCGGTAGACAGAATTTCAACGCCGTGCGCTGAGAGTTTCTTTGCGAATTCGACGATGCCTTGTTTATCTGAAACGCTGATTAGGGCTCGCCGTACGGCGCTTATTTTTTTGGTGGGTGCCATTTGAGAATTTTTCTATTTTTTGGAGCGTGATTCAATTCTTTTAAATAAGGTTTGAATTTCAACGTAGCCGGTGAGCCGTTAGTTTTTTTCGAAGCGTATTTCGATTCAGTCCCAACAGTTTGGCGGCTTTGAGTTGATTGCCCTCAACATGTTGCATGACCTGCTGAAGAAGGGGCCGTTCGACTTCTGTAATAACAAGATCATATAGACCCTCAGTCGCAACACCATCAAGGTCGTTGAAGTAGGCCGTCAAGGACTGATGGACGCAGTGGGCTAAGGGAGGCGTTTTAGGGGTGTTCATCGCTT